>NZ_JAKFZO010000002.1:0-372992 GCF_021654175.1 Pseudoalteromonas sp. MMG024
AGGTTTTAGATAGCTAGCTTGGTATATTTTAAACTTTACCTGTTAACGAACATTAAACCAATTGCAAAGCACAAAAAAAGGCCCTTAAAACTCGGGCCTTTTATAAATACAGCACAATTACGCAAATGCGTTATTGTTTTTCTTTTACCACAGCAACAAGTAATGCAGGTAAGAATGTCAGCGTAAGCATTGTAGAAACCAAAATACCACTCATTACAATCACACCTACCCCGCGGTAAAGCTCCGTGCCATCCCCTGGGATTAACACAAGTGGCGCTAGGCCAAATAACGTAGTAGCAGTAGACATAAGAATGGGCATTAAGCGTTTTTCAAGAGCTTGTTCGACTGCCTGCTTTACACTTAACCCCTGTTCAATAACAAAACGGCGGGTTTGATCAACAATAAGAATTGGATTGTTAACCACAGTGCCAAGCAAAATTAAAAAGCCTAACATGGTGATCATATCAAACGGTTGGTGATAACTAGTTAACCCAATACTGCCTAATACGCTATTTACCCCATTAACAAGCACAAGGCCTAATAGGCCGCCCGCCATGCCTAATGGTACTGTTGCCAAAATAAATAACGGATAGCGCCAATGTGTAAATATGGCTACCAATAATAAGTAACTCAGTGCCAAGGCAATAATAAAATTACTTGAAAGTGCCTCTTTCGTTGCTTCCAATTGGTCAGCTGCGCCACTAATATTCACTTTTATGCCTTGTGCGATTTTACCTTGCTGCCAGAGCGCTGGTAACAATTCATTGCGCACTAATTGTTCCGCTGTTTCTAGCGCAACATCTCGCGGCGGAATAATGTACACAGTCACAGTACGATTACCATCAACACGACGAATTGAGTTACTGTTATTTGAATTAGTTAAATCAGCCAAAGCGTGAAGCGGTAAAATATTACCCGAAGGCGTTACTATTGGAGAGCTGGCAAGCTCCCCCATATTTTGGCGATTGCCAGCACCGCTAAACAAAAACATGTCAATTTTGTCATCGTTTAGAATAAACTCGTCTACATAAGCACCATCGCTCATTGCCGCAATTGCATAGCCAAAGTCACTGTTATTAATACCTAGTTCGGCTAAGCGCTGCCAACGCGGTTTAATTTCAACTAGCGGCTGCTCAAGCGCTAATGAGCCGGGATCTGAGTTTATTTGTGGCTTATCAAACACCACATTGGCTTGCTCATAAACGGCTTCTGCCGCGCCGTATAAATCAATAATATTACTGCCCGCAATATCCACTGCTACCGCACGCGTACCGCCATCATTACTTGAGATAATTGAACCGCGCGAACTAAATGCACGCATATTCGGATAAGAGCGGAATTTATCGGTTACCGCTTCCATCATTTGATTGATATGGTCTGGATTTACCGGTGCGCTTAAAAACCAAATACGCCCTACCGACACCGACATAGAGTAATAATCAAGCGGTGGCATCGTCTCTTTACCGGCAATAAAATCGGCGCTATCGGCGTGAATATACCCATCAAAATATTCCCGTAATTCTTTGCCAATTTTTTGCATTTCAGATAAGTTGTAACTTGGCGGCGCAATCATCATAGAAAACGCTTTTGGTTCTTCTCCTTCAGGCAAATATTCTGCCGCAGGCATAAACCACAGTGCACTACCCAAAATACCTACAACGAAAATGGCAACAGCAATACGCGCGCGTTTTGTTGATTTGCTCAACCACGCTGCTGGTTTTAGCCACTTGTTTGACAGTTGTAGCTGCTTACCTTCACTGAGCTCTTGTTTTTTACCTATATTGGCAATAGCCGTAGGAACAATAAATATCGCAACCAACATAGACGCGATAATGGCACCTGAAATCGCGATAGCAATATCAGAATAAAGCTGACCGGCTTCTTGCTGCACAAATAAAATTGGCGCAAATACCATAACGGTTGTTGCGGTTGATGCAAGTACCGCTGGCCACACTTCTTTTACCCCGTTAATTGCGGCGTCACGTTTACTGGTGCCATTAACCTTTGCTTGCACAATCGCCTCTAGCACTACAATGGTATTATCCACCGTCATACCAATTGCAAATGCCACACCAGCAAGAGAAATAACATTAATGGTTCGGCCAAATAAACTCAGCGCTAAAAACGCAGCGATGGTACAAAGTGGAATACCAATAATACCCACCAATGTGGCGCGACCTGAACGCAAGAAAAAATACATGACTAAGGTTGCAAGCAAGCCACCTAACGCCAAATTTACCCAAACATTTTTTAACGAGCTGCGCACATATTTAACGTCATCACTCATTAATTTTAACTCTAAGCCATTTTGACTCAGCAATTGCTGATTGAGCTCAGCGACAATCGGTAACATCGCATCTTTAATTGCTAATACGTTTGAGCCACTTTCACGGCGCACCGATAAACTTAATGTACGTTCGCCATCGGAAAAAGACATGCCACGTGTTTCAAAATGGTCAAGCGTTACGCTAGCCACTTCTTTTAGCAAAATATTTGCACCATTTTTACGTGCAATAATCAGGTTTTCTAACTCGTTTAAGCTTTCAAAGCGCGAGACTACACGCAGCAAATAACGGCTTGTGCCTGATTCAATATCACCCGCTGAGGCATCTTTGTTACGGCTACGAATTGCGGTTCTTAATTCTGGTAAACTAATCCCTCGTTGTGCTAATCGGTGTGCATTCACTTTAATTTGAATTTGCCTTTGTGCACCGCCGCCCACTCGCACTTCTGATACACCCGAGACACTTTCCATGCGCGGTCGTACATAGTCTTCAGCAAAGTCGCGTAGCAAATCGACATCTAACTCAAGTGGGTTACCCGCTAAAGGTTTAAGCGTAAAATACATAAACGCATTGCCAGAAAACGAGCTTGAAAACAGTCGCGGTTGGTCAACGTTTTCTGGGTATGCAGGAACTTGACTTAGCGCGTTATTAACTCGAATAAGTGCATCGTTAGCATCAACACCAAATGGAAACTCTAATTCAATGCTGGCAGAGCCCATTTCGCTGTAAGACACCATCCGTGACAGGTTTGCAAGGCCGCGTAAATAGCGTTCTTGTTCAATTATGATTTCTTTTTCTACATCCTGTGGTGTCGCTCCAGGCCAACCGGTTTGCACAGTTATAGTTCTGACTTCAAGATCGGGGATCATTTGCACCGGAATGTTAAGCGCGGTTACTAATCCCAATATGCTGGTGATCATTACACAAACCGCAACTAACGTGCCGCGTTTTACTGCCGCTGTGATCATTGCGCACTTCCCTTAACTGAGCTGACCGTTACTTTTAAACCATCGCTAAGCGCTTCAACACCACTCATTACAAACGCATGATTACTCGGTGCGTTCGTGACGGCAATGCGTTCTGCTTGTTCTGCAATCACATTAACGATATGCCGCTTAGCTACATTGTCGGTCACAGAAAACACACTGTATCCACCATCTGGATGGTGCTTTAATGCAGTTTTTGGCAGCCATAGTTTTTCTTGTGCTGATTGCTGGAGTGCTATTGTTGCCGTTGCTGAAATACCCGGAATGAGTGCGATTGATTTATCAATATCAATAAATACTTTAAAGGTACGTGATAATTCACTTGTTGCACCAACTACATTAGAAATACTGGCTTTAAATTGGCTTGCGTGTTGTAAATCTGGCGTGATGTTAGCAACTAAATTCGTTTGCTTAAAATTAGCGTAATATTCTTGTGGAATTTCAAGTTCAAGTCGTAATTTGTCATTTGCAACTAACGAAAAAACAGTGGCTTGTGGCGTTACCCATTCACCCACCTCCGCAAAACGATTAACAATAACACCTGAAAATGGCGCACGAAGCGTATGTCGATTTACAATTTCTTTTCGCTCAGCAAGCAATGCCTTTGCTTGAGACAGAGAAGCTAACGCTTTTGCACGTGTTGCTTTGCGCTCAGCAATTAATGTTTTTGCAACCACCTGTTGCTTTGACAGTTTAATTACTTCTTGGTAAAGACGCTGTGCTTCTTGATAAGCTATTTCGCTTGCCTCTACGCTTGCTAACGCTTGCTGATACTGGGCCTTTGCAATACTGCTGTTTAATTCAAGTAATGTATCACTAGCGCTTACGTGGTCGCCGGCCTCAACAAATAGCTTCGCCACAACACCTTGTTGTAATACCGTGACTTTGGCTTCTTGCTTTGATTTAATCGTGCCCGACAGCGACAGTTGCTCTGAGAATTGATTTACTTGGGGGTAAATTAAATCAACGGCAATTTCCTTTGCTGTTAGCAACGAAGTGTTAAAAGATAAAACGATAAAGGCTAAGGCCAACCTTACGCGCACGACACACATAGCTATCTCACTTTTCATTAATGATAATTATTTTTATTTATTCTAAACATCTATGCATGAAAACACACCCGTTTGCGACTAAATACACAATTTTACGTCTGAATGCATGATGTTTGTGCAGAATTTATACGTTTTAATTAAGTGTTTAAAAAGAATACAAACACTACAACTACTTACTTTTGGCTAAATGGCAAAAATCTGATCCAACAATAGACAGTAACGAGCAACACGCTTTAGTATTAACAGCCATACAGTTACAAACATAGCCAACTATGACCATAAAACTAAACCAACACGATAAACAACAGTGCATTAGCAAACTGCAAGATTACTTTGATAAAGAACTTGACGTTGAACTAGGCCAATTTGATGCCGATTTTCTATTAGACTTTATTGCAAAGGAACTAGGTGCCGCCTTTTACAACCAAGTTATTTACGATGCACAAGCCTTATTGCAAAGTAAAATTGATACCCTAAATGATGGTTTTAGCGAACTTGAAAAGCCTATTCGTTAATTAAATTCATATGCAATTGTAGTGAGAAAAAATTACAATTCTATTCAAATTCAATTGTTAAACTTACTATGATCATTTCAAACCACCAGCACGATATAAAAACTGCAACAGGTATTATGCGCACTTACCGTTATTCTCCTGTTGAATCTGGCAGCTATCCTTGCATCATTTTTTATTCCGAGATTTTTCAACAAACTGCGCCAATAGCCCGTTCTGCTGCCATTTTAGCGAGCCATGGGTTTCATGTTTTAGTGCCTGAGGTATTTCACGAGCTAAACCCAATCGGTACCGTACTTGCCTACGATGACGCGGGTAAAGATAAAGGTAATCAAGATAAATGGAATAAGCCTCTTGAATCGCATGATAGTGATACAGCTGCTTTGATTGAGTTTGCAAATGCATTACCTAATTGCACTGGTAATGTTGGCGCAATGGGCGTGTGTATTGGCGGCCACCTTGCCTATCGCGCAGCGTTAAACCCTAATATTAAAGCGGCATTTTGTTTGTATGCGACGGATATTCATAGTGATACATTGCCAGCGAAAGCAGGTAATAATTCGCTAGAACGGATGTCAGATATTAAAGGCGAAATTCACTTTATCTTTGGCAAGCAAGACCCACATGTTCCAGTGGATGGACGTATAAAAATTTATCAAGCCTGCCAACAAACTGGTATTAATTTTCAGTGGCAAGAAGTTAATGCGCAACACGCGTTTATGCGCGACGAAGGTGAACGTTACGACGCTTCACTTGCAATACAAATGTATCAACAAGCCGTTGCACTATTTCAGCGTAAATTAGTGTAATTATTAACAAGGTTAGATTAATGTAGTAATCGGGTTTACATTGCTACATTATTAACCTTACTTTAACCTTTTCTTACAGACCCTTACACTTTTAGACGAAGACTTACATAAGTAATATTTACCACGTTAAATTCTAGGCCTACACTCCTGCTACGTACTAATAGCAGGAACGCTAATTGTGAATACTTTAGTCTCTGTGACATCACAAAAAACAAATAATGCAGTAATAAAATGGAATTTATACTACATAATCGCAATCATCGCTGTCTGTCTTATTGTTAATGTCAGCATTCGCTTAGATTATTATTTCTTACAAGGTATTCCTGAACTTTCGTTTACCGAAACCTTGCAAGGCTTAGCACTTGTTTGTATTAATCTGTGCTTTTACAAAATGATAAAGGCACCAAACGTTGGTGCCGGTAGCTTACTTGTATTTGGCTTTTTTACCGCCCTTTTAATACGAGAGTGTGACTTTTGGTTTGATAAAATTACCCATGGTTTTTGGTTTTACCCTGCCATGTTTACAACGCTTATTACATTAGCTTTGTTTTCAAAGCGCGGAAAAAGCGGCTTTACCGAGTTTGTTAACTTACTGCGAGTACCTGCCATGAACAAGGTAATCGTAGGTGTGATTGTATTGATTATTTTTAGCCGTATTTTTGGTACTGGTAGCTTTTGGCGCGATGTTGTAAGCCAAGACGCCTTTGTCGTAAAAACCATTATTCAAGAAGGTTTAGAGCTACTTTGCTACTGTTTTATTACAATTGGCGCATGGGAAACTAAGCAACAAGTTAATACCCTAAACAACAACGAAAGTGGTGCGCTTTAACGCACCACGTTTTAGTTTAAAAGCTAAAATCTACACCTGCGAAAACGCTTCTGCCTACCTCGGCGTATCCATAATCAAATGCGTCTTGGTCAATCCGTTTATCGAATAAATTGGTAATACCAACCCTAAAAGCGATTGTTTGCGACAGTTTAAAACTGCTTCCTAAGTCAACCATGACATAACCATCGGCAGGTGTTTTCTGCCATGTTGGTGCCATTTCAATATACTGTTCACCAATATAGTTCAGATTGACATAGGTACTGAGTGACTCAATAACTTGCCAATTTAATTTTGTATTTGCTTGTTGTTTTGGCGTTTTAATTAACGGTAGGTTGTCACTTTTGTTTTCACTATCAATATAGCTGTAGTTAAAACTAAGATCTAACGTATCAAGTACCTGCCAAAGCACATCGAACTCAATGCCTTTGGTCGTCACTTCATTGATATTGATATGTTGGATCATTGGCTCATTATCTGGCGTTACACCGACAAATGTACTGGTATCGCGTGCAATCATATCTTCAATCTCATTATTGAATACAGTTGCTCTAACAAAGCCAAAATCAGTTTGATAACTTGCTGATAGCTCATAACTCACCGACTTTTCAGGTTCTAAATCGGGATTACCAACTAATACACAGCGCCCACCACAACTTATCGTTGCAAAATCAGCACTACTGCGCCACATTGCGGGTGCTTTAAAGCCTATACCTACACCGCCTTTTAACGTTAAACCACTGTTGGCGTTATACACTAAATACGCACGTGGACTAAAATGTGACCCAAACTCACTGTGATCGGTAACACGCCCGCTAAACGTTGCGGTCATTTCGTCAGAAAGCGCCCATTCATCTTGTATGTAGGCTGCAAACTGAGTATTTGAGGTTTCTTTTGCGTAGTCTCTAGGGTGACTTAGTGTATTATCAGAAACATCAAAACCCGTTGTGATCAAATGATTTTCGCTTCCAAATACTGCTCGACCATCTACATTGTGATTTGTTTGCGTTCCCGTTGTTAATGCTAAGCGAGCGTTATCTTCTTGAATATCTGTTTGCTCAAAATAGTAGTTAAACTCACTGTTTCCCCACTGCCATTCTCGCGCATAATTAACACCAAAATTAACGCGTTCACTCTCATAAAAGTTAGCGACATACGCGCCATCAGGCGCTTGCCATAAATTATAACTTTTATCTTCTTCTAAGTATTCAAGGTTCGCGCTTAACGTATCTTGCGATGTGACATGCCATAACACACTCGTATTTACGCCTGCACGTTGTTGTTTTTCTGTCTTAGAGGTAATTCCATAGTCAGAATCATCTGGTTGCCAAGGGTTGCGATCGCTCCAGTTAACGCCGAACGTCGCTAAAACTCTATCATCTATCAAAGCACCACTTGAAAACACACCAACTCGTGCTAGCTCGCCGCCGCCATCGATTGGCGTACTGTAGTCAATATTACCATTGGTTTGCCATTCATTGTTTGCTTCTTTTAGAATGACGTTAATTACACCACCAATGGCTTCACTACCGTAAATAGCTGACATTGGGCCGCGAACAATTTCAACACGTTCGATTGCCGTCATTGGTATGCTCGAAAAATCAAACGAGCCTCTAATTAATGCCTCGCGTGAATTCACTCGCTTGCCGTTAACCAGTAACAATGTGTAGCTCGGGTCTAACCCTCGTAGACTAACGGATGCTTCACCATTTCCAGAACGGCGTACATTAACCCCGACTACGTCTTGTAGGCTGGTTGTAATATCCGTTGCTGGGATCTTGATGATTTCTTCAAAATCAATAACATTCACCGAGGCTGGTGCATTAAGTAATGTTTGTTCACTTTGCGTTGCTGTCACTACAATTACATCATTAATTTGAGCGTCGTCCGCATACACGTAATTACTAACGAGTAATGTACTGACAAATGCTGCAAGCTTATTTAACCTCATCGTTTATTATCTTCCTGTTTGTTAATAAATAAATCAGTCCATCAGCCAATTCATTACGCCAAACATAAGAATCGTGCCCCCCTGAGAACTCGTGATACTTTACCGTATAGCCTTTTGCGTTGAGTACATCACGCAAATGGCGATTACTTTCCAGAATATCAATTGTGAAATAACCTGTTTCAAATACTCCTGCATTCATGTAAATCGACAGTTTTTTGTAGTTATCGCGAGCGATTTTACGCGTTAGCCACTGCGGTTCTGTTTGCTCTTTACTCCCTTCACGTGGCGACCACCAAAATGAACCAGATTGACTTAACACATTGCCAAATACATCAGGGTATTGCATTGCAACATACATTGACGCGAGGCCACCGAAACTAGAGCCCGATAAAACCGTGTTTTGTGCACTTGGTGATAATCCTTTTTTTGTCAGCCAAGGCATAAGTTCATTTGCCATAAACCATGCAAAATCTGGATTTGGTGGTAACTCTTGGCCTCTGGTTTTTCTAGATACATTGCTTACAAATACCGCATTAACAGGAGGAATTTTTTTGTCGTTTACTAAGTTGGTTAGCGTATTGGGTACTTTTAGTTTTGACTGATAATTTTTTCCGTCGAAAAACAAAATTGTTGGTGATTGTGGTGTTGCATCTTTATGTTTGTATATGGCGATATCACGTGTGTTGTTAAGACGAATGCTCGCAATATTATACTGCGTCAAGCTATAAACATGTTCAGAAACATCGCGTAAATACGGCGAATGTTTTGTATCTTTTAATGTTAAAATTGAATGTGTTGCGTATTTATCGGTACCTTCAAATTGCCATATAAACGGGTTAAGCGGGTCTTGTTGTTTGGTGGCCATTATGGCAATTCGCGAAGCGCGAGGTTGATTAGGTACATGCGGCACATCCGGTGCCAATTGATATGAAATCAAACTGTCTGTTGGTAAACGATACGTTTTAAACCAAATATCAGTGCCTTCTATTTTTTCTAAATCTTGATGACTGCCAAAAGGCGCGCCGAATAGTCGTACATTATGACGCGCGCCGCGCCACAAAAATGTTACAAGCGCATCAGTTTGCTCGTATTCGACTAAAGGTGTGCCCTCTTTTTCAACATTTCGCCAAAAATCATCTACCACCTTGACCTTGTTATTACCTTTTAGCCTTGTTACTAACGATTGCATGATGGGACTAAGTAACGTTTCATTATCTGACACAGCAGGTTGTGAAATAGGGTCAGAGAGGTTAATCGTTGCT
The DNA here is from genome assembly GCF_021654175.1 of Pseudoalteromonas sp. MMG024. Taxonomy (NCBI): domain Bacteria; kingdom Pseudomonadati; phylum Pseudomonadota; class Gammaproteobacteria; order Alteromonadales; family Pseudoalteromonadaceae; genus Pseudoalteromonas; species Pseudoalteromonas sp. MMG024. The sequence goes on from NZ_JAKFZO010000002.1 coordinate 9,684, forward strand.
AGATTTTTATTAGCACTGGTTACACGTACTTTAAAGAGATGGTCCGCCTGTGCTAATAAATACAGTTTAAAGGTGCTCTGCTGCTTAGCTAACACTCGCACTAGACGTTCATTTTCGTCAATTAACTCTGCTTTAATAAAGGGCTGTGAAAACGAGAATTCTCCGGTTATATATTGGTCTTTTTTAAGTTTAATTGAATGAAAAAATTCGTGAGACTTACCAACGGTGCTGGCGAAACACACCCCAGCTGACAATAGAAAATATAAATAAACACCAAAACGAAACATTATTAAATTCATGTAATGAGAGTGATTTGCATTATCACTTATGCATTATGAACTTTCAATATTTTTAACGTGATATTAGGTAGTTATGAATTTTTAGGCCGTTAAACTTTCCATACAAAGAAAGTTTAACAAGTAAAGATAGCGAAAACGTGCCGCTACTGTGTTAAATAACAGCCTTTAAAGGATTGTGTACAAGGCAAGGTTTCGATTGTCGAATGTGTGATAGAAAACCGTTTAGCTAACATGTCTTTGACTGACTGCAAATCATCATTACTCAGTGTAATGCTGGCCTCAAGATGAAGGGTTGTGTCGTCCAACTGCCACACGTGCAAATGGTCAACTGCTGACACATTATCTTGTTCTAAGATTGCTGAATGCACACTATCAACATCGACATCAGCATGTGTGCCTTGCATCAAGATAATAACACTTTGCTTCGCATAATCAGCGCCATGGTAAAGTACATACACAGAAATTAATATGGTGGCGATTAAATCAATAATATACCATTGATATAAAATAATTAATGTGCCTGAAATGATTACAACAAGTGACGCTAAAGCGTCTGATAAATTGTGAATAAACGCCGCTTTTAAATTTACATTGTCCTTTGCTCCAGCTTGGTATGTAAGCCACGCTGTAGCAACGTCAATCACCAACGCAATTGCCGCGATGTAAACAACAATCTAGCCATCAACTGGCGATGGATTTAAAAATTGACTAAACGCTTCAAAAATTAGGTAACAGCCAACTAATATTAAAATAGTGCTATTGATCAAAGCACCAAGGATCTCAGCGCGTTTATAGCCAAATGACATTACGCTGTTGGCTGGTTTTCTTGCGATTCGCCGCGCAATAATTGCAATAACAATGGCACCTGCGTCACTTAAATTGTGAAGTGCATCAGCAACAAGCGCCATACTGCCAGACAAAATGCCACCAATAATCTGCGCTACAGTCAGCAGTACATTAATCACCACGGCAAGCGACAATTTGTTATCGCCGCTATGATGATGGTGGTGATGATGTGAATGCGACATCGAATTTCCTTATGCTATTTGGCGGTATTGTTGTGTGTTAACCAGCTCAGTCGCGTCTTTACACTCTAGCGGTTTACTGAATAAATACCCTTGTACTTTATCTACGTGTAAATCGATCAACGTACTTTGCTGATTGGTGTTCTCAACACCTTCTGCAACAATGGTTAAGTTTAACGCTTTTGCAATGGCACATACTGCTTTTACAATTTGTAAGCCAGCTTCACTTGATAAATCATTAACAAACGAGCGGTCAATCTTCAAGCCATTTAGTGGCAGAGCCTTTAATCTAGCCAATGAACTGTATCCTGTACCAAAATCATCAATGAGTAAGTGATACCCTGCATCTGATATACATTCTAGTATGGGTATAATATCAGCCTGATTTTCCATCATTGCAGACTCGGTAATTTCAAGTTGTAACAGTGACCTGGAAACGACGTTTTGTGACTCGAGCCAGTTAAGTAATTCGTTGTTTTTTAACTGCTTTGGAGAAACATTAACATTTACAAAAAGTTGATTTGATGTATCTAGATTAACACTAGCACAAAAGTGTGCGGCTAATTTCGCAACGTGTAGTCCTACATCAGATATTTTGGCCATATCTTCAATAATAGGCACAAACTCAAGCGGTGAAATAGTACCAAGTTTATCGTCGTGTACTCTAAGTAATGCTTCAAAGCCTAAAAGGCGATTTGACATTAAACAGTAAATTGGCTGGTACACCAATCTAATTGCCGATAGGTAACTATCGCTGCTGCAAAAAGTTTCAATTTCACGTTTACGACGGTTTGCGATAGCAAGTTCATCATTATAAAAAGAATACTGATCTCGCCCCATTTGTTTCGCACGATACATAGCAAGATCGGCTTCATGTAATAATTGTTCTGGGCATAACTCACACGGCGCCGCAATAGTGCGCACGCCAATACTTGCTGTTATACATTGATATGCGGTTTGTTGTTTTCGTAATTGATGTATGGCGTAAGTCAGTCGCTCAAGCATATTCTCAATTGAAATATTTAAACGCTTTTGTGCTATAAACAATGCAAATTCATCGCCGCCCAGACGCGCTACTTCACCATAGCTTGAGAATTCGCTTTGAAGTAATCTGGCGAACGCTTTTAACAGTGCATCACCTACATTGTGTCCATAACCATCATTAACCAATTTAAACCTATCAAGATCAACGTATAAAAGATGATAACAACCTTGGCAACTTGTGAGTTCATTACCAACACCATCTAAAAACGCTTGTCGGTTTAATAAATCGGTAAGTGCGTCGTGCTCTACCTAATACCTTAGTTTCTCTTCATGTTGCTTGGTTGCGGTTATGTCGAGCAAGCGCCCATCAAACAGTGTGCGCTCTGCATCCTTTACCCAATGTCCTTTCAGCAATAAACAATATGTTTTACCTAATTTGTTTTGCACAAATAACTCATTGGCGAACTGATTGTTTTGACATGCTAAAAATAAAGCCTTTTGTTTCTCGCTCATCAGGCCACAAATATTGTTATTTGCGTCATCTGGTAAAAGCAGATCAATAAACGCCGGATTCTTCTCTAATATGTAGCCTTTATCGTTACAACAAAAGAGTCCTTCGGAACAATTTACAAACAAGGTTTTGTATTTTTTCTTGGTTTCTAATTGCTGTTCTAGTGCCTTTACTTTTAGTTGTGACGTGGCTGCTAAATTTTGCTGTGTTTTCTTTAATGAATACGTTTTGATACGCACAAGGCGGTTAATATGTGCATATTGATTACGAATAGTGACTAAATACATGAAAAGCGCAAAACCAAATAAAATAGCTAAGGTGCAAAGCCCCGCACTTATAAGGTAATGACTATGGCGCACGTAACTTGGGTTGAAGTAAGCAATATCCAGTGTTTTATCAAAAAATGGGATACGTTGTTGCGCTAGTGGCTCAATAGACGACAAACCTAATGAGTTTTGCCAATCTGAATTATAAATGGCTTGATTACCTACACTAATTGTAATGTGCTGATTTTGTGTATCACCCGATGCATGAATGTAGTCGAAAAAGCTTTTAATGTTAAACCTGAGTGACACTGTTTTTACATCAGCGGTATTAAGAATAACGCTCCAAAACTCAGAGTTTAGCCACTCTTTTACAATAAAAGCGTTAGCACTGTCATTGTTAATAGATATTGTACTGCCAACTAAGTGACCAAAGTCAGATTCTGGGTAATTAGCCAGTAACACATAATTTTCATACTGGTTAGAGAAACTAATACTATCGCTAATAGTAAAGTCGAACGCCCCAACTTGTTGCATATAATCTTCAACAAATTCAACATTGCTTGGTGTCAGGCGATAATAGAACTCAATGCTTGAATCGAACGCTAAACCATTAATTTGGTCATCAATTAAGGGTTTTACGTGCTCTTTCGACGCATTTGATGAAGCGCTATATAGGCTCGCGATACCCGAAATTAAGTTCTCTACATAATCACTTTTACTTACAATAGCTTTACTAAAGCTTGAAAGTTGAAACTGCCACTGCTCGGACTGTTTTTGCTGTAATTGCGATGCAAACCAATATGCCAGCGCAATGCACGCAATCACATAAATAAGAAATATCAATAAATAAAGTTTATATTTATTGATGAGCAAAAAATCAGGTTTCATCTACAGACTTATCGCTAGAACTAGTTAAAAACACGGTAACGATAATAATTACTATTGCGATTTATAAGAAGTGTTATTTTCCTTTTTATCTCGTTTTTCGCGTTAACTGCACAGGTATTAGCCAATTCTGTAGTAAACGTATACTCATTCCGAAAGGCAGAAATTATTTCACCTTTAATAACCGCGTTTGAACAAGAGCATAACGTGCGGGTAAATTTGGTTTATGGAAAGCCAAAAGCATTGCTCAATAAATTCACTGCAAATGCAGACACTAGCCAAGTAGATGTTTTGCTAACGTCTGAATTAGGACAACTTCAATCGGTAAAGCACCTATTACAGCCAATAAATATTCGAACGTCGTCAATCGCGCCTCAATTAGAGGACGATGAATATAAGTGGGTCGCATTGTCGTTACGAATTAGGGCATTGTTTTCTCGAAAAAATGAAGAAGCAATTACGTCATACCGGGAATTAGACAGCGAGCAATTTTATGGAAAACTTTGCAATCGTGATTTTAATCATACCTACAATCAACAAATGGAAAAATCACTGCATGCCATTGGTAATAACCAAGATGTAAAGTGGCTGAAAAGTTACGTTTCGCTTCTAAAAAAACGCCCTTCTGGCGGCGATCGCGACCAGTTGCGAGCTGTATTTAAAAATCAATGTGATTATGCGCTCGCAAATCACTATTACTATCACATGCTACGTAACAGCAAAAAGCCATCGGACCGTGAAGTTGCGGCAAGCTTAAGCATGCATTTTTTAACAACCTATAATGGCAAAACGCCCGTTTCAGCGACTGCCGCGGCAATTAGTCAATTCGCACCAAATAAAGAAAATGCGCAGCGATTTGTTAACTATTTGCTGTCTTCTAATGCGCAAGCGATGATTGCAAATGAGCTTCATGAATTTGCAGTAAATAAGCACGTGCGAGATCGCCAATTAGTGCACTACCCAAATTTGTCATTGTCGTTGCAAAGTGTAAAACGGGCACTTTAACGGACCAATTCCATTCTCAGGCGTTTTTGTTAGATTGGTTTATACTTTAGCGATTAGCAAAAGTAATAATAAGTTGTTATGCAAAGAGCGTGGTGGTCATTGTTGTTATTGGTAGTGAGTTGTCAGTGTTTCAGTGCACAAACACCACCTGTGGAATGCAAGACCCCGCTTTCGCTATCGATCACTAACGACTGGTATCCCTATGTTAAGTTTTCTAAGTTTGATAGCACCACAGGTGTCGATGTAGAACTGCTGAAAAAAGTGCTCGAGCAAATGGGCTGTGAGCTTACCGTAATTCGCTTTCCTGAGCGTAGAACCCTATTTGAACTCACTATCGGTAATTTTGATATTGGCCTTGGCGCCAGTAAAACGCCCGAACGGGAACGGGACTTCTACTTTTCAAAAACCTACCGCCTAGAACGAAACCGATTTGCCTATCGACAAAACGACCACAGCGTTAAGCAAAGCAAAAGTTTTAAATCAATTATTAAACAGCGTAAGCTGATCGGCGTTAACTTGGCCGGTTGGTACGGTGACGAACTAGAGCGTGCAAAACAAGCGTATAACGGCTTTGTTTTTTCAGAAACAACAATTAAACGCTTGGAGATGTTAGTTAAAAACCGTGTCGATATTGTGATTGATGACGACGTTGTACTTTGCAGCGAAATATCAAGACAAAACCATCCTCAGGTGGTTATCCATCCTTTACTCCTGTCACAAGCAAGTATTCATTTTATCTTTAACAAACAGAGCGTTTCACCTACTTTTATGGCGCGCTTTGATACTGCACTAACTAAAATGTTAGCTAATGGAGAGCTTGAAGTTTTGTTCTCGCATTATATATCACCAAGTTGTGCTGAGCACCTTATCTAATTTTCATTTTCATAACCAACTGTCACTTTAAAATAAAGCGCGCTATCGCTATGTTGTGCCATAAGATAGTGCTAAAATGCCGCCAATTTTGATTCGATGAAAAATATATAATGCTTAGTTCAAACAACATCACCATGCAATTTGGTGCAAAGCCACTTTTTGAAAATATTTCAGTTAAGTTTGGCGACGGTAATCGCTATGGTTTAATCGGCGCTAATGGCTGCGGTAAATCAACCTTTATGAAAATTTTAAGCGGTGAGCTAGAACCAAGTGCTGGTAATATTTCATACGACCCAAATGAGCGCATTGCAAAACTAAATCAGGACCAATTTGCTTACGAGCAATTTACCGTTGTTGATACCGTAATTATGGGCCACAAAGAGCTGTGGGATATCAAAAAAGAGCGTGACCGCATTTATTCTTTGCCTGAAATGAGTGAAGAAGAAGGCATGTTGGTTGCTGATCTTGAAACCCAATTTGCCGAAATGGACGGTTATTCAGCCGAAGCGAAAGCCGGTGAATTACTGTTAGGTGTTGGTATTCCAACCGAGCAACATTATGGTTTGATGTCGGAAGTTGCACCAGGTTGGAAATTGCGTGTGCTACTTGCACAAGTACTGTTTGCCGAGCCAGATATCATGTTACTTGATGAACCGACCAACAACTTGGATATCTATACCATCAAGTGGTTAGAGGATATTTTGAATCAACGTGACTGCACTATGATTATTATTTCCCACGACCGCCATTTCTTGAACTCAGTATGTACTCATATGGCTGATATCGACTATGGTGAATTACGTATTTACCCGGGTAATTACGATGAGTACATGTTTGCAGCAACACAAGCCCGCGAGCGTTTATTATCAGATAACGTCAAGAAAAAAGCGCAAATTGCCGAACTACAACAGTTCGTATCTCGCTTCTCTGCTAACGCATCAAAAGCAAAGCAAGCGACATCTCGTGCTAAGCAAATTGATAAAATTCAATTAGAAGAAGTAAAAGCGTCGAGCCGTCAAAATCCATTTATTCGTTTTGAACAATCAAAACAATTATTTAGAAATGCACTTGAGCTTGAAAGCCTTGCACAAGGTTACGACGATACTTTATTCAGTGATTTATCTGCGCTTGTTGAGGTAGGTGAAAAAGTAGCGATTATTGGTGAAAACGGCGTCGGTAAAACCACGCTATTACACACCCTAGCGAATCGCCTGCCTGCGAAAAGTGGCAGCCTTAAGTGGTCTGAAAATGTAAACATTGGCTACTACGCGCAAGATCATGCAGATGACTTTGCGACTGATATGGATCTGTTTCAATGGATGGAACAATGGCAACAAGAAGGTGATGACGAGCAAGTAGTACGTGGTTATTTAGGCCGTTTACTGTTTTCTCAAAACGACATCAAAAAATCAGTTAAAGTAATTTCTGGTGGTGAACAAGGTCGCATGCTATTTGGTAAATTAATGATGCATAAGCCAAATATCTTATTAATGGATGAACCAACAAACCACATGGATATGGAATCGATCGAATCACTCAACCTTGCGTTAGAACAATACCAAGGTACTTTGTTTTTCGTATCCCATGACCGCCAATTTGTATCGTCGCTTGCAACCCGTATTTGGGAAATAAAAGACGGTAATGTAATTGATTTCCAAGGTACTTATGACGAATACCTTGCAAAAAAGGCAGCTGACGAAGCAAAATAACCCAGTTTAGCTTAACCAATTACATTCTTACAAAGGCGCTATTTATTAGCGCCTTTTTTATTAGCTACGCCAAACAACGCGAACACTTTCAAAAAACAACGCTGTCATAAAAAATTCATATACTAATTTTGAACATAATAAAATCAACATCCAGAATAAGTCTCATTGATTTTAAACAGTTTCATTTAAATGTTACGTATATTTAAGCTGCCTTTACTTTTGCTTTATGACAGTTTTATTGCAGTTAACGTAATCCTTTCGTATCTTATTCTTGTTCAAGGTGAACACATGTTTATATATTTTAAGGAAATTTCATGACTCGTAAGTTAACACTCTCGTTGCTTGCAGCATCAACCCTCAGCCTTGTCGGCTGCGGTGGCTCATCAACTTCACACGAACCAGCGCCAATCGTACCTAATTCTGGCGAACTTAATATTGGATTTTTAGGACTTCCTGACGGTGCGTCTGCTGATGTGTTGGTTGAAGGCCCCAACGGTTATTCCAATACCGTTAGTACCAGTACCTTACTTACGCAACTGGCCCCTGGTACCTACACACTTTCAAGCGTTGCCCAATCCATAAACAATACACGTTATCTCGGCATAAACGAATCGATATCGCTGAACGTTTCAAATGGTTTGGTTTCAAATGCGATTTATGAATTTGGCTATGCAACGCAAACCATAGGTACGGTAAGTGGTTTTGGTAGTTTGTATGTCAATGGTGTTCGTTACAATACCGATAATGCCGACTTTACAATTAATGGCCAACCAGGCTCAGAAGATACAATCCGTTTAGGTGATCGCGTTGTGCTTTCAGGTTTAACCAATAACCAAGGCCGTTTTATTGCAAATAGTGTTAACTACGAAGCAACAGCGACGGGTCAAATTCAGCACATTGACTATGCTAATGAGACAATAACAGTACACGGTCAAACATTTGTCTTAACCAGTGAATCTAACTTAGAAGAGCTTACCTTTGATGCGTTAAAACAAGGTCATTTTGTCGAAATCAGTACCGTATATTCAGAACAACGTGGCTTTTTAATCTCCAAGCTAGAGCGTAAAGACGATGAAGACACGCTTTCACTTACCGCAAAAGTTACAGCGCTGGATAGTGCTAATAACACCTTAACAATCAATGACACAACTTTTGATACATCAAACGTAACTGTACCCCCAGAACTTACTGTTGGAGATATTGTCGAAATTGAGTTTAACCAGCTAAATGATGTTAACGTTATTACTGACATCGAAATTGAGCACTATGATGAACAAGATGGTGTGTCTGTTATTTTAGACGGTCCAATAGTCAATGTTACAGATAACAGTATTACAATTGCCAATACACAAGTGGTAATCAATGACGACACGGATTTTGAAAATATATCATTCGCGCAACTTGCAAACGGTACACGTGTCGTTGTTGAAGCAATCATTATTAATAATCAACATATTGCTGAAGAAATCGCAATGTATATTAGCGCAGACAGCGAGATTGAAGGTGTAATCACCGATATTGATCTGGCATTAAATACCATTACTGTAAATGAGCGCGAATACACAATCACACCGTTTACCCTCTTTGATGATGAATCAAACGCCGACGATAAACAACTGACGCTTTCAAGCTTAGCGATAGGCGATTTTGTTGAAATAGATTTTTACAGCGATGATAACGGCAACGCCTTTGTGACTAAGTTAGAGCGCGAAGAGCAATCTGAAAACGACGATGACATTTCAATTTCAGGCAAGGTTAGTAACATTAACCTTGATACCAATACCTTTAACGTTTCGGGTATTACAGTGTTTGTAAATGCATCGTCAGAGCTTGAAAACCGTTTTGGCAATGATGTACCTGTTCAAGACTTTATGGCATCGCTTAGCGATAACGATAAATTGGACCTAGAGGTATTCAAAACATCGGAAGATGGCTACTTAGTGCTAGAAGCAAAATACCAAGATAGTTACGACGATAGCTTTGACATTGAAGGTTCCATTACAGAGTTCAATAGTATTCTAGATTTTAACGTAAACGGTTTTCAAATCATTACCGATGAAAACACGCAATTTTCGCACCCACTAGATATGTTTCAAAACGGTGTCGAAGTTGAAATCGATGCAATACAACAAGACGGCAACACCCTGCTAGCACTTGCTGTTGAACTTGAGGATGAGAATGATACAAGCGAAATCGAAGGTGAAATCACCGCGATTCAAAATGATACAATTACTGTTAACGACACCGCTATTTTGCTAACCGCCGATACCCAGTTTGAAAATGGTACACGTGAGCAGTTAAGAGAAGGCGTGATGGTTGAAATTGACGCGTTCATTAACAGCCAAGGTCAGCTTGTTGCGACTGAAATAGAATTTGAACAACAAGACGACATTGAATTAAACGGTTCAATCACAGAAATAGTAAGCGATTTTCAATTTAAGGTTAACGACACCCTTGTTTACTTTGATGCCAATACGCAATTTGAAAATGGAAATCAAAGTAAACTCGCGCCCGATGTACGCGTAGAAGTTGATGCGATTGAAACCGCAATTGGTTTGTATGCCGCTGAAATCGAGTTTAAAGCAAACGAAGAGTTTGAAATTGAAGGTGAAATTCAAAACCTAACCGACACTCAATTTACATTAAGTGACGTTGTTATCCACTACTCAAGCGATACCCAGTTTGAATTAGAAGGTAATCAACTTGAAAATGGCTTAAGTGTTGAAGTGGCTGGCACAATAGATAAAAAGGGCCAATATATCGCATGGCGAATTGCCTTTGATGACTAGTCACTCATAGATATCACACACTAAAAGAGTACGTTCTTAGAATGAACGTACTCTTTGTTACTTTAATTTAACTCGCTGGCAAGATTGAAATAATTTTACTTTCGTTTTTATTTCGGTCATTTATGGTTAAGTAAATAGTGCCATTTGGCGCGGTAACCACATCACGAATACGCCCTAAACCTTTCAGAATAATCTCATCTTCAATTACCTGATTATTTTCAATACGTAAGCGATGCAATTGCTTTTTCGCTAGGCTGCCAACAAACAAGTCGCCCTGCCAATTTTTAAACACATTTCCGGTATAGAAGTTAATACCAGCAACCGCAATTGATGGCGTCCAATGGTGAATTGGCGACTGCATACCTGGTAATTCTGTGTGTTCGGTGATTGGCGTACCGTTATAATTCATGCCAAACGTTACTTTTGGCCAACCGTAGTTCACACCTTTGGTGATTAAATTCAGTTCATCTCCACCGCGTGGGCCGTGCTCTGTTGACCATAAATGTCCAGTTGTTTGATTAATGGTTAAACCTTGTGGGTTACGATTACCATACGTCCAGATTGTTTGTTGGGCGCCCTTTTCATTGTAAAACGGGTTATCTTTTGGAATGCGTCCATCTTTAAATATGCGGTGTATTTTGCCGTTCTGCGTTGTAATGCTTTGCGCGTCATTTTGATGGCCTTCATCACCGTTAGTAAAGAACAAGTAGTCACCTTGAATAGCGAAACGCGAGCCAAAGTGCCAGCCGCGATTTATACGGTTGTCTGGCTTCGCCTCAAATAAGGTTTGCTCTGAAACCCATTTACCCTCGCTTATCTTGCCGCGCACAATTTTAGTAAAGGCAATCTCGTCACCGTTATCGTTTTTTCCAGCAGCTTGGCTAAACGACAAATAAATCCACCCGTTTTGGCTATATTGTGGGTCGGGATATACATCAAGTAAGCCTCCTTGACGGTTATGCCATACCTCAGGAATGCCAATTACTTGCGTTTTTTTGCCGTTTTTCGACATCATCCACAGTTCACCCTGGCGAAGCGTATACAGTAAACTGCCGTCCGGTAAAAAGTCCATCGCCCAGATTATTCCTTCGCTGGTCAGAACTTCTTGTGTCGTTAAGGTTTGATGCTTTGTGGTGAATACTTTACCAAGAGATGATGCAGGCGCTTTTTGCCTTTCTACTTTAGCCCCCGCTTCGCGAATATATACAACAAGCGTTCGTACTTGTTCATCGCTTAACGTTTCACCAAATGCTGGCATGCCAACTTTTGAGATACCATTTTTAATAGCATTGGTTAATGCTTTATCAGTGCCACCTGTTAGCCATGTGTTATCAACTAGCGAAGGCGCCATTGCGCCCATCAGCGTTTCGCCATGGCAAGACGCACAAGTAGATTTAAACAATTCTTCAACTTTTGCCTGTGATGGCAAACTTGCAATGCTTGCTAACATTACTCCTAAAATCGGTAACTTATTCATTTTTTGATACATATTATTATTTCACGGTAGATCGGATGCACGGTAATTACAGTATAATGTGCCGAGTTTCTGTTTTCAGTCAAGATGCGTTTAAAGGTTTATTTCGTGCGAGAAGTGTTTAAAAAGTCGTTAGTTGTTTCATTATTAAGTGTTCATTTTACATCATTGGCCGCGCAAAATAGTCAGAGTTTTGCCGATATTGAAACCATAGTAACAACCGCGTCGCGCGCCAAGAAACGCCATTTTGATCTGATTGGCAATACCAGCCTTATAGCAAAAGATGCGGTTGCTACCATTAACGCAGAGCACTTAAATCAAGTGTTAAGTTTAGCGTCAGGGGTATGGTTAAGCCGTGGTAATGGACAAGAATCATTGCTTTCATTGCGTTCGCCTGTGTTAACAGGAGCAGGTTCTTGCGCTGAATTTTTGATGTTAGAAAATAACATTAGCCTACGGGCACCCGGATTTTGCAATGTTAATCAGTTATTCGATAGTCATTTTGAAATAAGCGACCGCATTGAAGTAGTAAAAGGCAATAATTCTGCACGTTATGGTTCAAACGCAATCCATGGCGTAATCAACATTAATAATACGCTCTACGCCAGCGAAAATCAGCTCGCACTAGACGTAGGCAATGATGATTTTTACCGGCTAAATGCAACGGCAAGTAACGATTTTGACAATATGCAGTTAGGTGTTGGGGTAACCGTAACGAGCGATGGCGGTTATCAAATAAGCTCGGGTTATCAACAGCAAAAACTATCAGTCTCAGCACAACATCAGCTCGGCAATTGGCAAACAACACACCATTTTAGTGTAACTAACCTAGAACAAGATACCGCAGGTTATTTACAACAAGGCGAAAATGCATATAAAGATAAATCGCTGTTAAAAATTAATGAATTTCCAGATGCCTATCGCGACAGTGTCTCTATGCATTACAGCATGCAAAATAGCGCTGAAATAAACAAGGCCCTATGGCAACTAACGCCCTATCTACGATACACAGATATGACGTTTTTAATGCACTTTTTACCTGGAACGCCTATTGAAGAGAACGATCACCATAGCATTGGATTCCAGTTATCTCGCTATACAGAAGTTACGGATGCTTTGTCGCTCAAATTAGGTAGCGACCTCGATTTTACCCAAGGTTCGCTACAACAATATCAAACAGATGACACAATATCAGATTCGGCATTTTTAAGGGCGGTACTGCCTAAAGGGCAACATTACGATTACACGGTTAATGCAAAAAATTACGCGCTTTATGGTCAGCTTGATTATCAAATAGCAGCTGAACAGAATGCTTTTTTAGCGCTTAGACATGATATTACTGAATACGATTACGATAACGCATTAAGCACAGGTAATTTAAAAGAAGATGGTACTGCGTGTGGCTTCGGCGGTTGTCGATACACTCGCCCCGCTAATCAAACCAATCGCTTTAACGATACAAGCTACAGCCTTGGCTATTCTTTAACGCTAAACGACAATACGATTGTATTTGCTAAACTAGATAACAGCTTTAGAGCACCACACACCGCCGAGCTTTATCGCCTGCAGAATAATCAGCAACAAAATGACATAACCAGTGTCGACGCAAACCAGCAAGAGCTTGGCCTGCGTTTTCAAACAGAAACGGTATTCGGTGAGCTTGCGTTTTATCATCTAACTAAGAAAAACGCGATTTATCAAGATTCAGACAGACATTACCTCAATGGTTTATCGACTCAGCATCAAGGGCTCGAGTTTGATCTCACCTGGCGCCTTAGCGACACATTTAAAACGCGTTTGAATTCAAGTTATGCAAAACACACCTATGAAAATAACCCAACGAATGGGCAGCAGCTCAAAGGCAATGAGATAGATACCTCTCCGCGCTTAATTGCAAACCTCATTGTTGATTGGCAAATAGCGCAAAACATAACCAGTCAGTTTGAACTAAGGCATCTTGACGGTTATTACTTAGACGATAAAAACACGCAAACATACAGTGGGCATACGGTTTCGAATTTACGTGCAAAATGGCAAATCAACAGCAATTTCTCGCTCGCATTTGCCGTACTTAATGTATTTGATACACGTTTCGCTGAAAGGGCAGACTATGCGTTTGGTAATCACCGTTATTTTATTGGCGAGCCACGCAATACCAGTGCAACTTTGCGTTATCAGTTTTAAATTACAACCGGTGCTTTCGCGTAAACTTAGTTAAAGCCGTTAAGCGCATTGAACTTAGTAACTAATTCTGGCGTATAAACGTTAGGTATTATTCGGAGAGCACAATGACACGTAAAGAGGTTAAAGTTCCTAGTTCACGCTTGAGTAGAGCGAGTAAGTTTGGTGGGTTATTAGCAAAAGTTGCAACCAATGTTGCCTACAATGGCACCAAGCAACTATTTAGTGGCAATAAGCCGTCCGTGTCAGATCTCGTTTTAACGCCCAGTAACTTGCAAAAGTTAACCAATGAGCTTGCCGCAATGCGTGGTGCTGCAATGAAGTTAGGTCAACTTCTTTCGATGGATGCAGGTGAGCTTATTCCACCTGAGTTGAGCCATATTTTAGCAAAACTACGAGACAATGCACACGCTATGCCACACAAGCAATTAGTCACTGTGCTTCGTGACGCTTGGGGTGATAATTGGGTTGATAATTTTGCTTATTTTAATCTAAAACCCTTTGCCTGTGCATCTATCGGGCAAGTGCATATTGCCAACGACGATAGCGGAAAAAAGCTCGCGATAAAGTTACAATATCCGGGTGTAAGTAACGCCATAAAAAGTGATGTTGATAATCTAGGGCGTATTTTAAAGCTCTCAGGCCTTATCCCAAAACAGGTTGATCTCAACACGTTACTTGAAAAAACAGCCGAGCAGTTAATCAATGAAGCAAACTATCAACTTGAGGCAAGCTACATAGAAACGTTTAGCGATAAACTCGACAATACACAGTTTGCTTTACCTAACGTTTCCCCTTTAAGTACACAAACCATTTTAGTAATGAGTTTTATTGAAGGTATGCCGATTGAACAAGCGGCGACACTGCCAGAAGAAACTCGAAATCACATCGTAAAGAGCTTATTTTCGCTGTTTTTTGTTGAATTATTTGAGTTGAAGCTGATGCAAACCGACCCAAATTTTGCCAATTATGTGTTTAATAACGAAACACAAACCATAGGCTTACTGGATTTTGGTGCGACCCGAGAGATTTCACCGACTATATCTAATGGATATTTATCGCTTTTTACAGCGCTAAGTAACCAAGACAGCACTCAAATCGAAGACGCAGCCCGTACCATTGGCTTTTTTAAGCAAGATATCGACACTACATACCTTGAGCAAATACTGGCGCTTTTTAACATCGCGTCAATGCCATTACGATTTGATGGCGAGTACAACTTTGCAACTTGTACTATCGCAACACAGTTACGTACTCAAAGCGTTACAATTAATAAACGTAAAGACCAATGGCACACACCACCTGTTGATGCCCTGTTTATCCATCGTAAAATCGCAGGATTGTATTTAATAGCGAAGCGTTTAAACGCAAAAGTAAACGTCAAACAGCTGTTTGATAAATGCGCGTAAGAAGCCAAAAAACAAATTTAAAGAATCAATAAGCGCTATAGCGTAAAGCGGTTTAGTGCATCACTTACTTTATGGCCGAGCTCATTTATCTGACGAATATTTTCACTTAGTGCCGTTAGTTCATCACTATTTTGTTCTGCACTGTGCTCTACTTCCTGCATACGCGTAACGATGTCTTGCGCCATGGCACTTTGCTGCGCACTTGATTGATCTATTTGGTTACTTTTGTCTGCCAAACGCGACAACCCTTGCTCAATTAAATCGACTGCACCTGTAAGCGCTGCGCTTCGCTCAGTACACGTCAGCGCAGCCTCTTGCCCTTGGTTAATAGCGCGCTGCGCATCGCTGGTACCGCTTTGTAGTGCGGTTATCATTTGTGCTATTTCTTTTGTTGATTCTTGCGTGCGCGATGCTAATAACCTGACCTCATCGGCAACGACGGCAAAACCACGTCCCTGCTCTCCTGCACGCGCAGCTTCAATGGCAGCATTCAGTGCTAGCAAATTAGTTTGTTCAGAGATTGCTACGATAGTATCTAGAATACTGCCAATATTACTCGATTGGTTTGACAACTCAGCCATCAACGCAACTGATGTATTTAAGTTTAAAGCAAGCAGTTGTATTTGTTCTCGGTTTTGCGTTGCCAAATTGAGCACAGCATCGCTTTGCTCACTTGCTTGATTAATATCTTCAGAGCTTTCTTTGGTCTGTGTGTTTACTGTATTAGCGCTGGTATGTACATCTTCTGCAAGTGCCGTGGTGTGTTTTGCCCGTTCAATTTGTTTTTCGGCATTGTGCGAAACAGTTGCACTTCTTGCTAAGGAATTTTCAAGGCGCGACTCAAGTAATGCCACTTGCGCGAAAATATCGGTGATCAGCTCTTTTAAATTATCAATAACCCGATTCAATTTATCGCTTACTTCACCAAATTCATCATCGTTAATCTTGCGTGCATGACGCGAAAAATCGCCGCCAGCAACTTTTGTAAGTGTATGATTTACATAACCTAACGGTATTACAATCGCGCGTATCGTTAAGGTAGCGATAATTGCAGCAACCAATAAAAAAACACCAGCAATGACCATAAGTAACAACTGATTTTCATCTATTTTTTCATCTGCTAATTGTTGATAACGGTTTACTAGTTCACTGGCGCTTTTTTTTATGGTGTGAATTGAACTGTTAATTTCTTCAGAAAGCGCTTCTACGCGATTGTAGTCTTGTTCAAAATGATTGTACTTAGCAAGCTGTAACATCTGTTGTTGATACAAATGTCCGGGATTATCAACGTTACCGTTAAATACAGCCAAGTTTTGTTCAAAACGCGTTTGAAAATCACCGCTTTCAATATCTGTGAGCTGTTGATTGAGAAAATTGTAGTTGTCTTTGATATTTGCCAGTAAAAACCGCGTATCGTTTTGATGTTTAACTTGCGTTTCAGTGTCTAAAGTTTGACTAAGTGCATTGGTTACTTCAGTTAAATTAAACAACATGTCATCGATGCGGATCGCCGTGCCCATTACTTCATCTAACAGGCGCGAACTTAATCCCGTTAACGTTTCTAAGTCATATAATAATTCAGAGCTTTGTGAAATAAGCTCTAGCTGCTTTTCAATCAAGGTTTTGTTTGTTTTTTTAGCATTTAAATATGCAATTTTGTTATCAGTTAAACTTTCAGACGCCTCTATCAATGCAAGTGATTGGTTATTTAGTTTTTCAAGGTCGATGCTGTAATCTGCAATACTACTTGAAAGTGCTTGTTGTAGTTGATTTTTAAGTGATTGATTTTGTGTTCTGAATTTGTCTATAACATTTAATTTGTTGGCACCGTAAATTGCGTTAGCGTTTTTTGTGTAGTTGAGAATAAGCGTTTGAATGTCATCGGCACTGCGTTGTACTGGTAAAGCCTGCTCTTTAATATTTAAGTAAGCACGCTCAATATTCGACAAAGACATATAAAAAAACAGGCAAACACCCGTAAGCAAAATGCCCACTGATGCAAAGCCAAAAGTAATTTTTTGTTTTACTGTAAAAACCATTAAAACGCCCTACTACTTTAATAACTCGGTTTAAGTATAACGTAATATTTATAAAGTGATTTTGTTTTGAAATGAAACGAAAATACGCCAACTAATGTTGGCGTATTTTGACATCATTAAATTGACGGACGAAATAACTTCTGAGGTGTTTGTAATACTAATAAGCGACTTTGATCTTTCAGTACCATATTGTTTAAACGATAAGACGAATAACGTGCCTGAGTGGTAAATGGTAGCGATAGTGAATCGTCACCGTTTAACTCTTTTGCCATTTCAACCGTGGCTATATCGTAAAAACGCACCCCATCGTTACTACCTTGTAACGTTGCTTGTAAACTAAAACGCCCCGCATCATTTACCATCAATGGCACCTTAGCTTCAATATGCGATTGCGACGCACTAAATGTCACATTAGGTAACGCCTTTGCTGTTTGTTTAAAATTAACAAATGGAATTTTAAGCGAACGCTTAACTGGCATATTAGCGCGCTGGGCATCAATTTGAAGTTCAAGCTCATACAGGCCGTTGATTGCACCAAAATATGCCAGTGCTTTATCAAAGTTAAAGTGGTTATTGCTAATATCCACCGTTACTTTTTCATTTGTTGGACTAATCAGCTTAGCTGACATCGTTTTGATTTGAATTGCGTTATCAGTAAACGAAAGCGATTGATATCCCAGTTTATTTGCTCTTTGAGTAGAGCGGTTACTCGCTGCAACGGCAAGAACAACATCACTGTGCTTTTCCTTTACATGCACTAAGTATTTCGCATCATCAATCAGGTATTGATTTGTTTTTAGCGTTAGTTGTTGTAGGGCGTGTTGTGACTTTACCTTTAGCGCTACACTGCCATCAGTAAAGCCAGCATCATTCATTTCTTTTTGCGCAAACACTTGCTCTACCTGTGCGCGATAGCTCTTTGTTAATACTTTAGAATTGGGCGTTAACGACAATGCACTCACATCAAGCGGTTCAATAAATTGTGTGTTTGCCACATCAAATTTAGGCGCCACGCGAACAAAACTATTCTGAGCAGAAAATGGTAGCTCGACACCTTGCTTGAGCGCTTTGCCGGATATTGTCATCCAATATTCATCGCTTTTTAATGCTTGTTGTAACTTCTGCTCAACAGCTGGTTGTACTTTTTTAAACTGATAAACAACCGGTTCAGCATAGAGTGAAAATGACGATAGTAAACTTGCACAAAGCGTTAATACAGTAAAATGTTTCATAACTAGATCTCCTTAATTCGATTACGTAGTAGGCCATCTAAATTGAAACATTTACGACGACTTTGATGATGACTTAAAGGCTCACTGCCACGTGTTTTATTTTTATCTTTAAACCACACACTGCCCGCAAGCGATTGCGAACTACATTCTAAAAATCCGTCAGAACAGTCATCTAACCAGTTTTGTGTAACCTCAAGCGCCACTTGATATTGATAGCCTCCACAGTAACTATCACCATCCCAAATTGCCGAATCAACATCACTACCTACAACCGCCTCAAATGCAGAACTAAGTGCCGGTCGATTAGGTGTACCATATAACCAATTTTGATTGTAATGTGCCATCCAACCAACTTGCTGCTGTTTCACAGCGTCACTGTCGTAACCTAAGATCCAGCCAAGGGTTGTTTCAAATGAATTACCTGCGGTTACCGCATCGGCTAAAGGTGTACCACCAGACGACGGTGCAAGCGCGATTGTCTTTTTGACCGTACTTATAATAGTGACAAAACGGCTATCCCAGGTTGGATTAGATAAAATCCAACGCACAACATTACCGCCATTTGAGTGTGTAATGAGTGTTAAGGACGTAATGTTTTTACTATTTATAAAGTTAGTGAGCTGCTCTGCCAAACAACCTGATGCTCGCGTATCCCACATATAGCGATCGAAATCGCAATTGATCACCGTGTAATTGTTTGCGTTACTTAACCCTTGCCTCACTGAGTTTACAAATTCACCCGTCCAGTAGTCATTATATGCATCTGTTTGACTTCCAGTCCCATGAATAAATGCCAGCCCATGACTTGCCCAAAGAGGTGTGCTTGCGTACAACAACACCGCATAAGCTATTATTTTCGTTATTTTCATACTGTGTGTTCCTAATTATTATTTGTGATCGGAGGAGCGACCTCCGATCACAAAATAGCCAATTTAGGTACAATTACAACATTTTTTTACACTTTATTAACAATCAGTATGATTAGGCTGATTGTTATTACATAAATATGAAAGCTGAGTTATATATTCATAACCATTTGATATAGCCGAACGAATCGTTTGTATTAAATTTGACGTGGAAAACACACTGTTTTGTTGATAAAAGACGCTAAATCCACTAACTATCTTTAACGGAATCCATTACAACATGAGTCGTTATGGTCGCGACCTGCTCGATATCACCTAACACATTGGTGTGAAATTGCTTATAACTTTTCAAATCTTTGGTTTCTACTCTTAAAATATACTCAAACGCACCGGTTACGTTGTGGCATTCAAGCACTTCTTTTGAAAACGTTATTGCCTCTTCAAATTGCGTTTGCGCTGTTTTAGTGTGCACCGACAAGCCTACCGTAATAAATGCTTTAAAGCCTATCCCTAGTTGCTCGGTGTCAATGGTCGCTTTATAACCTGTGATAATCTTTGCCCGCTCAAGCTCTTGTACGCGGCGTAAACAAGCCGATGGCGATAATCCAATTCGCTCAGCCAATTGAATATTGGTCAAACTACTGTCGCGCGATAACTCAAACAATATTTGTTCGTTAAATTTATCCATATCTAAATTTTATTGTGCCATCTGATTTTATTAGACAATATAAAACAGCAAATTGCGCAATAAGTAAATTACTCTATTAAAAAAGGAGTCCACTATGAATACTGAATTACTTATTGCACTAATAACATTTTGTTTTGTTTCATCTATCACCCCAGGCCCGAATAACTTAATGTTGTTGAGCTCAGGGTTAAATTTTGGTCTGCGCCGTTCGATTTCGCATTTGTTAGGTGTTGCCATTGGTTTTAGTGTGATGGTGCTATTGGTGGGAATTGGCGTAAGTCAGTTATTTCAAGCCCTACCTGCAAGTTACACCGTATTAAAATGGGTAAGCATCGTCTATTTATGTTACCTCGCATACAAAATCGCTAATAATCATACTATTGATGAAGTCGCATCGGATGCGAAACCATTAACCTTTATGCAAGCTGCGCTTTTTCAATGGGTCAATCCAAAAGCGTGGACAATGGCGTTAAGTGTAAATGCAGTATATGCCAGTGATCAAAGTCTACAATCTGTGATGTTAGTAAGTGTGGTGTTTTTACTTATTAACTTACCGTCTATTGGCTGTTGGTTAGTATTGGGAAAAAGTTTAAAGCAACTTATTGCCTCACCCATTAAAATACGTTTGTTTAATTGGCTTATGGCGGCACTATTGGTTGTATCGGTTATACCTATGCTTTAATCCCCTAGTTACTAGAGGTGTATTAGCGCTTTTGAGCATAATACATTCAAAGTCATGAAGAAATAACAACAGAACAAACGGGTAACTTGGACTTTCTGGCAGCGTTTTCTTGGCGTTTAGCTTTGTTAACTAAAGCGATAACCGCTCTACTTTATTTCTTAAGCAAACAAACAAGTTTGGAGATCGCCATTAACGGACCCCCCCCTCAATAGTTTACGGTACATGTATCAACATTCTGTTTGTCGCAATAGTGAAAACCTAAATAAGTAAATTCTTGCTCAGGTTTCACATTGTGTTTTAAATACTGATACAAATATTCCGCGCCCTGTTTTCCCATATCAAACGGTTTTTGGCCAATATTGACAGTGGAAAGCCCCTTAGATAATGCACTCAATTGCAATTCTTCGGTATCGGCTGAGACAATCACAATATCACCTGATTTAATCTTAGACTTAAACTGATTAAGCTGGTCAATGTAACGTGGATTAAACTGAGCAAATCCCGCTACGGCGATAAAAACCGGCGGCGCATCGAGTTTGATCTTACCTACTAACTGACTGAGTGCTAGGCCTCGTTTACCCAAGCTGTAAACTGGGCATAATTCATGCTCTTGCCATTGGTAGTCATCATTCAAACGCTGTAAACTTTGGCCACTTAACGCATGGCGCACACCTTTGATTCGCTGGTTTAAGTTTGGCGTAGATGGATGCCCAGACTGCAGGCACACAGAGTTTGTGTGTTTAATGTTATTTTTAACGTATTCGCCTAGGGCAACACCAAAATCGAAATTATTAGTACCAACATACGCTAAACGGTAATCATGATGTTGCGGTAACAAATCAGAGTCAAAGGTAATAACTGGAATATCAAGCTCAAATGCTCGCTTAAGGGCACCATTTACTAAGTAATCAGAATCAGTAACCGAAATGAGTAACGCATTTACTCCGCTTTCAATCAGTCGGTTAATTTTGAGCGTTTGACCACGAATATCTTGAAAGTCATCAGCGCCTTCGTAAATACATCGTAAATCTGGGTGATTTTTAGCGACAGACTCACACCCTTTAAATGATTGGATATAAAAACTATCATTTTTGGTTTTACCGATAACACCAATTGTGTAGCTGGCATTACTGGTAAAACTAAATAAAACTAAAAATAAGTTGAATAAAAACAACAACCAAAAACTACTATTTTGTGCTTTATTCCGCATGGAGATGACTACAATAAATTTAAAATACAATCTCAGTATAGAAGCATCATTGTGTTAAATTAAACAGTTATTTACGATTTTTTTAACTTTCATTCATTTTTGAATAATAACCAATCAAAAGTGGCGTTAAAAACGAACAAAAATAAAACAGCAATGATAATAGGTGCCAATACATTTTTTACAAAAGAGTGCCTGACAGACATTACCCATTTATTACAATCCAAATAAATCAACTCAAATCAATTTGATTGTTCACTTTTGAATCAAAATACTCACAATTTAAACACATAAAAAGATTGATCTATATCAATGATGGGATTAGTATATTTTAAAGTTTCAGAAATTATTGAAAGTTTAGAATGTTACTAACACCAAAAATCGAAAGTTTTGTAATGCATTGCGGCGAAATGGGCAGCCGTTGGGGATTTAACCGCACAATCGGTCAAATCATGGGTTTATTGCTAATGAGTGAAGAACCTCTTAGCGCTGTTTCGTTATCAGAAACCTTAAATATCTCGCGCGGTAACGTTAGTATGGCAATCAAAGAATTACAGTCGTGGCGCTTAGTATCGGTAATTCATAAGCCTGGTGACCGAAAAGATTACTATGCACCCGCTGGCGATATTTGGGAATTAGCAAACCGAGTATTTGAAGAGCGCAGAAAAAGAGAGATGGACCCAACCCTATCTCTTTTGCGCGCTTCAATCATTGATGAACCCGCTAATGCAGAAGAAGCGTATGCACAGGACAAAATGTCTGAGCTGCATGACTTGCTTGAAACCATCACCGTTTGGGCAAGTGAGTTACAAAGCATGAGTCCTGAGAAGCTGACAACACTTATGAAGCTCGGCTCTGGTGTTGTTAAGGTACTCGATTTTAAAGATAAAGTTTTGAAAAGCGGTAATAGTAATTAACCGCTTTTTTTGTGCGCACTGAAAAAGTGCATATGTCGTCGTGTTGCTATTTAATTTTTGTTTTATTGAATACCGGAAGAAGTATCGCAATTAATAAACAAGGTGCTACAAGGCTCAATTTCCCCTTTGTTGTTTGTATACAATGGCAAATACAGCCCAACCAGTACACGTTAACACTTGCTAACGAAATCCGTGTTTCAAGAACCATTAGATAAATAGCACGTCTATTATTTGGGGGTCGTTTATGTTGGATACGTTAATGCTTTCACGCATACAGTTTGCTGCCAACATTAGTTTTCACATTTTATTTCCCACTATAACCATCGCGATGTGTTGGTTTTTAGTTTTCTTTAAAGTCAGGTTTGATATGACAGGCAATCCGGTTTGGATGCGCGCATATCGATTCTGGGTAAAAATCTTTGCCCTTTCATTTGCCCTTGGCGTTGTAAGCGGTATTACCATGTCATTTCAGTTTGGTACTAACTGGCCCGGTTTTATGGAAAAAGTCGGAAACATCGCGGGGCCACTATTAGGCTACGAAGTGTTAACTGCATTTTTCCTAGAGGCGACATTTTTAGGCATTATGTTGTTTGGTATTAAACGTGTGCCACCAAAAGTACATACTTTAGCTTGTATTGTGGTAGCAATCGGCACCACGCTTTCAGCGTTTTGGATCTTAAGTTTAAATTCGTGGATGCAAACACCAACCGGTTTCGAGATGCGCGATGGAATCGCCTACCCAACTGACTGGTTTGCAGTAATTTTTAATCCAAGTTTCCCGTACCGCTTAGCGCATATGCTTTTGGCTTCGGGCTTAACGGCAAGCTTTATGATAATTGGCGTGAGTTGCTATCGTTTACTTAAAGGAGACGATAAACAAGCACCAAAGTTAACATTAAAAGTCGCGGTTATTGTGGCGGCGATTTTATCACCGTTACAAGCATTTGTTGGTGATTTACATGGTCTTAATACACTTGAACATCAACCACAAAAAATAGCAGCAATGGAAGGTGTTTGGCAAACTGAAAAAGGGGCTCCTTTACTGCTATTTGCAATTCCTGATGAAGAAAATAGAACGAATCATTTTGAAATTGGCATACCTAACATGGCAAGCTTTATTCTTACCCATGAGCTTGATGGTGAAATTAAGGGGCTTGATGAATTTAAAGGTGAGCATCCACCAGTTAAACCTGTATTTTTTGGCTTTAGAATAATGGTTTGCCTCGGTTTGCTGATGATCGCCATCTCTTGGTTTGCAACCTATACCCTTAAAAAACGCGGCCAGCTACCAACTTGGTTAATGCGTGTTTTTGTTGGCTTAACATTTTCAGGTTGGTTAGCTACATTAGCCGGCTGGTATGTAACTGAAATCGGCAGACAGCCTTACCTTGTTAGCGGTGTACTAAAAGTATCTGACGCTGCAACACAAATTGCGCCTGCAAATGTTGGTTTTAGCTTAGCGCTCTATCTAACTACCTATGCCATTTTGTTAGTCGCTTATCTGCATACAGTGTTCCTAATGGCGCGCCGTGCCGTTGAAATTGAAGAATTTGATATGAGCGAAAAGCCAATAAAACAATTACCGAGTAAAGGGGATAATGCATATGTTTGATCAAGCAACTCTGGCAATTATTTTTGTATCCCTAATGGGCCTTGCAACATTAATGTACGCTGTTTTGGACGGTTACGATCTAGGCGTAGGGATTTTACTGCCGTTAGACGATGAAACCTCAGCTGATACCATGATTGCGTCGATAGGACCGTTTTGGGATGCTAATGAAACCTGGTTAGTATTAGCGATTGGCCTTTTACTCATTGCGTTTCCAACTGCACACAGTATTGTCTTTCAAGCGCTCTACATCCCGTGTACATTTATGTTGATTGGCTTAATTATGCGCGGTGTAGCATTTGATTTTAGAGCCAAGGCCATTGTTGCCCATAAGCGTAAATGGGATACTGTGTTTAAATCTGGTTCTTTGCTCGCCTCGCTGGCGCAAGGCTACATGCTCGGTTTGTATGTTATGGGGTTTTCAAACACCTTAGAAGCGCACGGTTTTGCCCTTTTAAGTGCAATTGGAGTTTCAGCGGCTTATACCTTTATTGGCAGTTCATGGCTAGTTATGAAAACCGAAGGCGATTTGCAACAAAAAGCCATAGCGCATTGTAAATCAACGGTTGTTATTACGTTTGTTGGTATATTGCTGGTATCACTGGTTAACTTACTTATTTCACCAGAGATCTATCAAAAATGGTTCGACTTTCCGTATGCACTGATCTTAATTCCCATTCCGATTATTTGTGCAAGCTTCTTTGTACTATGTTGGTTTGTATTAAAGCGCTTAGCTAAACAGCCAAATATTGGTGCAGCCCTACCATTCTTTTTTGCGCTATTGATTTTTACCCTATCATTTTTTGGCTTAGCATTTAGCTTTTTCCCAGAGATTGTGCCGGGTAAATTAACAATTTGGGAAGCTGTTGCAGCGCCTGAAGCGCTTAACTTTATGTTGTGGGGGGCGTTAATTGTAGTGCCAACTATTTTGGCTTATACCGCATTTTCTTACAGAGTGTTTTGGGGAAAGGTGGACGAACTTCGCTACTATTAACTTCAATTCAATTATTTAAATAAGTGTGTAGCGACTAGGCTACACACTTATAATAAATCTATTAGAAATATAGGCTTTCAACCGTTTCACCGGCAATTTTAACGTCACACTTGTCGCCTGACTTTGAATTAGATGACTGAATAGCACCCGCTACCGCACCAAATACACCACCTTTTTCATTCAGCACAGAGCTAAAGTAACAATAGCTAGAAACATTAACTTCTTGATAACTCGTGTTTAAGTTAAGTGTTGGCGTGTATGGAGGAAAACGACCTTTCATCACCGGATCGCCATTTACCGTTAGTTGTACTTCATTTCGCTTAGTATCGTACTGGCCACCAAAAACGTAAGTCTTACCTTGGTACGCTATGGTTTTTTCTTGTGCTTGGATTGGCGGTGTTGAACCACAACCAACAAGTGTAAGTGAAGAAAGTGCAACAAGTGAAAAGGTAAGTGTTCTTAACATAATAGAATTTCCGTATAAAAATAAGACAAAAATTACTCTACGTTAAAGAATATCTAGTTTCAAGAAAATGAATGTTAAGATTTGAAATGGTTTGGATTGTTTCTATTTAAACAAATAAGCCAACCTTACTGGTTGGCTTATTTAGTAATTGAACGATATTACGTTAACTAAGTATGTTTTCTTATTGATTAACTTGCTGATGTATCAAGTGGTTCAAAGCTTTTTACAAGGTCATCAACCGCTTTCATTTGGCTTAAGTAACCTTCGAGTTTAGCAAGTGGTAATGCACATGGGCCGTCACATTTGGCAATGTTTGGATCTGGGTGAGCTTCAATAAATAGGCCCGCTAGACCGAGCGCCATACCGCTTCGTGCAAGTTCTGCAGCTTGAGCACGACGGCCATCTGCTGAATCGGCACGTCCACCCGGACGCTGCAGCGCATGGGTTGCGTCAAAAATAACAGGGGCTTGGTGCTTCATATCATCCATACCCAGCATATCAACGACTAGGTTGTTATAGCCAAAGCTTGAACCTCGCTCACATAAGATTACTTGGTCGTTACCCGCTTCGTTAATCTTTTTAATAATGTGACGCATTTCATGAGGTGCTAAAAACTGAGGTTTTTTCACATTAATAACCGCGCCAGTTTTTGCCATCGCTACTACTAAGTCGGTTTGACGTGCTAAAAATGCAGGTAACTGAATTACATCTACAACTTCAGCGACGGGTGCCGCTTGATACGGTTCGTGTACATCAGTAATCACTGGTACATTAAAGGTATTTTTGATCTCTTCAAAAATCTTTAACCCTTCTTCCAAACCTGGACCACGATAAGAGTTAATTGATGATCGGTTTGCTTTATCAAATGACGCTTTGAACACATAAGGAATGTTTAATTTTGTTGTCACTTCAACATAATGCTCAGCGATTTGCATTGCTAAGTCACGTGATTCAAGCACATTCATACCACCAAATAGTACAAACGGCTTGTCGTTAGCAACTTCACAGTTACCCACTTTAATAATTTGTGTATTCATTTAAATTCCTAACAGAATAATTAACTACCGACCAGCTGCAGCACTTGGCCACAGAACCACGCAGCATATGTTCCAAGTGCGTAACCAAGTACAGCCAGTAACACACCAACAGGTGCTAATGCCGGGTGAAATGCAGATGCAACCACAGGCGCTGATGCAGCACCGCCAATATTCGCCTTACTGCCCACGGCAACATAAAACACCGGCGCTTTAATAATCTTGGCAACAACAAATAATAGAATAACGTGAATTGCCATCCAAATTAGGCCAATAATAACGTATTTTGGTGCTTCAAATATTTTGCCGATATCCATATGTAAGCCAATGGTCGCCACTAAAATATATAAAAATGCGCCGCCTACTTTTGATGCGCCTACGGCTTCAAATTGACGTGCTTTTGTAAACGATAAGCTTAAGCCTATTGTGGTTACAACAAAGATAATCCAAAACAATTTTGAATGCAGCGAGAACTTCTCAAGTGCTGGGTAGTTTGCTTGGAAAAAAGGCACTGCTGTGTCTGCAATTAAATGTGCAAAGCCTGTCGCACCAAAACCAAATGCCACTAAAATCATTAGATCACGCAGTTCTGGCTTGCGTGAATTTTTCTTTTCAAACTGCGATACGGTATCAATTAATTTGTCGATAGATGAAGTATCTGCACCTGTGTGCTTATCAATCTCTTTATGACGAGCCGCTAAGTATAAAAGTCCTGCCATCCAAATATTCGCCACTACAATATCTACGGTTACCATAATGGTAAAAATATCGCCGTTAGCTTGATAGATTTCTTTCATCGCTACCATATTTGCACCGCCGCCGATCCAACTACCGGCAAGTGCCGCCATGCCGCGCCAAAGCTCCCCGGCGCCATCAACACCTAGCAGTTCTGGCATAAAAGTGGCCGCCACTAATAACGCGATTGGTCCGCCAATAACGACGCCAACTGTACCGGTTAAAAACATAATAATGGCTTTTGGCCCGAGCGCTGCAACGGCTTTTAAGTCAATACTCAGTGTTAGTAGTACTAAACAGGCAGGTAATAGGTAATATTTTGCAACCGTATACACGCTATTGCCTTCACCGTCGACAATACCAAATGTATTTAATAGCGATGGTAAAAAATAACACATCAATAATGCGGGAACGTACTTATAAAATTTTGCCCAAAATCCGGTTTTAAGATTAGAGGTATAGAACACGAAACCTAAGATTATGGCCAACATACCCATAACGACGGCATCGTTGGTGAACATCACGCTGTGAGAGTCCATGAAGTTGCTTCCTGTATTAAGTTATTTTTAGTGGATTGTTCTAAAGTGCGAGTCCATTTCTTCAATTTGGCTTTGCAGCACATCAATTGATGGGTCATCTGGGCACTCTTCGATAAACTTTTCAAAGTCTTTAATGGCGAGTTCATCACAGTTCAAATTATGTAATAAATAACCGCGGTCGCGTAACTCGTAAGGATCACCATCGGTAAGAACCATCAGTTTTTCAACACATTTAAACGCTTCGCCGTAGCGTTTTTCACTGATAAATGCCCATTTTTGATGGGCCAAAAATAGCTTCACAACATCATCTTCAAACAATTGTTGAAATGCATTATCTAGGCTATTTTCATCGTCATTTTCTGGTTTGATATACCAGCGTTGCCCACCTGAGCACGGGTCGATTAAATACCCTTCTCCTTGGCTTACTTCTAGCAATACTTGAATGTCGTTTTCAAATACCAACATTTCAACATCAAAACCAAGTTGTTCCATCACGTAGGTTAAGATCATGCCAAGCGATATAGTGCTGCCAGTGCGATAATTAAGTGCATAGGCGACACTATTAAGCAGACTCATCGGCACTTTTTGACTCGTACCGCTAAAGGCAAAGTCGCTGTAAAAACTATCGAGTAGCGAATTTAGGTTTTGCTCTATGGTGTTTTCAGACTTTTGCGTTTTTACCGCCATCAGAACCAGTTCAGATAATTTATCCCGACAAAGGGCGTAATCGAACTTAGTCAGCCACGATGACTCATGATTTAAACATGTAAAGACGGGCGCTTCTATTGCCGCTGTATATTCTTCCTCAGAGATATCAAACATCAATATCCTTCGGTCTCTCTATAACTAAAAATTAATGTCAGTTTATCGTGTTTTAAAATGAATACCAATGAAGATCGGCGAATAGATAAAGAATAGAGACTAACTTAATGTTCTGTATCAATAATCATTGAATAGATATAGCACACTTGTATGAACATAAAAGCAAAATAGAAAAGAAAAAGGCTGAATAATCAGCCCTTAAAAAAGAAATGGTGTTTTAAATCTCGCTAAATAAAAAATGGCGAAAATAACGGTTGTAGCAAGCAATAAGAGCGATATTTGCCCTTTAATATGTTTTTGCCTCGCCATAAATACCCCTACAACAATATACGCTACCACAAGTACGATTTTTTCAAGTAACCAAGGTTGATTATGAGGACTCATACCAAGTGTCACTGCCAGCGCTACCGCTGAGATAAGCAACAAGGTATCAATACTATGGCCACCGATAAACAGTATTTTATTTTCAGCAAGTTGTAACTGCTTGATGCGAGCAAATGCACGCGTATAAAAGATCACAACACTCAGTACAGCTAACAACATATGTGTATGCTTTAACGCAATATATTCCATTTTACTACCCTGGATAATTATTAAGAATTTGTTCGAATCTATCGATGTTACTGAGTAATACATCAACTAACTTAGGCTCAAAATGCAGCCCACGTTGATTTTGCAATTCAGTCGTAACTTGCTCTACGCTCCACGCTTCTTTATAACAGCGCTTATGGCGAAGTGCATCATAGACATCAGCTAACGCGACAATACGGCCATAAACATGAATTTCTTCACCTTTTAGGCCGCGAGGATAACCTGTCCCATCCCATTTTTCATGATGGTCGCGGGCTAAAATCGCTCCTGCTTGAATAATATCCCGACGAGATCCCGCTAAAATATTGTGTCCTTTCATGGCATGAGTTTGCATCACTTTCCATTCTTGTTCATCCAATTTACTTGATTTATGCAAAATGGTGTCGGGAATACCAACTTTACCAACATCATGAAGAGGTGCAGCATAACGCAGTACATCGGCCTCTTCGTCGCTCAGGCCATAACCTTTTGCAAGTTCATAACTAATGAGTGATACACGCTTTACATGATTTCCGGTTTCAGAGGAACGCTGTTCAACGGCTTCACTTAAGCGATAAACCAGCTCTCTTTGCGTATCTTCAATTTCTGATTGCAGTTGCACATTTTCGTAGGCAATTTGTACATTTTGCGAGAAAATTTCAATTAAATCTTTATGTGTCTCAGTCAGACTGCGTGGAATACCCGATACATAGAGCATTGAGTTATGGTTAAACCGGCTAGAACAATAGGCAAAAAGGTAATCTTCTTCATAAACAATGGTTTTGTTACTTAGTGCTTTCTTACACGCTAACAATTGCTTTTCAGATAGCACCTGGTTAACTGGCTTACCTTCGCTTTTTTCAAATTCACCTTGTCCTGCAAACACAATCAGGTCTTGCTGTTTTTCATCAGGACTACTTGCAACAAGTGAAGTTGCATACATCGCTTCATCAACTGACCCTAAAATCGAGGTAAGTTGTTGCATTACGCCATGAATAAAGGTGTCCATAGAATGAGATGAAAAGATATCGCGTGAAGCGGTGATGATTTTCTCAAGACCTTGGCGAGAGTGCTCTATTGATAAAATATCGCGATAAGAGCGTAAACTCGACATAACAACCGTAAATAGTTTTTGTGCTGTTAATTCGGTTTTAGATTTGTAGTCATTAATATCATAGTTAACAATGACCTGACGCTCCGGCGCTTGCCCTGGTTGGCCGGTTCGTAAAATAATTCGCACATGGTTATTTTTAGCGGTTTCGCGAATAAACTGCGCAACTCTTAAACCCGCGTCATCGGTTTCCATAACCACATCGAGCAACACAATGGCTGCATCTGGATGCGCTACAATTTTTTCTTCTGCTTCTTTACCTGAATAGGCGCTAATAAATTCAAGTCGTTTATCTTGAAATGAGAAATCGCTCAACGCGAGTTTCGTTACCGCATGCACTTCCGGTTCGTCATCAACAATAATAACTTTCCAAGTACCGTGGTTATTTACTTGCTTCGGTGCTTGCTCTGACTCATCAGAAAATAAAAAATCACTCGCCATTCTATCCTTACCCCTTATAACCACTTCACACTCGCGTTAATACCAACTCACTAAATAGCTAATCAGGATCCCACTGCGCTAAAGTTACACGGTCGTTGCCGCCTAAATCTTTTACTGTTGAAATATCTTTATATGCCATTTTTGCAAAAAAATCACGTACTAACTGGCCCTGATCATAACCATGTTCTAATAATAACCAGCCTTTTCTCTGCACATAGTTACGTCCGGTTTCAATGATATGCTCAATATCGGCCATCCCCTTTTTCGTTGCGACTAACGCCGATAAAGGTTCGAATCGTACGTCGCCTTCGAGCAAATGAGGATCTTGTTCATCAATATAAGGCGGATTTGATACGATGACGTCAAACAATTGCGCATCGAGCGCGCTAAACCAATCGCTTTGGACAATGGTCGCATTTGTAATTGCTAGATTTTGTTGATTTTGCTTTGCCAACGCAACGGCATCTTGTTGGAAATCGCAGCCAATCACCTGCCACAAGGGGAGCTCACTTGCCAGTGACAAGGCGATTGCACCGGTGCCGGTACCAAGGTCAAGTAATCTACCTTGCTTGTTTATTGCTTTATCAAGCGCACATTCAACTAATGTTTCGGTATCAGGTCTTGGAATAAGCGTTGCAGGACTCACCTTAAAATTTAGGCTCCAGAACTCGCGATATTCAGTAATATGCGCAACAGGTGAACCCGTTTTGCGTTTTTCAATTGCTGACAAAAAGGAAGCTTGTTGTTCATCAGTCAGTAATTTTTCAGGCCACGTAAAAAGGTATGTACGCGATTGTGAAATGCAATCTAACAGTAATACTTCTGCGTCAAGTTTGGGGGATTCTGATGTGTCAGTTAAAGCACTTGCGCCAACGTCAAGTGCTTGTTGTATCGAATAATTACTCATCGCCCATCGCTGCAAGCAAGTCTGCTTGATGCTCAAGAACAAGTGGGTCAACAATGGCACCTAAATCGCCTTCAACCACTTCGTTTAGCTTATAAAGTGTCAAATTGATACGGTGATCGGTAACGCGACCTTGCGGGTAGTTATATGTACGAATACGCTCAGAACGGTCGCCACTACCGACAAGGTTACGACGCTCAGAGGCTTCTTCTGCCATGCGTTTTTCATCTTCAGCTTGCTGTAAACGCGACGCAAGCACGCTCAGTGCTTTGGCTTTGTTTTTATGCTGTGAACGCTCGTCCTGACATTCTACAACAACACCAGTTGGAATATGGGTAATACGAATCGCTGAGTCGGTTTTGTTAACATGCTGACCACCGGCACCTGATGCGCGGAAGGTATCAATTTTAAGATCAGACGAATTGATTTCAATTGCTTCTGCTTCTGGTACTTCTGCCATAACCGCAACCGTACATGCAGAGGTATGCACTCGGCCTTGCGATTCTGTTTCTGGAACACGCTGTACGCGGTGTGCGCCTGATTCAAATTTCAGTTTGCCATACACACCTTCACCAGAAATATTCGCAATAACTTCTTTAAACCCGCCGTGTTCGCCTTCGTTCGTGCTAACAACGTCAACTTTCCACTTTTGTGTTTCAGCATAACGGCTGTACATACGGAATAAGTCACCAGCAAAGATTGCCGCTTCGTCACCACCTGTACCGGCGCGCACTTCAAGGAACACATTGTTATTGTCACGAGGGTCTTTCGGTAACATAAGCACTTGTAGTTCGTCTTCTAACGCTTCGATATTTGCTTTGGCTTCTTTGAATTCTTCTTGCGCCATTTCACGCATATCGGGATCGTTATCTTTAAGCATTTCTTCGGCTGTCGCGACGTCATCTTCTGCCTGACGGTACGCATTAAAAGCCTTAGTCACATCTTCAAGTTCAGAATATTCTTTTGAAAGCGAACGGAAACGGTCTTGATCAGAGATCACATCCGGATCACTTAATAATGCTTGTACTTCTTCGTAACGCTCAACCAGCGTTTCTAATTTTCTGTAAACGGATTCTTTCATCTAAGCTTGACGCCTGTTAATTATCTAAATCTAAAACTTTTTTGATTTGTGCAAGCTTGGCAATATCATCTTGCTCAGCAGCTTGCTTAATCGCTTTGGTTGGTGAATGAATAATTCGATTTGCTAGTTTATTAGCTAATTCATTCAGCACTTTTTCTGGGTCTTTACCTGATTTTAACTGACCTTGCGCCTTTTGTACTAACTCTAATTTTATTTGTTCAATATTTTTGCGGTAAGTACGAATAATGTCGACTGAATCGAGCGCATTTCGCCATGTTACAAATTCATTGGCTTTTACAACAATTATCTCTTCGGCTTCAGCAGCCGCTCGCTCACGTGATTCCATATTCTGATTAACAATTTCTTGTAAATCATCAACAGAATACAAATATGCATCATCAAGATCAGCTACTTGCGCTTCGATATCACGCGGTACGGCAATATCAACAAGCAGCATCGGCTTATAACGACGCGCCTTTAACGCCTGTTCGACCATACCTTTACCGATAATTGGTAATGTACTCGCTGTAGAACTGATCACAATATCGGCATCGATTAAACTCTCGGGTACGCGCGATAACGGCACAACATGTGCGTTGAATTCATCTGCTAAATTTTGTGCACGTGATAAGGTACGGTTTGCCACTGTCATATGCTGACAACCGTTTTGATACAAATGCCTTGCGACAAGTTCTATGGTTTCGCCCGCGCCAATTAACAATACTTTGGTTGGTTCTAAATTGCCGTAAATGTGTTTAGCTAAATTAACCGCTGCGTAGGCAACTGAAACCGCACTCGCGCCGATATCAGTTTCTGTGCGCACTTGTTTAGCAACTGAGAAACACTTTTGAAAAAGACGCTCAAGTAAGGCATTCACCACACCTGCTTGTTTTGCCTTAGCATAAGCTTGTTTAATTTGGCCAAGAATTTGTGGCTCACCCAACACTAATGAATCTAATCCAACCGATACACGCATTAAATGCTGAATAGCATTAAAGTCTTGATGCTGATATACGTGTTCCGCTAATTCGCTTTTATTGAGTTGGTGAAAATCAGCCAACCAATCAATAAGCACTTGGGGTTGTTGATTTTCAACGATACAATAGAGTTCGGTGCGATTACAGGTAGACACAACCACAGCTTCGTTTACGCCATTCTGTTGGCAAAGTTGAGCAAGGGCAACGTCGATTTGTTCAGGAGAAAACGCCACGCGTTCTCTTAATTCAACAGATGCGGTTTTATGATTAATGCCTAAAGCAACTATGGTCATTATGTCTACAATTTGTTTTTAGCACGTTTTAAAGCGATTAATTTTACGTAAATCAAGTCAATAAAAAAAGTAAGGATTTAAGATTTGATGCAATTACGCATGATATTTGTCATATTTTTGGTTTTTTTAACAGGCTGTGCAAGTCAATATTACGACAATGCAACAGTTAAAGAAAATTGGCAAAGGGAATTACTGCAAAAACAGTCTTGGCAGGTAAAAGGTAAATTGGCGATTATTCAGCCAGAAAAACGTCAAAGTGCTAATTTATTTTGGGCCACTACCCAAGAAAAAGATGTGCTTAACCTCACGTCATTTGTTGGTACCTCTGTCCTTTCACTTGAAAAGACTCAGACCCATGCCACGTTAGAATTAGATGGCGAAACCCATGTTGGCAAAAATGCACAGCAATTAGTGTATTGGTTAACGGGGATGAATCTTCCATTTTTAGATGACCCTAATTGGTTAAAAGGATTGCCTAATACCCAAACATTTCGTGCCGATGAACTAAATCGCGTTGGCAATGCCACGCTTATTGATTCACAAGGCAAGCAATGGCAAATAACCTACAGTAACTACCAAAAACATGGTGGATATTGGTTGCCCTATTCCATTTCACTCACTCACGACACCGTTAAACTAAAATTAAAAGTATATACATGGCAGATTTAACAACGCTTTCGCTTATCGCGCCCGCAAAACTTAATTTATTTCTACATATTAATGGACGCTTACCGAACGGTTACCATGAACTTGAAACCTTGTTTGTGTTTTTAGATTATGGCGATCGTTTACATTTTAAACGCACAGACGACGGCGCGATTACGCTAAAAACCCAAATAGACGGACTGCCAGACGAAGAAAATTTAATTTATAAAGCGGCAAACGCATTAAAACTTGCAACAAATACTGCGTTTGGTGCAGAGATTTCATTTGATAAACACCTGCCAAGTGGTGGCGGTGTAGGTGGTGGTTCATCCGATGCCGCAACTACATTACTTGCTTTAAATACGCTTTGGCAATTAGCGTTACCACTTGAAAAATTAGCGGACATTGGCGTTGCACTGGGCGCCGATGTGCCCGTATTTATCAACGGCCAGGCCGCTATTGCGCAGGGTATCGGAGAAAAATTAGCCCCAGTAAATTTACCTGAAACCTGGTATTTAGTAGTCCACCCAAATGTACACATTAGTACCGGCGTAATCTTTAATAATGTCAATTTGCCACGTAACACACCTAAATTATCAGGCGACTGGCAAAGCTCCAAACATCGTAATGACTGCGAAGAGTTGGTGAAAAAGCACTATCCCGAGGTTGAAAAGACCCTTAACTGGTTGTTAAAATACGGCCCGTCAAGAATGACAGGTACCGGAGCATGCTGTTTTGTCAGTTTTGAAACGCAGCACGCAGCCCTTAAAGCATTAAAATCGCTCCCTGAAACTTGGCAAGGCTTTGTAGCAAGAAGTACGAACATATCTCCAGCACATTCGGAGTTACGTACTAAACTAAATTAATTATTGGTAACTACTGTTACCCAAAAAAGTGCCTGAGGAAACCTACCGTGCCAGACATGAAGCTCTTCGCTGGTAACGCAACGCCTGAGTTAGCTCAAAAAGTTGCAAAACGCTTATACATTGATCTTGGTGACGCTGAAGTTGGTCGTTTTAGTGACGGTGAAATTAGCGTTCAAATCAACGAAAACGTACGTGGTTCTGACGTTTTCATCGTACAATCTACTTGTGCGCCTACAAATGACAACTTAATGGAATTAATCGTAATGGTTGACGCACTTCGCCGTGCATCAGCTGGCCGTATCACAGCGGTTATCCCATATTTCGGTTATTCTCGCCAAGATCGTCGCGTGCGCAGTGCTCGTGTTCCAATCACAGCGAAAGTAGTTGCTGACTTCCTTTCAAGCGTTGGCGTTGACCGTGTGTTAACTGTTGACCTACACGCTGAACAAATTCAAGGTTTCTTCGACGTACCAGTTGATAATGTTTTCGGTAGCCCAATTCTACTTGAAGATATGAAAGAGAAAAACTTTGACGATGTTGTGGTTGTATCGCCTGATATCGGTGGTGTTGTACGTGCACGTGCAATTGCAAAACTACTTGATGACACTGATCTTGCAATTATCGATAAGCGTCGCCCACGCGCTAACGTATCGCAAGTAATGCACATTATTGGTGATGTAGAAGGCCGTGACTGTATCATTGTTGACGATATGATCGATACTGGTGGCACGCTTTGTAAAGCTGCAGAAGCATTAAAAGAACATGGCGCTCGCCGCGTGTTTGCTTATGCGACACACCCTGTACTTTCAGGTGCAGCAGCAGAAAACATTAAAAACTCTGTAATTGACGAAGTTATCGTAACTGACTCAGTACCACTTACAGATGAATTAAAAGCTATCGACAAGATTAAAGTGTTAACGCTTGCTGATATGCTTGCAGAAACAATTCGTCGCGTAAGCAACGAAGAATCAATCTCTGCATTATTTGAGCACTAAAATCAGCTTAAATAAATGATAAAAGCGCAGGCCTAGCCTGCGTTTTTTGTTTTTAAAATTACACTCATTTCGTCCACGTATATCTGTTTATAACTTACACATTTAATTTACAGTGCGCTTTAAGCACTCGCTTTACACACCCAAAATCCATTAAAATATCAACGCGCGTCAACTAACAGATTAATATCTAATAAATTTTTATCAATAATGAATAATTTACAGTGTGCGTTAAATTTTCTACCTATACTTAGTTAAATTTATCTTAAACTTAATTCGTCAGATCTGATAAGAGTAGTGTTTATGTTTACTAAGTTAAAACTGGTTCAACAATTATCTATTTCATTTGGCGCCATGATAGGACTAATGGTATTACTCGCCACTATTTCATTTTTTGGATTGCGCAGTGGTTACAATGATTTTGTCGAATATCGCGGGCTCGCACGCGACAGTAATTTAGCAGGTTTAGTGCAAGCTAATTTATTATCCATTCGTTTAAATGCCCTTAAATTTCTAAAAGAGCAAAGTAGTGAAAACATTGCCGAGTTTAATAAACGCGCAAAGCTACTCAATGAACAACTCGACATTGCAAGGACCGAAATTGTTGAGCCCGGTCGGGCTAAACTTATTGATCAGTCTTTTGATAAGGTAATGGCTTACGAGCAAGGGTTTACGGACGTTGTAGATTTATATGCCAAACGTGATGACATTGTGAAAAATCAACTTGATGCAAACGGTGCAATCATTCGAAAAAATATTAGTGAAATTATTCGAACCGCCTACGAAGATGGCGATACAGATGTCACTTACTTTGCCGCCATTGTTCAAGAACAGCTTTTATTAGGCCGTTTATACACAAGCAAATTTCTAGTTTCAAACACCCGAGACGAATATTTACGCGCGACCGCGGAGTTTAAAGAAGTAATGAAATCGGTAAAAGTACTTGAGGACAATATTCAATCACCTAAAAGAATCGCACTGCTAAATGAAGCGGCTACTCGTCTAACTGCTTATCAGCAAGGCATTGACAATGTTAATGACGTAATCAACAAACGCAATAACATCATTACCAATGTGTTGAATAAAGTCGGCCCCGAAATTGCCGAGGCTTATGAAGAAGTGAAGCTATCCGTTAAAAATGACCAAGACTCACTTGGCCCTAAAGTTCAAAGTCGCAGTGAAACTACCACAACCACAATTATTGTCGTCTCAATAGCTGTTGTCGCTGTGGGCGTATTTTTCAGTTGGTTTATCTCGGTAACCATTCGTAAACCCATTGGCGGCGAACCAAAAGACATTGAATACATCGCTAACCGTATAGCAGATGGCGATTTAACCATTTCTTTTACAAAATCAGGTAACGAAACCGGCATTTATAAGGCCATGGGCGAGATGGTTGGTACGCTTAGACATATTATTGATAGCCTAAAACACGCAACTACCGAGCTAATGCGCTCAACAAAAATATTGGACGAAAACACTGCAAGTTCAATGCAGGGTGCAGAGCATCAAATGGAGCAACTAAATCAAGCCGTGCTTTCGATGAATGAAATGGCCGCCACAGTTGCCGATATCACACAAAGTGCCCAACTGGCGGCCGATGCAGCGACTAATGCCGACAACGAAACTCATACTGGTAAGCAAGTGGTTGATAATACGCGTAATGCGATAAACGACTTAGTTGACAACACTGCACTGGTGAGTAATTCAATTAAAAACCTTGAAAATGAAACCGAATCAGTTGGGTCAATTTTAGATGTGATCCGAGCAATTGCAGATCAAACAAATTTATTGGCGCTTAACGCTGCCATTGAAGCTGCACGCGCAGGCGAACAAGGTCGAGGCTTTGCTGTGGTCGCTGACGAAGTACGAAGCCTTGCGAGCCGCACACAAAAGAGCACCGAAGAAATTCAAGCAATGATCCATAAACTTCAAAGCGAAGCTAAGTCGTCCGTTGATCAAATGAATGCAAACTTAGAGAGTGCGCGCGTTACGACAGAAAAAGCTAACGAAACCAATGAAGCGCTTGATTCAATCTCTAGTTCCGTTGGCACAATCCGCGATATGAATATGCAAATCGCCGGGGCGTCTGAAGAGCAAAATGTGGTGACCCAGCAAATTACCGACAGTGTAGGTCAAGTAAATGAAATGGCAGTACAAACCGTTGCAGGCGCAGAAAAAGCGGCTGAAACAGCACGTGGTTTAGTTGAGATTGCCGCTAATTTAGAGGGGCTCGTTAACCGCTTTAAAGTATAATTAAATGCCTAAAAAGTACAACAACACACCAGATGTGCTGTTTTACTGTTTACTATATTTCAAAGGCATTTTTTTGCGCTTTTTAGTCCTTGCTAACTAATCCTTTTCGACAAATAAGTTCGCTATGAGCCGTTATAAAAAGATAAAGCCTGCAGGAATAGCAAAGCCCGCCAAAATAAAAAGGCCACGTTTACCAAAGGGTCCGTATTTGCCTCTAATCATAAAAAGTGAACTCATTGCCAAAAACAGCAACAAAGCGGCAAAAATATCAGATACGATAACCCATGATTGATGTGTTTCGTTCAGGTGCAACCGATTAAGTGCTTGAAAAACCGATCTCGGCCTTACTTGTTCAACAACAAGCGTATTTGTATTTAAATTTAAGTTAATATTCGCGTCATCATATAAAAACACCTTAAATTGATATGGCGATTCCCAATAAGACGCTTTGACATCCAATTGTGTATTGGCGAGTGTCAAAACTTGCTTAATTAAAACCTGATCGTTATTTATGTTCCAATCAATATCACGTGCGTTTATCTTAGTAGTATGTACTGCGTAGTTCGGATTCCAATCATTTTTATGATTAACCGCGATACCTGAAATCGCATAAATCAAAATAAAGCCAATACAAAAATAACCAACATCGCGATGTAAACTGCGATTTAATCTAAACCAGTTAATTTGATTGAGTTTACTTTTCAACATGGTTATCAATAATCTCAACACCTGTCGGCGACAGTTGGTAAACTACATCTGGCTCAGTTACTGAATCGGGATTAAACTCTTTACCTGCTTTTTGAGCGCGATGAGCGAGTAATCGTTTTGTTTGATCAAGGCTTAGTTCTATTTTTTCAAGCGTACCTGTTGCAAGCGCTTTGTTTCCTTTCGCGGTCATCGGAAACACCATGTGCCCATCTTCTACTTTTATACGCAAATTTTGAAAGCGCTTATCTGATGCAAGTGTCATCCAGCAGCCTCGCTTTTCGCATACGCCGACAATGGTCCCTTCAATGGTAATTGGCGAACTTAAATAATTATCTGGGTTTGCCATCACAGTTGATATTTTAATTAGTTTGTCGCTATCAACCCCTTCGCCAAACGTAAGCGTTTTGGCAAGCGCTTGAACTTGCACCAGCATAAGTGCAACAACCAATGTTATTTTTGTAAAAAACGGCATAAGAATTCCTTTTCAAGGTTTACTAGTTAACTGGAATCTAATCTTAGGAATTAAATCTATCGTCATTTTTATCAAAAAACGTCAGTGTATCAACTAGTTTCTTTTTAATGGGTAATATTTAGAGAATGATGTCAACAAACGACGTATCAACAACATTTTGAAATTTATGTGTTCATATAAGTAAAAATGCGCCTATCAAAACGTGATAGACGCATCGTTAAAGCCTGCTAGCTATTCGTTTAATTTCTTAAACTTAACCGCCTGGCTTTGTACTCGTTTATACATTTTAGTAAGCGATTTATCGTGCGCTCGGCGTTCACGTAAAGATGCTGTATTAAATTGGTTTTCTTTACGTAACTTTTGGTAATTTAAAAAGCGTCGCTCTGTTAAACTGCCATCGTTAATTGCTTGCTGTATCGCACATTTTGGCTCATTGCTATGTGAGCAGTTAACAAACTTACAACTTGATGCCAAGGCTTCTATTTCGCTAAAGGTTTGCTCTAGCCCCGCGGTTACATCGCTAAGCTGAAGTTCTCGCATTCCCGGCGTATCGATTAATACTGCGCCTGACGCTAACTTCAGTAAGTATCGCCCAGTAGTAGTATGACGGCCTTTGCTATCTTGCTCACGAATGGCAATTGTTTTCTGCTGCGTTTGCGCCAACGTATTACTTAATGTTGACTTTCCTACACCAGAAGACCCCAACAGCACGATGCTAGTTTGTGGTTGTAACCAATCTGACAATTGATTAACCAGTGTAACATCGTGGCAATCAATGACTTCGACCCGTAACATTGAGCTAATGTTTTGAACTTGCTCACGCTTTTCAAGGCCGTCATTTGCAAGATCGGCTTTAGTTAGCATTACCACAGGTTCGCAGCCCGCTTCATTGACTAGCGCCAAATAACGTTCGATGCGATTGAGGCTAAAGTCATCGTTCAATGAACACAACACAAACGCAACGTCGACATTTGCCGTAATTGCCTGTTTTTCTAGTTTGCTGCCGGCAGCACGTCTAGCAAAATACGATTTACGTTCAAAAACGCGATTTACGTCATGTTTTTCATTAAGTAACAACCAATCGCCAACAA
This sequence comes from Pseudoalteromonas sp. MMG024, assembly GCF_021654175.1. Classification (NCBI taxonomy): domain Bacteria; kingdom Pseudomonadati; phylum Pseudomonadota; class Gammaproteobacteria; order Alteromonadales; family Pseudoalteromonadaceae; genus Pseudoalteromonas; species Pseudoalteromonas sp. MMG024. Next base: position 51,331 of record NZ_JAKFZO010000002.1, read on the forward strand.
CACACTGCGATACCTTTTCAGTTAGTGGTAATTGAAATGTGTCGCTACCAGAATCAACCACTAGTCGATTTCGATGTTGTTCAACAACCCTAACAGGAACGCTGTTGTACCATTCGTCGACATCAAGTTGTTGTTGAAAAAAGCTTTGCCATCCAAGTAAGTTTAATTGATTAATATTTAACATTTTTGCCCTTAAATAAAAGAAAATAAGGGGCTTTTAACCCCGGTTATAAAAACCGGGTGTATTAATTATGCGTTACACCCGGTTGGGTTAACTACAATCATCAAAATCTCCTGTTTACGTTATTTACTGTGTAATTTACGACATTAATCTACTTAATGCGTTAGTTATCTACTGATACACGTGTTTGATATGCTTTTGTACCATACAAAGGCACTGTCGACAAACTGTGCTTAAAACTACCTGACGTTTCTTTCGTTGAATACGACAAGTACATTAAGGTTTGATTTTCTTTATCTAAGATTCGTCTTATCTTCATCGATTTAAAGAAAACGCTTTTCGATTTTTTGAAAATCACTTCACCTGAGTCTGAGCTATCTATTTGCGCTATCATCGCCTGAGTGATTGGTCCTGTTTGACGACACGCTATTGAGCTATCACTTGGATCTGAAAAGCTTAAGTTAGCTTCAACAGAGGCAACATGACATGTTACCCCTGTTACTATTGGGTCTTGAAAATGATTTAGTTTAATGTCTTTAAGCGTAAACACACCGAGCGACACATCACCTACCTCACTTGAATCACAACCAACTAGTAACCCAAGTAACAGTGCTAAACCCATTGCCTTTTTCATTTGTTTATTCCCTGCTTAACGCGTTTATTCATATCTTAACGCATCAATTGGGTTGAGTCTTGCCGCTTTTATCGCAGGCACTAAACCAAAAATAACACCAATTGCTGAGGTAAAACCAAATGACAATAATATCGCCCACATTGGAATATATGCCGCAGGCATGCCTGGTACAATCGCTGATATGGCAGCAGCAGCACCATAACCTGTAATAAGGCCAATTACGCCACCAAATAAACTAAGTACCACGGCTTCCACTAAAAATTGCAGCATAATAAAGCCCGGCGTCGCACCAAGCGCCTTTAGCGTACCAATAATACGGGTGCGCTCAGTTACAGACACCAGCATAATATTCATTACACCAATACCGCCAACTAACAAGCTAATACCCACAATACCCGCAGTAATTGCCGTTGCACTGCCCGTAAATTTATCAATATTTTCACGCGCTTTTTCAGCGGTTTCAAACTCAAAATCGTCATGGTCATCGGGGCCAAGCTTATGATTCTGGCGTAAAATACGTTTCATTTGAGCCAGGGTTTGTGCTTCATCTACATCTGGCTTTAAGCGGAACATAATTTGAAAATATGGTTTACGTGCATTGCCTTCCAGAATTTGCATGGTACTGATTGGGATATTGATGTAATCATCCTGGTCAAATCCCAAAAAGCTGCCTTGCTTCTCCGCAACCCCAATAATTCGGAACCATTCGCCACCGAGTTTAATGTATTCACCCACTGGATTTTCAGGTAGCTTAAGCTTTTCAATCAGTGTTTCACCAATAAAGGCAACGCGACGGCGTTTATCGTCATCTTGTGGGCGAATATAGCGGCCCATCTCAGGATAAATGCGATAGGCTTTTTGGTAGTTTGATTCTGTACCAACTACCCGCGTATTGTGACTTTCGCCTTTGTACTCTACCGCGCCTTGAAAACGAAACGCCATCATTTGCGCGGTGATGGTATCGAACCCTTGCACTTTACCTTTTAGCGTTTCAAAATCACGCACTGTTAAATACGAACGTTTACCAAGCATTTCTTGTTGCGGTGTGGTGTAAGGCTTAATACTAGTCACATCCGGCGCCATATCAGCCAATTGGTCGTTAATTTGCTTGGTAAAGCCTTGCATCACAGCAACAACCGTAATAACTGCGGCAACGCCAATAATTATACCTAAACACGTGAGTGCACTTCGCATCGCATTAGCACGAATCGCCTGAAGCGCGGCTTTAGTTCCCTCAATAATCGCGAGAAATGACTTAAACATACGCTCTCTCCTCGCTATTTCGTGTATCCGATACCACTTTTCCATCAACCAAGCGCAATACACGCTGGCAATGTTCAGCAATTTCTTGCTCATGGGTCACTAAAATAATGGTATGCCCGTCATTATGTAGCTCATCAAACAAACTCATAATTTCATTGGTTGTTTTGCTGTCCAAATTACCAGTCGGTTCATCTCCCAGTAGGATATCAGGCTTTGTCACCAACGCTCTTGCTATTGCCACACGTTGACGTTGACCACCTGAAAGTTGTGATGGTAGATGGTGTAATTTATCACCAAGACCAACTTTCTCAAGCGCCTGCGTTGCCAGCTTTTGACGCTCTTTTGCTGAGATAAAACGGTAAATCAACGGCTGCATTACATTGCTTAACGCACTGGCGCGAGGAATAAGGTTAAAACTTTGAAAAATAAAGCCAACACTTTTATTTCTCTGCCCCGCAAGCTCAGTTTCAGTCATTTTTTTTACTGGCTTTCCCTGCAACACATACTCGCCACTGCTTGCGACATCCAAGCAGCCTATAATGTTCATTAGTGTCGATTTACCAGAGCCCGATGGACCAATAATCGCAAGATACTCATTTTCTTCAATGTTTACGCTTACATTATCCAAAGCCAAAAAGCTTTGTTCACCCATTTTGTATTCTTTGCAAATATTACTAAGTGCGATCACTGACATCTTTAGCATCCTTATCAGCTGTTTTCAGCTTTACCTTATCGCCCTCTTTTAGTTTGCTAACTGCACGCGCTGGCCCTACTACAACTGTTTGCTTTTCTTCAAGACCACTTTCAATTGCTTGTTCAATATCTGATGAAACACCGAGTTCAACTGTTTTCTTAGTTACTGTTTTATCGTCGTTTAATACCCAAACATAGTGATTTTCATCTTCGCTGTGTACAGCTTCAATTGGAATTTTAATGGCGTCTTTACCAATGGCCGTTGCAATTTCTGCACGGCAACTCATACCTGCATATAAAGTACGTTCATCGTCGTTTAACAGCACTTTCACTTTAAATGAACGTCCTTGCGAGCCGACAAATTGCTTGGCTGACGTACCAATATGAATGACTTTGCCAACAAATGGTTTATTCGGGTAGGCCGCAGCATAAATTTCTGCTTCTTGGTTTAACTTAATGCTAGCGATATCTGTTTCGTCTACTTTTAGCTCAGCGAGGATTTTGCTTGGGTCAGCCAATAGCATCAAATCTGAACCAACAATATTGGTGGTACCAGCAATGACGGTTTCGCCTTCTTTAATATCAACCGACGCTAATAAACCACTCATTGTTGCTCGAAACACACTTTTACTTAAACGGTCTTCAGCAATTGACAGTGACGCTTTCGCTTGATTTAACGATTCTTTACGCGCTGAAACATCAATTTCAGCCAGCTCTTTCGCATTTTTAATGTTATCGTAAACTTCTTGCTGAGATAGCCCTACATCAAAGAGTTCTTTTTGACGGTTAAGCTGAGAGATTAAGTTCTTAAGACTTGTTTGCGCACGTTCAATATCAATTTCACTTTGTCTTACTAACGCTTGATAACGGTCCACTTCGGCTTCAAAGGCTTCGGTATCAAGCTGCATTAACATGTCACCTTTCTCTACACGCTGCCCTTCTTCTACAAATACTTTTTCAACACGGCCGGTTACTTCTGAGCGCAATTGCACTTGGGTGTTAAAAACCAAGGTACCCGACGCTAAAATTGAATCTTTAATTTTTCCTTTTTCAGTAAGCGTGGTTTTTATCTCTGGTAATTTACCATCGCCCTTGATTTGTTGGCTTACAATCATGGCGACAAATGCCGCCACCGCGACTACTACGATAATAATTTTTTTCATATTCAACCCCAAAGCAAAGCAGCACCTTAAAGTGCTGCAATAATTGCCCAAATACCATAAATTAAAATGCTTGGTAGTAATGCAAATAGCATTGCTTTATTGTTGTTAAAGTTAGTCCATGACTTTAAGCCAATATACGTCAGTGCCAGAGACCAAATTGAGAAAATATTGATACTCTCGAGTAACCCCGCAAATGCGTGGTTAGCGTCAAAACCAAAAATAAGTTGGTTTAGTGAAGAGAATGTAAGTACTGTTGCAGGAATTTCACCGCTTGAGGCAGTCAACACCAATGCCATGGAACCAATTGCTGCAAAAATTGTTGGTAAGCTCGTAAATGCGGTAAAACCAAACCAATCACCAAATGTCATATGACATTCTGGGTCTTGCTTCCCAATTAAATAGTAGTACAACGCAAAAATACAGAAGATGGTTGGAATGCCAATTAACACACCGACTGCGGAGAAAATCCACATCATTGGAAATTGCTGTGCGGTCATTGCTTCAGCTTGTTCAAGTTCCGCAGGATTGTAGTCGCCACTTTGTTCCATCGTAGCAACTTGTTGTTCCACAAAATACGCTTGGTCAACAGAGTTAAAGTAAATAACTTGTGCCGAAATACCAAACACAAATAATAATATCATCGCAAGCCATGACCAGCCTTTTGCATCTTTTAGGCCGTTAAACGCCTTGGTAGGGGCTAAAAATGTATCGCCAATCGCGCTAATTGCATTTTCTGATTTCATAGTTTTACTCGTTTTTAGTTGTTTTGATACACAAACCATAACAACCTGAAACACTTTGAAAAACTAAAAGTGATAAACGGTAAAATACGATTTTAAGCGGTAAAATAAGCCTAGCTACGTAAACGATATTACACAGTGAAAACAATTACTGCTCAAAATAACGATAAATTCACTGGGACGTAACACGCCCCCTAATCGAAGTGCGAATGCCTTTGCTCATTTGAATCGCAAAATCCAAGTTCGCATTTGTGGCTTTCAAAGTAACTTAGGTTTTCCTCAGCCCATTCATAATCCTGTGTAGCAGGATCTTTTCGTCCTTCATCTCGTGCTTTTTGATATGCCAAAACGGAAACTAACAGTTCCATAAACACCTCCGACATTAAAGAGTAGGAATTTAGTATTAATTACGGTTTAAATAATAAATTGGATCATTAACCGTTAATTTTTCCAATACGGCGTAAAAGGCCCTAAATACTTGACTCTAGCATAAGACATCGTTAGCCTTTGCCGCTTTTTAAGGGCGCTATTATGAATAAATCCCAACTTGTTGAACACATCGCAAAAAACAACGACATGTCAAAAACCACCGCTAAACGTGTTGTTGATAGTTTGGTTGCGACAATCACACAATCATTATCAGAAGGTGACTTAGTTCAGTTACCAGGATTTGGTAGTTTTTCATTGAGTTACCATCCTGAAAAGCAAGGGCGTAACCCACAAACTGGAGAAGAGATCACCATAGCCGGACAAAACAAAATAGCCTTTAAAGCAGGCTCGAAACTAAAAAGCGCGATTAACGAATAGCCTTTAATAAGCAGGCAGACAACCTAATCCCGAAATGAATCGTAAACTGGTAGCACTTTCAGCGCTGCCAGTTTACTTAACTATCAACACGCTAACAAAATATTACTTGCCAATCGGTCTACGGTCTTTTATTTCTATTTCGCTCAGCTCGTTACGCAAATGATCAAGCACTTGATTTATAAAACGGTGATTGATAAATATATCAACCGAACTTTTTGCTGTGCGCAAAAATACATGTGTGTTGGTAGCTTCAATTGCATGGATTTCATCAACCGACACCGTAACAGCGAGGCCTTTAATCAAGCGTGCAATAGGCGTATCACGTACAATCAGCTTGCTATCTTGATGTTCAATTAAATGCTCAACGCTATTTAGTCGTTTTGAATACGTAAGCCAAAGCATAAAAAGCCACATAAAAAAGCATATTATGATCAATACAATCATTTAGGCGCCTCTTCAGACACTAATTTAAATCGCGTAAATAGCCAGCCTAATGCAACTAACGACAAACCTAAACCAATAAACGAAATTGCACGATATAGCCCGTCTAAGTGCGCCATATCAAATAGGAAGGCTTTTAAAATAACCACAAGTAAAATTGCAAACCCCGCTTGGTAAACCACAGACTTGGCAATACGCTGCCCGAATAAATTAAATCCTGCCGCGATAATTAACCACACAACCGAATAACTGTAAATCTCAGCTTGACTCGTTGGTAACGAAAGCCGTATTTGTTCAGTTTGAAAATAACTGCGCACAACACCGTTAATAAATAAAAAGCTAAACCCTGAAGCTATTGGCAGCAAAACTTTATTTTTATTGAGTTTGAACTGCTTTGGCACAATATCAAAGTAATACACAAGCGCAATTATTACCGCAGGCACAGCCCACATCACCAATAACCAATTAAACAAGAAGATATCACCAATCAAAATAGCTTCTAAGAACGGGTTATACTGCGTATTCAAAGTTAAATGACACAAACCACTTGCCGCAGCCAATGCACAACCAGCGTACAAATATAAAGAACGCGAACTGATTTTGAATCGCCACCAATAAACCACGGCTAGTATCAACCAATTCATTGATAACACGCAAAGTTCTGCAAAGTTTAAGTTACTAAAATCAGGGTAATGACCGACTAAGACATAACTGGTTTCGGTCGTTACAAATAACGCGATTAAATGCAGTAATGCTCCTTCATACCACTTTTTAAGTTCAGAATTTGAATGTAACCGATAAGCATAAAACACCATGGCAAACATCATGGGCAGTACCACCAAACTCCAGTGCACACCAAACACGAGCTCATTACTGTATTGCTGAGTCCAAGGAGCGAGCGTGATACGCATAAGCACTAATGACAGAGCTATTTTACTCAGCCACAACGGCAACTCGACTTTAAAGCGCTGTTGTCCATAAGCGATTAACACTAGTTGTGCACAAATTGCCAACGATAACGTACTAGCATTCAACCACATGGTAAATACTAACGCTAAAAAACTGTTCGCAGTGAGCCAAAACGTGATTGTTGCTAGGGCATGATGTGCTTTGGTTATTTGCCACAGCGCATAGCCTGCCATCACCATCAGGTATACCGTCCAAAGTGGGTATAAGGTTGTTTCAACTGTTTGCGGCGTTACTATGTACGACACGGCAAACACCAACAGAGGTGCAATGCCTAACAACAAACTAAAACTGGCACGCTTTATAAATAGTTTTTGCATTACTATGCTATACACAAAATACGCTACCCCCACTAATTGCGCATATAAAAATACACTGCTAAAAACCAGCATAGGGTCATCGAGCTGATGCACGATAGGATAGCTTACTATCGCAAAACAACTGAAGATTAACGATACAAACGGCCAAGAATCAAATGCACTGTGCCTTAGTGGCAAATACATGCAAAGTGCACTTAATAACACACTTACAATCAATAAACTGCTACTAAAGCCGTGCAAACTATAAAACAGTACTAGCAGTAGTATGTTAAGCACTAACGCTAATTGCTCTTTGCGCGGCATTAATAGTACTTTTATTGCTAGTGGCGTTAAGTTTTTATTAGTTAAGCGCCAACCTAGCACACTGGATAATACATACAGGTAAAATGCAATTGCCATGGTCGCTGCAATTACCCAAATATCGCTTTTATGTGCAATCGCAACACTAATGGTAAGCCATACAAAATGCCCGACAAAACTTTGCCACCACAGCCACTCTCGTTTGACTTTATTGGCAACCCAAATCGCCGCAATTGATACAAAGTTGACGTACATTAGTAAGGCAAACACATTGTTGCTGCCAGTGTTAACCAAAGCCGGCACCGTATATGCGCCAATAATACCAATCACCGCAAGCAATGGGCCAAACCGTAATGCGAGCGCTGTGGCGATTAAAGAAATTGCTGCAAGTGCAGCAAAAGCAACAACAGGCGAGATAAAATGATAATAACTAAAGGTGGCAAGTACCAATGCAAATCCAGTAATAATGCCCCCGCTGGCAAGCGCAGCACTGGTATTTGTAACATGATTGCTGGCACCGTGTTTGCGATACAAATATTCCGCCAATATCACTAATGCCAAAGCAAACACACCACCCAAAATTAAGCGTAACGTAATTGAAATAAGTCCCGATTCAATTGAGTACTTCGCAAGGAAAATACCACCGAGCGCTAAAATACCGGCACCAATCCAAAGCAAACCATTATTTGCTAAAAATTGCTCTAATCGCTGCGCTAAGCTTACAGTCTCTAAAGCCTTGGGCTTAGGTCTTGGTTTTTCGTTTAACGAGGTTTCTGCCTGCTCTTGGTGAGTTGCCAGCGCTACGCTCACATTGCTTATGCTATCCACATGTGGTGTTTGCGGTTGTGAATCGTCGGCAGCTTGGGTGCTACTTTCTGCGCTTTGTTCGACAACAGATTCTTGCGATGACTTTACAGATGTTGCATGTAGCGTATTGGTTTCGCTCAACTTTTTAACGAGCGATTTTAAGTGTAATACCGCGATCGTTAATTCCTTTATTTTTGCGTCGGCGCTGCGTAATTTTAAAAAGCTGTACCAGGCAACTATTAACCCGCCTAACATAAACACAGCAAACACCAGCGCAAAAAGTCCTAATAGAGTTTCCATACTTTTTACGATAAATTAAAACAATCTTGCACTAATGTACCTTGAATGGCTGACGAAATGAATAACTATAAAAATAAAACCGTTTTAATAACAGGTGCTTCGAAAGGTGTAGGCGCTGAAACTGCAAAGCAATTTGCCAAACTTGGGGCTAACGTTGCACTGGTTGCTAGAAACAAAGCGCCACTTGAAGCACTGGCAGCTGAAATTAATCAATATGGTCATGCTGCGGTATTTCCCTGTGATATTGGCGAGATATCCAGCCTTGAAACCTTAGTAACGCAAGTAGTCGCCACCTTTGGTGCAATCGATGTGCTCGTTAATAACGCGGGACTGCACCATCGCGGCGACTTTGAAAAACTAACGCAAACTCAGGTTTCAAATATGGTGAATGTGAACTTAAATGCGCCGCTAACACTCACTCACCTTTGTTTAGATCAGCTTAAACAATCAAATAATGGCGCGGTGATTATGGTAGGGTCGTTAGCGGGACGCGCGCCACTGCAAGGTGCCGCGGTTTATTCAGCAACAAAAGCAGCACTAAGGGCATTTAGTTATGCACTTCACGATGAACTTAAGCCTCACAAGGTTAAAGTTGCGGTAGTGTCACCGGGTCCAATTGATACTGGTTTTATAATGGATGAGATTGATCACGTTGAAGACATTGTATATTCGCAGCCAATGAGCAGCGCATTAGAGGTTGCAAATGAGATTATCGCATTGTCGATAAACGACGATGAAGAAAGCGCTATGCCATGGTTTAGCGGCAAGCTAACCACCCTCGCCTATCTATTTCCAAAATTGCGACGTGCCCTACGCCCCTATCTTTATAAAAAGGGCGCAAAAGCGAAGTTGAAATATAAAAGCCGACGCTAACTATCAAAAGGTATATCGTCGCTGATTTGGTGTTTTATCGCTACTAACTCACAAAAGTGATCTGTTGCGATTTTTGCTAACTGCGGATCAAACTTAATACCCGCATTTTGCTCAACATACTGACGAATTTGATCATCGCTCCACGGCGCTTTATAACTACGTACACTACCGAGTGCATCAATTACATCCGCAATCGCGACAACGCGTGCTTCAAGTGGAATATCGTCACCTTTAAGCCCCTGCGGATAACCACTTCCGTCATAATTTTCATGATGAAAACGCGCCATCGTTGCGCCTAGTTTTGCAATTGGCATACTTGATTTATCGAGCAGTTGGCCGCCCTTTTCAGCATGCGTTTTAATTAATTCAAACTCATCTTGCGTAAGCTCACCTTGCTTATGCAAAATGGCATCAGGAATGGTTGTTTTTCCAATATCGTGTAACGGCGCAGCAATGCGTATTGCATCGCATAACGAATTTGGTAACCCCGCTTTTATCGCAATAAACTCAGCCATTGCGGCAACGCGCTTAACATGACTGCCTGTTTCTTTGCTACGTGCTTCTATTGCATCACCCACAATATAAAGTAACTCTTTTTGTGTAGTTTGTGTTTGATGTTGGCGTACTAAACTTTCAAGCATCGCGGAATTATTTATAAATAATTCCGCGATGCTGGCTTTAAAGTCACTGGGTTGATGATCAAATTCAATATACAACACTGCTTTGGAGTCAGTTGATGTGCTAATACATGCCACATAATAGTCGTCTGAAAAGTGACTTTGACCACTGCTCAGCGCTTCTTCCACAATAGCATTAACGTTTTTAGGGAATGGCTGATTAGCTTTTTTAAGTTCGTTAAAGCGACCAGAACTTGCGAGCAGTATTTTATGAGATTGATTAAAGATATCATTTTCATGGCGCATTATGTAAATTGCTGAACTGTCCACTTCCATTAACGATAGAAAGTTATCAAGGGCAGCACATGCAAAAACGTTAATATTCTGAATTTTTAGTAAGTCACCAGACACTTCTATTAAATTGCGAAATGACTTCAGGGATTTTTCAACCGTGTTTAAGTCGCGAAATCCGCGTAACGCCCCATAAGTACAGCTTACCAACTTAGTCGCTGTTAACTCGGTTTTTGTACGATAATCATTTATATCGTACTTTTCAATCACTTCTTGCTCGGGTGCATAACCAGCTTGCCCTGTACGAATTAATAACCTTACTAAGTGATTGTTAAGTGTATTTCGGATCCAGTTAACCAGCTTCAATCCTGCATAGGTAGACTCCATCACGACATCTATAAATACACATGCCCAATTAGTATCGGACATCAAGAGTGTTTTAGCTTGCTCAGATGAAAACGCACTGGTGCAACTAATGGTACGCCCCAATATTTCTTTGCCTTCAAGCACTAACTTGGTTACATCATGAATATTTTTATCATCATCCACGATCAAAATATGCCATTTAAGTGTTTTAGGCTTTTCTGTTTTGTCTGGCCTCTCGCCCTGACTAAACAGGTAATTATCCATAAGGTAATGTAATTTATTTGACTAAACTGTTGGCTGACTGCCGCTGATTATTTAAGTTGAACCAGCCCGATAAATACGCAGTACGACAACGTTAAAACGTTAAGGTGAAAGTGTAATTTCAATCTAACCCCACACTTTAAAAAAGGTTATTCACATTTAATCACATGTGAATATTTCATATATATCCACACTATTTCTAAAGTGCTATTAATTTACAATAAGTAACATACGGCACCACGCATGAAACTTTATTAAGTAATAGATATTAAGCAACTTTTATAAAAAACCAAATCAATACTAAAACCCACATTATTAAAGTAACGCTTAAATAAAATCGATTAAAAGCGTATCCATTTTAGGGCGACACGTTACGTTTGTAAGAATTTGGAAAAGCGTTAAAACATGCACGTCAAATTGTTAACGCACTGTTTTAATACTATTTATTATTTCAATATTTTGCTAACGTGATGACAGTTTTAAGAAAAAGGTATTTCAAAATGAAACAATTATTGATCCTTATTTGTTTTATCGCATTCAGTGCCGTAGCTAACGACAAAGCCTATGAGCAAAGTGCAAATAATTGGCTTGAACTGATTGATAGCGGCGATTATCAGGCTTCGTGGCAAGACACCAGTGATCGCTTTAAAAATCAAGTCAGTGAAGCACAATGGCAACTTGCCCTAGAACAAGTACGTACGCCATTAGGTAAAGTCGTAAAACGAAGCCCGCTTGATAGTACTCGTCACACTAGCCTACCCGGTATGCCAGATGGCACATACCAAGTAATGCAATTTAGTACCCAGTATGAAAATAAGCGCGAAAGTATCGAAACCTTGTCTATGACATTGATTGATGGAAAATGGCAAGCAATCGGTTATTTTATTAAATAAGTCACTAACAGACTGCATCTCCTAGTCACTCTTAGCTAACACATTCAATGGATAGCAAACTATGTTGCTATCCAACTTTAAAGAAGTTCACTTCATCCACCATGCGCTTTGTTTCTTCATTAAGCGCGGCTGCTGAGCTGGCAATTTGTTCTACCATTGCGGCGTTTTGTTGCGTACTTTCTTCAATATTTGTGACTGCAATATTTATCTCGTTATAACTTGCAGTTTGTCGTTTATTTGCTTCTGCAATTTCTTCCATTTTTTGGTTAGCATTGTTAATAGAATTTGCGATACCAACAAGCGCTTCACTTGATTGATCAACATGCAGGTTACCATGTGAAACCTGCTCAACACTCGATGTGATTAAAGACTTTATTTCGTTTGCTGACTGGGCGCTGCGCTGTGCGAGGCTCCTTACTTCGCTCGCTACCACACTAAAACCGCGACCGTGCTCGCCTGCTCGTGCAGCTTCTACAGCGGCATTCAATGCGAGTAAGTTAGTTTGAAACGCAATTTCATCAATAACGCCAATAATGTTTTTAATACGATCGCTTGATGCGCTCACTTGTTGCATCGTTTCTTTCGCCTCAAGCGCAATAACCTGCCCGTTTTGCGCACTAGTTTGCATCGTTAGCATAAGTTTCTCAGTATCCAGTAAGTTAGATTGCGCTACTTTTGCTGACTCATGTACTCGTTGTACGCTCACACTCGTTTCTTCTACCGCGCTTGCTTGGGATTCTGTGCGGCGTCTCAAATCTTCATTTGCATGCGCAATTTCATGAACACTATTTGACACAGACTGCGCTAGATTAAGTAAATTTGATAACAGCGAGTTCAACTTACCAACTGAGGTATTCGCGTTATCTTTCAAACGTTTAAATTGACCATCATAGTGATTCGTAACACTCGCCCTTAGATCCCCTGCAACCAAGCTCTCAAATAGGTGATCTAGATCGTTCAGTACTCGGCTAACAACCTCTATAATTTCATTTACGCCATCACTCAGTTGTAAAAAGCAACCTTGTTTATTTGCGCTATCAATGCGTTTGTCTAGATTGCCTACTTGTAACGCACCGATAACATCTTTAACTTCTACTTCAATAACTTGGCTTAGCTGCTCAAGTGATTTATTTATATTCGTTTTTAGTATGTTGAATTCACCGGTATAATCACCATTTACATGTATGTTTAGATTGCCATTCGCTAGCGCATTAGCAACCGAGTTTAGCTCACTTATAACATTTTGATTTAGTGCTACTAAATTGTTTAACGATTCACTCAACGACAAGAAAAATCCTGATTTATCTTCGGTATTAATCCGTTTCGTCAATTCGCCCGATAGACAACTTTGTACTATTTCAGTAATTTCATTCTCAATGATGTGATTAAGCGTAGAAATGGTTTTATTGGCGTTAAGTTGTAAGCGAGCGTACGCACCTTCATATTCCCCGTCTATTTTTACTGCCAAATTGCCTTGAGCCAAATTTGCAAAAACATTATCCACTTCATCTATCACATTGCGGTTAATTTGTTGTAATTTATTAATGCTTTGCGTGAGGGTTAAGAAACCGCCTTGTTTATTTTTCTCATTAATAGAGACGTCTAACTCGCCTGAAGTTGCACAATCCACCAGCTGTTGAATGTCTTTTTCAATAATTTGCTGTAGCGTATCGCGACAATTGATAGCCGAATCCAGTAAAACCGCAAACTCCCCTTGTAGTTGATGAGTATATTGATTGCTTAGATTGCCACACGCTAAATCGTTAACAACGTTTGATATTGCACTAAACGACCGATTGCAGGTATTAACCGTGCTATTTACATCGTCTTTTAGTTGCCCTAGCTCTCCTTGTAAATTCTCGCTAATGGAATTTGAAAAGTCGCCCTGTTTTACCGCCGACATCACTTTTCGTATTTCCCCAACACCTATACCTACTTGATTGCCTGCAGTTTCAATTTGCGACACCACTTTTGCCAAGTCGCCGTTGTATTTGCCACTGTAATTAATTTGGTTGTATCGGCCATTAGCTAGCGCGTTACTCATATCGCCTATTTCACTAAACGCATTGCTCAAGTTTTCAAGTAACGCATTAACATTTTTAGCGGTATTACCAATTTCGTCTCGCTGATCAATCGCAATTCGTAAACTGTAATCGTTGTCTTGTTGTATTTGCTGAATGGTTTGTTGAATTATGTTCAGCGCCTTTTTAAATGAGTTCGCAATCACAAAACCAACAATCAAACTGACCAGTAAAAATGCAAGCGCTGTATAAAACGCATTTTGTAATGTCTGCTCTGTGCTATTTAAATTTTGTTTTGCGCTATTTGCTATTTCAGTTGCCAACGATTTAATAAGCTCATTAACCAATTTTATTTCGTCCGTAGCACTAGCAAACCAAGTTTTTGCGTCAACATGTGGCAATATAACGGCAGTAGCAAGTCGCTTACTAATGGCGCTTTTTTGTTTACCTGTAATGTTACGCTCAGCCTTTATGTCGCTCACATCATTTCGAAGCGCCGAAAATACATCCGCGGGTAAATACGGCTTCATATTCAATACAATCGCATTCAACTCATCAATTGACTGCGCGTTCAAAGCGTCTTGACTGAGTAACAGCAGTAATGATTTTTTATCGTTCCTAAGTGCAACATTATTGGTAAATATGGCGGACATTGCTTTTACGTTTACCACTTGTTGCTCAGTTTTTAGCGCTTCAAAACGCTGCAAATAATCGTTATTGGCATAATGGCTAAATTGCTTTTCACGCTTTCGTATTTCGCCTAAAAAGCGACTTACTGCTTCTGCACGCTGCGGCGTGTAATCACCTTTTGCAAATACCCCGTTTAAGGCGCCACGCACTTGGCCCAAATGCTCTTTTAACCAAATTAACTGAATTGACGATTTAAATTTAGCTGACAACTCTGGCTCAGTAACATAAACCGATAGCTTTTCAGTGAGCGTAATTGCATGTGCATTAATCGTTGAGTAAAAGTGAAAAAAGCCAGAGTCAGGTGAAAGTGCATCTACATTAGTTCTTATTTCGGTACGTTTAGAAAACAGCTGTTGTAGTTGCTGCAACACATCCAAGGAGTGCTTGTTCAGTGATAAGGATTGTATTTTATCGATATTCAATAAGAGTGCATCTGCTGCGCTATCGGCATTTTTACGTTGCGATTGCAACGCTTGTTTACCTTGAGTGCCACCAGAACCTAAGTACCCGGCGCTTAACCCACGCTCTACTGCAAAGTTATGCGCCACATTGTTAAGTAATTGGGTTAACTCAATGACCTCATTTATGTGAGTTTGCGCCGCAACTTGTACTTCACTGCTTTTGTTTAACTGGTAAATTAAAAACCCGCTAAGCACACTCGGTATAAGCAAAATAAGAAAGAGCTTAAGAACAATCGGTAGGTTTTTTAGCATTGTGTGCATCCCTAAATTTGGCAAGCAAAGCGATTAAATGATACGACTCCTCTTTCACAATAGTTTAATTTCAGCAAAACAAAATTTATTAATACAAATAAATTAGTTATCTATTCGCAACCGATAACTTAGGCTAATTAAAAAAGCGCGTAAAACGCGCCTTTAGATAAATTACTGTCGTTATTAACGACCAATTACATTAGAAACAAACAAGTGCACAGTTAATTATTTTTACGGCGACGATTACTACGTTGACCTAAAATACGCTTTTTATCTCGCTGTTTGCGAGATTTTGCGGTATTTTTTCTATTGTTTTTTGGCTCTCGGGTTAAATCCGGTTCAAACCCCGTTAACCATTGTGGGGTTAAACGTTCATCCAGTAATACTTCAATTTCTTCCAATAACCAATTTTCGTCTAAGCTAACCAATGAAATTGCGGTTCCTGCTTTCCCTGCACGTCCTGTTCTGCCAATACGGTGTACGTAATCCTCCGCGATATACGGCAACTCAGCATTAATCACATAATCCAAACTCGGAATATCGATGCCACGCGCCGCGACATCGGTTGCCACTAAAACACGTAACTCGCCGGCGCGAAACTGCTCAAGCGCTTTATTTCGCGCCCCTTGAGATTTGTCACCATGAATCGCCGTTGTTGGCAAGCCGTCTTTATTAAGTTCTTTCGCAAGTTCATCGGCATAATGTTTGGTACGCGTAAAAACCAATACTTGGTGCCAGTTGTTTTTACCTATGGTGTAAGCGATTAACTCGCGCTTTCGTTCATCGTCAACAGCATAAAATAATTGCTCAACTTTGGTTGCCGCGGTGTTAGGCGCATCTACCCCGATGCGTTTTGGTTCATTTAGCCATTGCGATACATTATTGAGTACTTGCTCATCAACCGTGGCTGAAAACAGCAAGGTTTGTCGCGTTAAAGGTACATGACGCATAATGCGCTTTATTTCACCCATAAAACCCATATCCAGCATGCGATCGGCTTCATCGAATACTAAATACGCTAAATCTGACAGCGAAAGCGTGCCTTTAATCAAATGATCGAGCAAACGGCCTGGCGTTGCTACAACAATTTGCGCGCCTTGTTTAAGTTGTTTCTCTTGTTGGCCAATATTTGCGCCACCATACAAGCACGCCACACTTAACCCACAGTTTTCGCTGTACTGAGTACTCGCTTTTGCAACTTGTTGCGCAAGCTCTCGTGTTGGCACTAAGATTAAGGCACTTACCGTATTGGATATCGACTGACGAGATAACAGCTTATCGATAATGGGTAACATAAACGCTGCGGTTTTACCGGTTCCTGTTTGCGCGTGCGCAATGATATCGTGGCCGGCCATAATTTCTGGAATAGCCAATGATTGAATAGGTGTTGCCGTGTGATAATCCAATCGCGTTAAGGTTTCGGATAAGTGAGAATTTAGGTTAAATGCTGAAAATGACATGACGTTACAAGTGAAAAACACATGTGTAAAATTATACCATTAATCGTTGTGAAAAAGGCTAACGCACTAGCCTATTTGCCTAAAATCTAACAAAAAAATAAACATACACATATCACCTTAAATCTAAGCTACTGATTTTCAATAACTTTCGTTTTGGCTTAATTATTGCCATAGTTAATAAAAACACCAAACGAGAATTCCTATGATAAAAAATAAATTTCTATGGTGCGTTACTGCGTTGGTAGCATTGTTACAAGCTGCTGTTTTATGCTGGCATTACTTCAATCCTGAGATTGTATTTATTGGTGTATTGGATGCGCCTTACCTACTTGATGTGCCATCTTGGTTTTCACTGGTTGTCATGCCTATCTTTTCATTGTGTTGTTTACTTTTAATGCGAAAACGCCTTCAAAGCACGACCGTTAATCGTGGTAAAGCAACCACCTACGCACTAATTGGATTTGTATTTTCATTCAACTACGGTGCTACGCTTGCTGGCAGCTACTATTGGGCAATGGAGTTATACACCGCAACTTTAATTATTGGCATCGCAGTAACTGCCTGTGTCGTAAAATCATATCGTGCAGAATCTGTTTTTGGTTTTGCTTTAAGCCTTAGCTTTGTAATTGGTGCACTTCAAGCCATACTATTTACGTTAGCGACTGCCACAGTGTGCTGGCTGCTTTACAAATGCCGTAAACTGCCATTACACTTCGCCCGAGATAATTCATTTACATAATTATAAAAATATTAATGAATCCAAGGTATAAGTTGGCGCTCTGCGCCACGATTTTGCTGCTTGTTGGTTGCGCATCAAATAGAATCACAACAACAAATAACCTAAACGCAGAAGGTGCTAGCCTAAAGCAAGGTCGCTATATTAATCGTTACCCCGGTAATAAAACATATCCCTACAGCTGTGAAGAAAATTGCTACTCCCCTACTGACGATATCGACTGCGAAAGTGATATGGAGCAATGCCAATACATTGGTAAAAATCCAAAACTAAAGACAAACTCAGGCTATAAAATTCATTGGCTTGGTCATGCAAGCTTTGAAATTACAACGCCATCAGGCAAACGATTTTTGTTTGATCCGGTATTTGGTGAATTTGATTGGCCAGTGAATTGGGCGTTTCAGATGGCAAATGGCTTTGAGCGTCAATCGCCCAAAAACAAAGTGCAAAACCTAAGCGATATCGATGCGGTGTTATATTCCCACTTACATTATGATCATTTTAATAAGCAGGATATTGCGTTAATTGGTAATAAACCAAAATATTTAGTGCCGCTAAACTTTGCCAGTCACTTTGACGACAACCACTACACCATTCACGAAATGGATTGGTTTACAACGCATCTCGTTGGGCAAACCAAAGTCCACTTTGCGCCAGCCCATCATTTTAATAGTCGAATTTGGGTGCCGTTTTTATACAACGACGATAATCAGACGCTTTGGGGCGGTTGGGTATTAGAAGAAAACGGCAACACTTTATTTTTTGCCGGCGACACAGGTTATTCAGATCATTTTAAAGATATTCAACGTCAATATGGTGATATTGATGTATGTTTACTACCAATCGCCTCTTATTTTCACCAAGAGCACGAGGCTTGGTATCGCTATGTACATACACGACCTGAGGACGCTATTGCGGCGGCAAACGACCTTAACTGCAAAGTGACCATTCCTTGGGGTTATGGCAATGCTAGCTGGCAAATGGGCGATCACAGTTCTCACTCCGCTCTTTTTAGGCTGTTACACAACTTGAAAATCATTGAAACAGACCGTCAATTTTACATTATGAATGAAGGCGAAACACTTTCTTTGTAGCACTAACTGATGTAATAAAGTGTGTTAGTTTTATGGTTTCTTTAAGGCTATAAATACCAAAAAAAAAGATGCCTTTAGCTACCATGTTGTTATTTTTACTACTATTTTTAAGTTTTTCAGCAAATGCCAAAATTACAGTAAACCAATATCCAATTGCATTAACGCAATTTGATACACACTTTTATATTGATGGATCTCGTACGCAAAGTATCGCTGATATACAAAATGCGCCGTTTTCCAGAGCGACCAACCGGCTTACCCTCGGTACAAATGCAAAAACAACTTGGGTTCGATTTACTTTGCACAATTCCTCAGCCTCAGAAAAGCAACTGTTTTTGCATGTGCCAGAGGCTTACCACACCCAGCACTTAACCCTTTATCTAATTAGAGATAGCAACATACAAATACGCCATTCTATTGACCTAGAAAACAATCAAGCTCAAGAGATGTTATATGGTGGAACCGCAGTGTTTCCATTAATACTTTTACCTAACGAGCGGTATCAGGTTTACTTAAAAAGTGATGTATTTTCACACCAATGGTTTACGCTTGCCATATACGATGAAACACAATCTAAACATGCCCTTGTAAGCGAAAATTATGATATTGCCATCATGGTCGGCATGCTGTTGGCGCTGATGTTTTACAACGTCATATTGTTTTTATCATCACGTAAAAAAGAAAATATTTTCTATGCGCTGTATTTAGTCTCGGGTACAACGTGGATTGCCCTTTCCTATGGTTTTTTAGCAACCTTATTTGGCATTTACGGCAAATCCATGATGCATCTACACCTTTCGCTACTTACCATGCCAAGCTTTCTGATCCTATTTATGATCAGTATTTTTGAAACCAAACGCCTGTACCCGACTGAGCACAAAGCACTTATGTTTGTTTTACTGCTACTGGTATCTGATTTAGTGTTTGGCGTATTTGATATTATTGCAGCATTAAAACCAGCAAGCACATTAGCCGCAATAATGATTGTAGTGACATTAAGTGTCAGCCTCTCAATTCTAAAAAAAGGGAATCCGTTGGCAAAATACTTCTTATTTGGTCACGGTTTGTTTTTCACTTTTAACCTATTAGCCATCGGCTATTATAAAGGCCTATTACCAAATACTTATGTGACAAGTCACGGTGTCGGCATTGGCATTATGCTCGAATCATTTATGTTAGCGTTTATTATTTCGTACCGTATTCGTGTGTTAGAGCGCATAGAAAAGCAACAGGCGGAGCTACAAGTGCAAGCAAACACCGACCCGCTAACGCAACTTTATAATCGTCGTTACTTTGACCAAGCAACCGAAACGTTATTAACTGATGATACGCAAACTTGTCCTGTTTGTATTGCCATCGCTGATATTGATTTTTTTAAGAAGTTTAACGACAAATACGGACACCAGGTAGGTGATGAAGTACTTGTGGTTTTTGCCGATATATTGCAAAAATTCATGCCAGATAATGCCATCGTCGCGCGACTTGGCGGTGAAGAATTTATCATTGCCCTACCTAATCACAGCGAAAGCCAAGCATTTGCCTTAATTGATAAAGTACGCAAGCAAATCGAAAACACTACCATTAGCTCGCATACTCATGATGCCTTATCAATAACTGCAAGCTTTGGTGTGTGTGAAATTAAGTCGTTACTTAAACCAAGCATTATTAATGCTGACAAAGCTCTTTACCGTGCTAAAGAAAATGGGCGAAATCAAGTGATGCCTTTTAGCACACTGAACAAACCTAGATTAACGTTACAAACATAATAACTTAAGCAATAAAAACATATTTATTTACAAAACAGCGCGTTGTTAAACGTGTTCTATTTGCTATCTTGACGTATTTTCGTTAAAAACAAGCTAAGTTTTGCAGTTTTTAACGCAAAATAGAAATATTTAACGCTAAGGGAAATCTTAATGAAAAAATCAATTCTTGCAGTTGCACTTGCAACTGCGTTTCTTGGTGGTTGTGGTGACCAACAAGCTGATACCGCTAAAGTAGAAAAAGAACAACAAGCGAAAGCGCCTGTAGCCACAAAAACAGCAGCACAAACTAAAGCAGAGCTTGGCAGCTTTGGTGTTGATCTTACTGCACGTAATTTAGACGTGAAACCAGGTGACGACTTCTTTATGTACGCAAGTGGTACATGGTACGACAACTATGTAATGCCAGCAGATAAAACGCGCTTTGGTGCGTTTACTGCGCTAGCTGAACGCAGTGAAAAACAAGTTAAAGAAATCATCGACGATATCACAAGCCGTAAAGACCTAAACGCAGAAGAGCAAATGATTGCTGATTTCTACAATGCGTATATGGATGTTGAAACAATCAATAAAAAAGGCATTACGCCAATCCAAGGTTTACTCGATGAAATTGCTTCAGTTAAAAACACGGATGACTTAACGCGTATATTTGGTAATGCATGGCTAACAAGTGTGTCATCACCGATTGGCGGTGGCATGTGGTTTAACCGTTTAGACCCGAATCAATATGAAATGTCGATGGGCGCTGGCGGTTTAGGTTTACCAGATCGTTCATATTACCTTGAAGACAGTGAGCGTTTTGCTAAGACACGTGACGCATATGTTGCGCACATTGCAAGTGCACTTAAATTTGCCGGCGTTGACAACACCGAAGAACGCGCAAAAGCAATTTTAGCGCTTGAAACTAAAATTGCAGAAGGTCATTGGCCCCGTGAAAAGCGTCGTAATCGCGATTTAACATTAAACCAAATTAAGCGCACTGACCTTGCAAAAGAATACCCTGGCTTTAACTGGGACCTGTATTTTGAGCAAACTGGTTATAAAGTACCGCAGCTAAATATGGCGCAGCCAGAACCAATCAAATCAATGATTTCACTGATTAACGGTGAAGACATAAACGTTTGGAAAGATTACCTAACGTTCCACGCGATCCGTGGTAATGCAAGCCTACTTTCTGAAGAAATCTATGCAAATAACTTCGAATTCTTCGGTAAAGAATTAAGTGGTCAACAAGAGCCGCGTCCACGTTGGAAGCGTGCAATTGGTGCAATGTCAGGCACTGAATCAATGGGCTTTGCAATTGGTAAAGTATACGTAAAACGTTATTTCCCAGAGTCATCAAAAGCGCAAATGGCTGAGCTTGTAGAAAACCTTCGCACCGCACTTGGTGAGCGTATCGATGGTTTAGACTGGATGGGCGCAGAAACAAAGGTAAACGCAAAAGCGAAACTTGCTGCGTTTAACCCTAAAATTGGTTACCCAGATGTATGGCAAGAGTTCGACGGCCTGAAAATCGCTAAAGATGATTTAATGGGCAATGTGCGTAACACGCGTCAATTCTTCCGTGCAGAAAGTGCAGCAAAAGAGCTTGAAAAAACAGATCGTAATCGTTGGGGCATGACACCACAGCGCGTAAACGCATACTACAACAGTTCGTTTAATGAGATTGTATTCCCAGCCGCTATCTTACAGCCGCCATTCTTTGATCCAAACGCTGACGCTGCCGTTAACTATGGTGCGATTGGTGCGGTAATTGGTCACGAAATGGGTCATGGTTTTGATGATCAGGGTTCGAAATCTGATGCTAACGGTATTCAACGTAACTGGTGGACTGATTCAGACCGTTCTGCCTTTGAAGCAAAAGCAGACAAACTAGCTGAGCAGTACAGCAAGTACGAACCAATTCCAGATAACTTTGTAAACGGTCGTAACAGCTTAGGTGAAAACATCGGTGATGTGGGCGGCCTTGCAATGGCTTATCACGCGTATAAATTAAGCCTTAACGGTAAAGAAGCCGAAGTAATTGATGGCTTAACAGGCGATCAGCGTTTCTTCTTAGCGTGGGCACAAGTGTGGAAAGAAAAACGCACTGAGCAAAGCATGCTAAACCAATTACGCGCGGGTACTCACGCACCAGGTCGTTTCCGTGCACTTGCGCCACGTAACCATGATGCATGGTACAAAGCGTTTGACGTAAAAGAAGGTGATGCACTTTACCTTAAACCAGAAGAGCGTGTTCGCATCTGGTAATCAAAATAGTACATTTAAAAGCCCGGCTTAAGCTGGGCTTTTTTGTTAACACCACATGTTAATTTAACAAACGGCTGGATACTGTTATTGAACTTCATTCTAAACCGCCTTAATCACCTTTATTTTTGTATATGGCGTAATCACTTAGCATAAACGCTCGTCAACTTAGCGTAGCACTCATAAATCACACATTCTTTTGATCTATTTCCGCTATTTGTCAATATTTTAGCCACTTAGACCTCTGTACTATGCAACTTGTTAAATATTTGTGTTAATGTTCGCGCGCTTTTTAACAAACGCTGCAATTTTAATACAAGGCTTCACTCATGAATAACAAGCTGTTTTTGTGTCTACTGTTATTCAGCTTTATGCTGTTTACTCCGACTTCAATGGCCGCCTCCTCGGTCGGCTCTTCTCTTGATTTAACTGCGAGCACACTGGGCTACATCTGTATCGCAATTTTCGTTTTAGCATACGCATTTGTGATGCTTGAAGAAAAGTTACATATGCGCAAGTCCAAGCCGGTACTGGTTGCCGCAGGTTTGATTTGGATTTTAATTGGTAGTTATTATGTAAATAATGACTTGCCAGGGATCACTGAAGCAGCGTTTAGACACAACTTGCTAGAATTTGCCGAGTTAATGTTGTTCTTGTTAGTTGCCATGACCTACATTAATGCACTTGAAGAACGCAGAGTATTTGATGCATTGCGCGCGTGGATGATCCGTAAAGGCTTTAGTTATCCTGTGCTATTTTGGTTAACTGGTTGGTTGTCATTCTTTATCTCACCAATTGCAGACAACTTAACCACCGCACTACTCATGTGTGCTGTTGTAATGAAAGTGGCTGAAGGCGACAAGAAGTTTATTAATTTATGCTGTATTAACATTGTTATTGCAGCTAATGCGGGTGGCGCATTTAGTCCATTTGGCGATATTACAACACTTATGGTGTGGCAAGCGGGCAAAGTCGAATTCCTTGAATTCTTTGCGTTATTCTTACCGTCAGTAGTTAATTACCTTGTACCAGCTGCGATTATGAGCTTCTTTGTTGAGCGTAAACAGCCAGCTGCAGCGCAAGTGGATGTTGAACTAAAGCGCGGTGCTATCCGCATATTATGCCTATTTTTACTTACCGTAACCACAGCTGTATTGTGTCATAGCTTACTTCACTTACCACCGGTACTTGGCATGATGATGGGTCTTGGTTATTTACAATTCTTTGGTTATTTCCTGCGTATGACATTACCAGGTTCTCTTGCACGTAAAAAAGCGCTTGCTGAAAGTAAAGGCGATGAAAGACGCTTAAAATCACTGGGTAGCGTAGTACCGTTTGATGTATTTGCTAAAGTATCACGCGCAGAATGGGACACCTTATTATTCTTCTACGGCATCGTGGTATGTGTTGGCGGCCTTGGTTTCTTAGGCTATTTAACATTAATGTCTGAAGCGCTATACGGCGGTATGTCAGCAACGACGGCAAACGTATTGCTGGGGATGATTTCTGCGGTTATCGATAATATTCCTGTCATGTTTGCGGTACTTGCCATGTCGCCTGAATTATCACACGGTCAGTGGTTATTAATTACGCTTACAGCAGGCGTGGGCGGTAGCTTGTTATCAATTGGTTCTGCGGCGGGTGTGGCATTAATGGGTCAGGCGCGTGGTTACTACACCTTCTTTGGTCATTTAAAATGGGCACCAGTGATTGCACTGGGTTATGCTGCAAGTATTTTGGTGCATTTATGGGTTAACTCTGAGTTATTTACCATTTACACCTAACACACATTAAGGGAAGCAAATGCTTCCCTTTTTTTACTAGCACGCTAACTTCTCAGTAAATACACTTTCCAAAAACTGCAGTAATATTTTTATTTTTGGTAAATTTATACGGTTTTTAGGATAAATCGCGTACATATCTGACGGCGTCAATTGCCAATTTGGTAATACCTTAACCAAACACCCAGAGTTTAAATCATCCTGACACATATAATTGGGTAAGGCGGTTATACCTAGCCCGTCGATACACGCTTGCTTAATCACACTAAAATCATCAGCAACCAGTTTAGGCGAAAAACTAATTTCCTGTGTCTGACGTTTGTTATATAGCGTAATGCCCGACACGCTAATACTGCTGCTTATTACGAGCCAATTTAATGTGTTTAAAGAGTTAATGTCGGGTTTAGTTGCTAACGCGCTTAAGTATTTTGGACTTGCGTACAACCCTCGGGTCGCGCAGCCTAACTTTTTAGCTATTAAGTTCGAATCGTCAAGCTTACCAATGCGCACTAACATATCAAATCCACCTTCAACTAAGTCAACACGTTGATTAGTTAAATTAAGTCGCAATGATAGCTCGGGATATTGAGATAAAAATTCAGTGATCTTGGGCTTTAAAATCTCTTGACAAATCGACACAGATGCGCCGATTTTTATTTCACCAGAAACCGTATTTCGTGCCTTATCAATAACCGCATAGGCTAGTGCTGCTTCTTCATATATACGTTTGCAGTGTGCTATATAGTGTTTGCCCGCTTCTGTTAATTTTTGCGATCGCGTGGTTCTTTCAAGTAAGGTAATACCTAACGTTGACTCTAGCTTTGCTATTTTTCGACTGACGTTAGCTTTAGGCATTGCTAACCTTTGTGCTGCTGCGGTAAAGCCACCGCTTTCTACCACAGCAAGAAACACCATCATATCATTTAAGTTAAACATTGATTTTTATTGTTGTTATAAATGAATTTATCTTAATCACAAATAGGTATTTTTAAAACAATTATTACATTCTACTATGTATCTATCGAAGCAGAAAATGAATAGGAAATACCATGCAAGTATTAACACGTAATGAATTACCACTTGGTGGTTTTGCCGGTTTAGTTGAGCACCGTTTTGTCACGGATAGTCGATTATTCGGTTCACGTAAATCGCCGTTAACATTCGAAGGACTGGGTCAATTTGTTTATTTGGCTGATGCCAAATTTAACCCATTTGGTGAAACCACAATGCACCCCCATAAAGAGATAGACGTCATCACTATCATGCTTGATGGGCAAGTCACCCACGAAGGCTCATTAGAGCACGGTAAAAGTTTGCAAGCGGGTGATGCGCAAGTACAGCGCGCCGGTGGTGAAGGCTTCTCACACAATGAAATAAACCCAAGTTCGTCAACTAATCGTTTATTACAATTGTGGGCGTTACCAGAAACATTCGGCGAACCTGCAGCGTATAAATACTATAAAACAGACAAACAGGGCATTACACATATCTACGGCGGTGATAAAACTCAAAACGCTACGTTTGATAGTAAAACCCATATTTACATCGTTAAACTCGCCGCTGGCGAAAGCTACCGTGTTGACACTGAAACATTAGCATATGTCTATAAGGGTAACCTTGATGTTGAAACCACCGAGCGACAAATAGTGGCAACGGATGGCACGCTTATACGTACTAAACACGCGACCTTTAGCGCACAAACACTAAGCGAGTTTGTCGTAATAAATCACGTCGAATAGTTAAAACGCCAATGCCAGTAGCGGCACGTTTGACACAAACACAATTGCAGATGTAAGTGTTAACACTTTTATTTGCGTTGAAAGCATTCTCATTGAAGGAAAAAGCAAGGTCGCTGCTACTGCAACAAACGGTAAACCAAATGTGGTACCAAGAATAAACGCAATTTGCTTGCTGGGAACATCAAATGCGCCATGGTTTATTGTGGCGTAATGGGCAAGATACGCATTTGCGATAATTAAAACGGTTAATAACAACACAATTACCCAATCGAGCTTGCGTTGAAAGGTGGGGTTAACCAACGAGTGTGAAGTATTGGTTTGTGCTGGCGTATTCATAAGTCATCCTTGATAAGTTAGGTAGCAACTGGCTTAATATTGCGCGACTCCATTTGTAATAATTTAATATAAGCAAAGGGTGTACCTAATTTCAAGGAAATACGTCACTTAAAACATAATGCGTTATTGTGTTTATGATTACGCAGTGTTGCGTCGCTTTTGCATTAGCGCAACAAATCCTTATGCAACGCTAATTTTAAGCTGATTAACCTTTGGAAAACCGGGCTATTTAAAGATTTTATTCGCCCACTTCGTTAAGCCAGCAGTTACACTGCCAAAGTTGTCACCATTTAACATTGGGATATCACCCAAAGCCTGTTGTAATGCCTGTTTTAGTAATGGCGATTGTGCACTGCCGCCAGTAAGATAAATCACATCTGGGCGGGTACCGGCTGCACAAATTGCGTCGTTCGCAAGATTCACCATTTGCTTTAAACTGTCATTAATTGCATCGCTCAAATCATGATGTTCAATTAACTGCATAAAATCAGATTCAACAAACGAAAGATCTGCATAATGCGTACACTGTTCCGATAACCCAATTTTCGCCAACTCCCCTTGCCTAACGACTTGGTGAGATTGTTTATTCTCAAGCACTTTAATTAAACGCGAAAGTAAATTAGGCTGCTCTACATCACGCAATAAACGCGTTAATTCGCGATGATTTGCATCGCTGTAAAACTCACTTTGCAAATGAATATCGTTGATTTTACACGCCTGCCAATAAAGTGGATGTGGCATAGGTAAACCCGTTTTCATTTGTGTTCCTAAACCAAATAGCGGCATCAATTTATGAAAACTCAGGGCGATGTCTAAATCATTTCCGCCAATACGTTTACCTGTATGCGAAAGAAAGTCGTTGCTGCGGTCATGGTTTTCGCGAAACGATGGACCCATTTGCACAAATGAGCAATCCGACGTACCACCGCCAATATCAACCACCAACACTTTAGTATTTTCAGTGAGGGAGGTTTCAAAGTCGATACCAGCAGCCAGTGGCTCATACAAGAACTCTACGTGTTTAAACCCTGCTCGCTGTGCTGCTTTGGTTAATATACCAATCGCTTGTTGATTGCTTTCTTCTCCGCCAACGGCTTGAAAGTTAACTGGGCGACCTATTACCGTATGCGATAAACTATGTTTTAAATGGCTTTCGGCGCGGGTTTTAATTGCCATAATCATGGCTGTAGCAATGTCTTCAAAAAATGCGATTTGCTCTGGTTTTAATCCGGTTGCACCGAAAAATGATTTAGGAGATTTAACGTAAAAGCCTTCTTCGGGGAATTCGATATACTCATCGATGGCTTCTCGCCCAATGTAAATTCCGCTTTCATTATTTGCTAAGTCAAGATCGCTGCGAATTGCAGGAATACCAGCCAACAGTCCTTTTCGTTGACTAAAGTAGGTCTCAGCCAGGTCGCCCTTAGCTAAATTTTTAGCAACATAGTCAACAATTAAACTGTTGTGCTGTGCATATAAAGTGGATGGTAAATACGGTTTGCCACTCTCTAGCGGTACAAGCTTAGGAACACTTTGCTCTAAAACACCCATAGCGCAATTTGAACTACCATAATCAAAACCAACAATCATCGCATACTCCTAGGCAAAAAAAGGTCGCGCAGAGTAGCACAGAGCGTTAGCAAGTACCATGGTTTTTAAAGTTGATTGTGTATTATCCAATAAAAGCTGCTCTAGTGAGTTAAATAAGACGTTAGTTTTTAACATGTGCTTATTTCTTAATACATTTAAATTGTGAACTGTTCACTTAAAACTCGATTATACGGCAAATAACAAGTTGAAAATGCTTACTATACTATTAGTTAAATTACCGAAAGAGTTAAGCTACTTGTCCTTGCGTAATCATGGTTAAATATTTACTGCTTATAATTATCAGCGTTGCCTTCGCGTTGGCGCTAGTTGCAATGTCGTCGCTTTCAGCCACTTATTATTGGCTTGATTTAGCGACAAGTTTTATTCCACATCTATTGATGCTAATCCTTTGCTTATCGTTGATACTCTTTTTTATAAAGCCAAAATTAGCAACTAGCATCGCTGTTATTACATTCGCTACACTACTTATTAATATACCAATCACTCCGTCATTTAATTACTACAGCGACCCCAGCATTAAGGTAAGCCAGCTTAACCTTAATTATTACAACGCAGATATTGAAGGCGTTTACAACATACTTGTCAACGAAGGTAGCGATATAACAGCAATATTTGAAGTGAATGATACGGATCGCGCACGCTTTATCGCACTGCGTGGAGATTACTTTGATTATGGCTCTGCCGAAATCGAAGGGTTTCCAGATGGTATCGGCATCATTACTAAATTCCCAATTTTGCAACGTATCACCCACTCAGTTTTTGAAAACAGCGTACGGGGTGTCATTGTCGAACTGCATTTAGCCATAGGACATGAAAAGTTACGTGTATTTGCGCTGCACCCACCCTCGCCGCGTACTCAAAAATTGTGGCATAAACGCAATATGATGATGTTGTATTTAACAAACCTATTACACCAACCCCATGACATCAAGCACACATTAGTATTAGGTGATTTTAATACCGGACCGTTGTCACAACACTTTACACGTGTTGAGCGTTTCAACACTTGCTATCAATTAGCTGGCCATTATGCATCTTGGTCACCTGTTAAATTACCGCAACCGTTATATTCGATTTTTGGACTTACCATTGACCACTGCTTGTTAAGTGACTCACTATTACTCGATACATTAACCACCCAATATATCCCAGGTAGTGACCATGCTATGTTGAAATATAACATTGTATTACCAAAGCAATAAAAATACATTGAGATATGGCAGACTATGCTAAACTCCGCGGCGATTTATTAAGTGAGAATACTATGAACCGCCGCAAAAAAATTTATGAAAAGCTGAAAAAGAAAGACAAGAAAGCAAATGAAAAGCTGAATAAAAGTAATAAACCTAAGTACATATCTAAAGCAGAGCGTGAAAAACTGACACAATCAGCACCTAACAGCGTTCAGTCAGAAGACTAGAGCGTAAAGTAAAACACGCTCTACATTGTTGATATTGGGCTTTTTAAACAGCAATAAAATAAAGTAACTCTCGTGTGCAGCAAAGCGTTAAACGCACCGAATACAGAAACAAAGAAGTAACACATTAAATAAGTATTTTGTCGGTTTATTTAGATTTAACTACGTTATATATTAATAATGAGAATAATAGTTAAATTATGCCAAACACTAAAAACATTTATATGCCAAACACTAAAAACATTTAATTGTTATATAATTGAATATAAAACTGTTTTTAACTGAAAAGTAGGTTATTAAACACATAACGCATGGAGTGGGTACGAGTTTGTATCGAATAGCTATTTGTAATGTTTGTTTAATACTTTGCACGTTTTCGCTGTATGTAGCGGCAAGTGCAAAGCTCAATGTGGTTACCGAAGAGTGGCGACCATATAATTATACAAATGAGCACGGTGAAGTGGTTGGTCGCGCGACTGAACGCGTTAAAGCTATTTTAGACAGTATTGATGTTGAGTACCAAATTACGTCTTACCCGTGGGCCCGTTCTATGATTTTAACCGCTAACGACGAAAACACCCTTATTTATACCATTCTTAAAACAAAAGAGCGCGAAAATTTGTTTCAATGGGTTTGTCCGCTTATTGGTCCAGTTAAAGTTAATTTTTACAAGTTAGCGAAGCGCAAAGAAATAAATATAACCACACTTGAACACGCCAAGCGCTATGTTACATCCATCGAAAAGGGCGAATCTGATCATGAGTATTTACTGGCAAATGGCTTCAAAAATGGCG
Source organism: Pseudoalteromonas sp. MMG024 (assembly GCF_021654175.1). NCBI lineage: Bacteria > Pseudomonadati > Pseudomonadota > Gammaproteobacteria > Alteromonadales > Pseudoalteromonadaceae > Pseudoalteromonas > Pseudoalteromonas sp. MMG024. The sequence goes on from NZ_JAKFZO010000002.1 coordinate 81,649, forward strand.
TTAACCTCGATGTAACGAGCGATCCTTACGCAGGCGCACGAAAGTTTTTTGCAGGACGTGTCGACTTGGTATTACAAACGGAGTGGGAAATGTCAGAGAATCTGCGTCATTTTAATCATACAGAGTCCGAAATCGAAAAGCTGATTGAGGTAACCAAGGCCAGTGACGCCGAAGGATGCTTAGCGTTTAGTAATAAAACAGATAAAGCATTAGTAGAGAAAGTTAGAAATGCATTAAAAGCGTACAATCAAAAACATGGCTTATAATTGCAACTTACCGCGACAGCAATCCCCCTTCACGGCAATACACATTTGTTAACACTTATTGTGATGAGTTTATAGTAAAGCGCCTTTAAATTTGATAAGTATATCAATTATATAGAATGCCCATAAAGCATATTATTTTAACTTCAAAAGGGTTTGACCTTGCAATACGTTGAAATTTTTACGCTCGTTATGTTTGCTGTGCTCTTTAGAATTGGGTACAAGAAAAATAACCGCAATATGATGTTAACTGCCTCATTATGTTTATTAATTGGTTTTGCTATCGAACCTTTTGTAATCGGATTTGAGCAGGGCTTAGCACATGCGCGAAATTAAAAAATTAACAGTATCACAATAAAAGGACATTAAAATGAGACTTAAACTGACTCCCCTCTTAGTAATCAATCTGTTTTTTGTTACATACTCGATGAGTGCAAGTGCAGAAGACTGCTCTGTAAAACTCAGCGCTAAAGAACAAACGCGTTGTTTAGAGCGAAAAATTGTTAAATTAGAAAAAGTGATTGAAACATTAAGCAAACAGTCACGTTTGCTGCCAAAAAACACCATTGTTGAACTTGATGCGACACAATGCCCACTTGGTTGGACTAAATATCAATCACATCAAAATAACATAAGCAGTCGTTCTGTCGCGCCAACAACCATTAAATGCAAAAAGAACTAGCGCTTCTTAATTGGTGACTATGAAAGCATTTACTTATATTGCAATTTCTCTGTGCGTTGTGACTTCGCTTATTTTGTTTTTAAACGGCGAAAACACAACGCAAGATATCACAAATACATCACTTAAAACGCAGCAGAACATTAAACGGTTTGAGCATGAAAAAATCACCACACCTCATCCTATTACTAACGCGTTACCCACACAATCAAAGCACACCAAGCAAGGCCATTTAATTGAAATTACCAAACCACAATGGCGTTTTGAAGGTGGTATAAAAAGCCAGTTAAGCGCATTAAAGTTACGTGCAAAATCAGGGGACGCTGAAGCGAGTTACCTTCTTGCCCGTAATTTTCGTTATTGTTTATTCGCACCGTTAAATGAGCAAATGTTTGAAGACAAGCTTGAGCAAGCCTACCAATTTACAGACAGCACTGTGGCAATTGAGCGAGTCGAGGAGCAATATAGTTATTGCCAGGGGCTTGAGTCAGAAAACTTAAACACCTTTTACACCTACTTAGAAACTTCAGCAAATCAAGGATTTGTGCCTGCGCAGGAAACATTAGGTCGCGTCACTACTGAGTTTTACATGCAATCACAAGGCTATGCATCATTATCGCGCGATGATTATATTGCAACGCGCAATGCATTTACGACACAAAAACTAGCGCTATTGGAGCAAGCGGGTAAAAAAGGCAGTATTGATGCATTAATTCAATTGTCGAATCTGCATCACTCACAAAACGCGGGCAAATTTGGTCATGTTAAGTCATTTGCTCTAAACCAATTGATCACCCAATTTACCAACAATGACGAAATTTATAATCGCTTCTCTCGGTTCGTTAACAGACAGTACGATAAGCTCTCTGCTGAAGAGCATGATAAAGCGAGTGAACTGCTGGAGCAGTGGTCAACCGATATTTATAAAAACGGTACGCTCTATCATTAGCAGTCTTTTTATAAAATATAACGCTAAGCGATTAGATAGATTAGCGAAAACAATTATTAACATGCGCGCGTATTTTAAAGGTGTGTGACTTTGTCACACACCTGTATAACAGATTGAGTACGACTACTTAGTGACTTTGCGTACTCTAAAGTTACGGCCTTTCATTTTGCCTTCGCTAATGGTTTTTACAGCCGTATTAGCAATTTTTCGTGTTACTGCGACATACGATGTCATCGCCGTTACTTTAATTTTACCAATGTGTTCACCGGTAATTGCGCTGTTCGATGTAAGCGCCCCCAGAATATCGCCCGGGCGAAGTTTTGCTTTTTTACCACCATCGATTTGCAGCGTAATATTTGGCGCGCGCTCAATCGCGTTTGCAAATACTTCATCGCCTGGCAAATCAGTTGGCAACGCTTCCATCTTTAAATAGTCTTCTAACGCATTCACTTTATGGGATTCTTTATAACTCATAAGTGAACAGGCAATACCTTTATTACCAGCACGGCCTGTACGGCCAATTCGGTGAACATGCACTTCAGGATCGTGGGCAATGTGGTAATTCACCACCATATCAACATGGTCAACATCAATACCACGGGCCGCAACATCGGTTGCAACCAAAATCGTTAAACTCTTGTTAGCAAAGCGCACTAAAGTACGGTCACGATCTTTTTGTTCTAAATCACCATGTAGCGCAGCACTATCAAAGCCAAATTGGCTTAGGTCATCGCACACACTTTGGCATTCATTTTTGGTATTACAAAACACCACGGCTGATTTTGGCTGAAACTTAAGTAATAGGCGATTCACTGCATCTAAGCGTGCATCGTTATTCTCGACTTCATAAAAGTATTGGCTAATTGAGCTGTGATCGTGTGTTGCTTCTACTACAATTTTTTCAGGATTAACCATCACATGCTGTGCTAACTGCTCGATTTTAGCTGGGTAAGTGGCACTAAATAATAAATTTTGTCTTGCTGTTGGTAAGTGCTCAATAATGCAATTAAGCGACTCTTCAAACCCCATTTCTAGCATACGATCGGCTTCATCAAGCACAAAGGTATTGACTTCATCTAAGATTAAGCGCCCTTTTCGCAAGTGTTCTTCAATACGACCTGGCGTACCAACCACAATGTGGGCGCCATGTTCGAGAGAACCAATTTGCGGCCCCATCGGTGCGCCACCACATAACGCAAGCACTTTAATATTGTGAATAGTACGCGCGAGTTTTCTTATTTCTACTGCCACTTGATCGGCAAGTTCACGTGTTGGGCACACAACCACTGCTTGCACGCGAAAACGTTTCACATTTAAGTTATGCAACAAGCCAAGTGAAAACGCAGCCGTTTTACCCGAACCTGTTTTGCCCTGCCCAATCACATCTTTGCCCGCAAGAATAAGCGGCAAGGTTTGCGCCTGAATATCGGTCATTGTGGTATAACCTAAACTGGTTAAGTTTTCTAAAAGCGCGGGCGATAACACCGTAGTTGAAAAACAAGAAGTTGAAGACAAAGCGAACACTCAAATATTGCAAAAAGAGAAGTATATCACAGCATGCCATCACTGTTAGTCTCAAACTTTGCTTGCTATAGTGTGACAAACAATTAAATGAACTAATCACTTTGAAAAAAATCGCGCTCTTTGTAGACATTCAAAATATCTACTACACCACACGTCAAGCCTATCAACGCCAGTTTAATTACCGTGAGTTATGGCAACAATTATCTAATCAAGGAGAGATTGTACTCGCCAATGCATACGCAATCTCGCGCCAAGACGACCAACAACATAAATTTCAAAAAGCACTTAAGCACATTGGCTTTGACGTAAAACTAAAGCCCTTTATTCAACGCGCTGATGGCTCAGCAAAAGGCGATTGGGATGTAGGTATTACCATTGATGTATTAGAACATGCGCCAAATGTTGATGTGGTGTGTTTACTCTCTGGCGATGGGGATTTTGATTTATTACTGCAAAAAATCGCATCTAAACATGGTATTGAAACTTGGGTATATGGTGTTGAAAAACTCACCGCACAGTCTCTCATTTACAGTGCCAGTCGTTTTCAACCGATTAAAGAGGGGCTTTTACTTAAATAGGCTCTGTTGACCTTTTACGTCCTGCCGAACGATTCTTTTGAGCACGCTTTTCTCATTGTTGCCTGCATGGATGCAAATAATGGGCGTTAGCAATACACGGTAGAGTTGCTCGATATTCGCTTTGATTGCTAGGCCACTCATTGAGCGCCGTGATAAAAGCACGCTCAAAAGAATAAAAATAGAACAGCAAAGATCAACAGACCCTATCTTATTTCTTATTTTTAGGGTGTTTTACGCGGCGATAATAGTTTTTGTGCTCTACCTTTATTTTGTTGAATATCACACTATTTACTTTGCTTTTTGTATACACCAACTGATCTAATTCATTTTCAAGCTCTGTAACGGTATGTTTTTGAACATCTACTATTAAGTTAATGGTATTTACATGTTTACTGATCAGCATAATGTCTGAAGCAAAAAAAAGTGGCGGACAATTCAGAATAACGCGGTCGTACTTTTTACTCAGCGCCTTCAGCATACTTTCAAAGCGGCTCAAAGATAAAAATAACTGTGGCTTTTTAGGTAAAATACCACTGGCAAACACGTCAGCTTTAAGGGTAGGATCCTTTATAACGCACTGCTCGAATGAGTGGGTTTTTGCTAGGAAATTTGTGAGTCCTGGGTGACTTGGTTCATAACCCAGCTTTACTGTTATCGAATGCTCTCTCAGATCGGCATCGATAACAATCACATCTTCCACTTCAGAGATAGACTTAGCCAGTAATAGTGCAAAATTTGATTTACCCTCACCTGGCTCAAGCGAGCTAATTGCGATAATTTTATCTTGTTCATTACCATCACTGAGCAACATTCTCGTGCGTATAGAACGGATACATTCTTCAAATAATCGATAGTCTCCCTCATTTTCATTGCTAAATATATGCCCGCGTTTATAGCGGCGAAAGCGACTCACAACGGGCAATTCACCCAGTACATCTAAATCGTACGCACGTACTAATTGGTAATATTTTTTATGACTGTTACCGAGGATCTTAGCGATAAAGATAACAAGTAAAGATAACGCTAAGCCAATAAAGAATACGACAGCTGCAAGTAAAATACGCTTGGGTCTAACCGGTTTTTCTGGTTCTAAGGCAGGATCAACAATAATAATACTACTTGCGTGGTGAATATCTTTGAATAATTCGACTTCCTTTTGTTTAGCCGTTATTGACTCTAAAAGTTGCGTTGTCGCCGAGACGCTGCGCTTAATTTTTTCGAATGCTAAGTTTTTTAATATGGCTTGTTCTAATTGCTGCTCTGCCGCAATGCGGTTTAAATCCAAACTTTTAATGGATTGATTTATTTCGCTTAGTTTATGCTTGAGCCCATCCGATAATTTTTCAAACTCCAATGCAAGTTGCTGTCGAGTACCTTCAATTTCGGTTACTTTTGCTTTGTATTTAGGGTGTTTTTCAAGGTAACGAAGCTTTATTTGCGAAAGTTCAGTTTCAAGTTTGGCTTGCTGCTTGGACAATATTTTAAGGGTTTCTACGTCACTCCATTGCGAAATAACCAATGCGCTATCTGGGTTTGCATGATTTGCTAATGTGTTGATCACTCTTGCTAACTTTTCAGCTTCTAAAGTTAACGCTCTTTTTTGCTCATGTAATTGAGATATATCTTGTTTTGCTAGACTGACAAAACTCACAATATCAACAATATTGTTATTTTGGCGAAAGTCATTTAGTTTACTTTCTTCTTCATCAAGCTTGTCTTTTACCTCTTGGATTTTGGTTCGGATCCACTCATCACTCTTATCTGCATGGGGTTGCATCAAAGATAATTCGTATTCAATAAAGCTCGTGGCGATCAGATTCACGACAAAAGCAGCAAACTTGGCATCAGTGTGTTCAAATGACAACTCAAGCATATGCGTATTGGGGACTGGTTGAATACTCAATACTTTCAGAAACTCTTTTTCATCATTAAGTACTTTGTCATATTGAAGTCCATTACTATATTGCTGCTTAATTTTATCAATGAGTACATTTGCAAATTGAATGGATTTAATGAGTTTTATGGTCGTATCGAGCTCTTCTTGGATGCCTATTTGACCCGTCACAAGTGTTTGTAGTGGATTATCGGTTCGCTCAGCTTTCACCATAATGGTGGTAGACGCGCGGTAAACATCTGGCAATTTAGATATAAATAGCAGCCCCAGTAAGAACACACTGCCCGTCATTAAAATGATCACCCATTTTTTGACCCAAAGTAAACCTAGTAAATCGCCTACATTAATACTTGTATCTACATTATTTGACGAAACATTTGTTGGCTTATTCATTTAAAAGAAACTCTTTTCAACCTTAATCACATCACCAGGTTGCACAATACTGTCAGCTGAGGCTTTGAAAATATTGGATTTTTCACCCCGTTGAATGGTCCATTGTTCACGCGATGCCCGATCTTTTAATCCACCAGCTAAAACAATTGCCTGCTCTAAAGTGATGTTGGGCTGATAAGGGTAGCTACCGGGTTTTCGCACTTCACCATAAATGAAAAAAGGGCGATAATTTATGATTCTAACGGAGACATTGGGAGATACTAAATACCCATTTTTTAATTGCTGCTCAATGAAATGCTTTGCTTCTTGTTGTGTTAACCCCTTGAGAGTCAAACTCCCTAATAATGGGAAATCAATACTGCCCTGTTGTGATATTTGACCTTCAAAATACAAGTCACTTTCCAAGTATACTGATACTCTTATGGTGTCACCCGGCCCAAAGCGGTAGATTTGTTCATTTGCATCGCATGTAACACTGAATAAAAAAGAGAAAATGAACGCACATAGTAACTTGTTAACTACCATAAATACTCCATTGCAACTTGCGCACTCTGTTGGGTGACATGCTTATCAAGCAAGCTTGTGTCGATACGTTCAAGTGCCAGTGATGTATCCACATCAAACCCTTCATACGGTCGCCATTGCCAATCGAATGATGCCACCTGACGTTTGTGAAACCCATCTGATTGGTCAAACGTTTGGTCAATTTGTGCAAGTGATAAACGAATATAATGTGCATTACTTAATTGGTACTGCAATGAAATATCATTCTCTGTAGTTAATTGAGTAAGGGATTGTTGAGAAAGTGACACTTCAGAGTGTTGCTCTGATAGGAATGTTAGTTCAAGCTCATCAGATAAACGCCATTTGTCGCTGAGCAACCAATAATAGCCATCACTTGCGGTATCGCCCGTTCGCTCAAAGTATCCAACAACAATATTAAACTGATGTGAACCACCTAAACGCGTATATAACCCAAAGCCTAATTCTACCAACGAAGATGTTAAGTCATCACGTTGTTCATCTTTGTAGGTACCATCTGCTAATGCGTAACTATCTTCAGAAATTTTATGTCCATAACGCGCTGATATAACTTTCGACTCTGTTTGAGACAACGTTAAGTCTTCAAACGCTTGCTGGTATTGTTTCGTTGCGATCTCAATATTCAAATATTGCTTTTCAGGGGCACGCCCTAAACCTAAATTCAATGCAGCAGAGTGCGCTTGCTCATCAACATAATCTGCAAACTCTGGTAAAAATTCGGCATTTTCTTCACCTTTTATTTTCTGCGCTTGATAGGCATTTGCTTTAAACGTAATGTCTGATTGCTCTGATAAAAATATATTTAATGCTGGCGTGAATTTGTAATCAAAATGGTTTAGGGAAGATTCAGAAAAATAATTTTTTTGCGTTAACTCGAAAGGGATATGAATACCAAAGCCTTCAAATAACGCGACTCTGTCATAACCCAATTGCAGCACTGATGAAAACGATGACTGTGGGTTACTCTCTTGATAGTAAAGGTTGTCGGTAACTTTAGTTGCAACAGATACACCTACGTCATTCTTAGATTGGTGCCAGTCATTTGCTTTTACGATAACAGGCATCATTAACACGAAAGCAAGTGACAAGGAAAATAGCGGTTTTTGGGTCATTGAATACTCTTTACTGCAAAAATAGTGTAATCAAAACTTTATTGAGATTGTTTCAACGCATCCCAGCAACTTTCAATAAAAATACACGAGATTAACAAAAAATCAATATTTTTATTCTGAATCAACTATATGTACATATAGTTACATTTTTACATGCGCACAAGCTCAAACCCCAAAAAACCAATACTAAAATCGTACCTTTGTATTCTCCCGCTAACAATACTGTTAAAATAGTAAATAAAAAGTTACTGGAAGTTACGTTCTGTTTCCAATATGATGACTTCGAATTTAATACTTTAGTAATAGTTTAAGGTAATAATAGAGGGAATTACACAAAGGAGTTATTTGTCGTCACGGAATGTCATTATTTAGGTCATGTGGTAGGTAGTATGTCATTCGATATAATAACAAAAAACTTAGAAGCTGCTAATGAACCCAATGAGGTTCTGCAGAATAAGAAAAAAAATCTCACTAAATATAAAAACACATATTTCATTTATTGCCCTAAAAGGCATATTGAAAACATTTTAACAACGGCTAATAATTTACCTTTCAATTGTATTTTTAACGATTTTCAGCTTAATAACTTCGACGGTAAAACCATCTTATTTTATGGCATGGAAGATCTTTGTGCATCGCAGAAAGATTTTTTATTACATGCTGCATCGCAAGGCGCCCGTGTTGAGCAACTCACCGCTTTTTTAGACAAACAGCTTGGTTATACGGAAGTGTCACTTCTAAGCACACAATATTTTATCAATGAAGAAGCTATCGGAATGTTGTGGTGTAAAAAGTCACAATTCATAAAGTCTTTTATGGATAAACTGATTGCACTATTGCTACTCACTTTTACATTTCCGGTCATGCTGTTAGCTGCACTTGCCATTCGCCTTGAAAGTAAAGGCCCCACTTTCTACCGCCAACTCCGTGTTGGACAATACAATCGAGAATATAACGTATATAAATTCCGTTCGATGCGTATCGATGCAGAAAAAAATGGTCCTCAATGGGCGAAAAGTAATGATGTTCGTATAACGCGAGTGGGTCGCTTTATTAGGGCCACTCGCATTGATGAGTTACCTCAGCTTTTCAATGTATTAAATGGTGATATGTCAATGGTAGGCCCTCGTCCTGAACGCGAAGTGTTTATCAAAGATCTTGAACAACACATCCCCTATTATCGTTTTCGACATGCCATTAAACCGGGCATTACGGGTCATGCCCAAGTGTGTTATCAATATGGCTCCTCCATTGACGATGCAATCTGGAAACATAAATATGATGTGCATTATATTAAACATCAGAGCCTATGGTTTGATATAAAAATCATGCTTAAAACAATCCCGACTGTACTTTTTGGCATGGGGAGATAAGGGGTTGAAGGCACTCACAACTATGTACCATAACAGCTTTGATCTATCCAAGCTGCTCGATATCCTTTATCGTTTGGTGCCAGCAGTTATTCTTTTTACATTTATTAAGAGCTTAGATCTGGTTGAACACGCGAATGTGCGTAATGTTTTGCTGGATATTTTATTATATTCACCGCTTTTACTGCCATTTTTCCGATTGGGAGTGCCTGTTTATCTGCAGCAAAACCTTAACCCAAGTGTAAAACGGCAACACCTTGAAAATGTGTTTTTAATTCAGGTCAGTTTATTAGTTGCTGCGCAAGTGATGGTGTTAGTTAACCGCCATGCGTATATTATTTTATTGGTTTCAATAACCGCAGCGATGTTGTTTAACATTGGCAGTTATATGATTAGACAAGGTAATCGCAATGGGTTCTTCTTGCAAAATGGCCTGTTGAATTTTTGTTTACTATCGCTAGTGTGTTTATTTGTCATGGTAGGTGATTACCAAAGTGCAAAATTTCATATTGCTGCTATTTGCTTATTTTTAGCCTGTGTGGTTTTCTTTTTTATCTCACCCGATGAATTCAGTTATAACTGGAAACAAATCCCTAATTTAAAAATCTATATTTTAGATAGCTTAAGTACATTCTTCATTCCACTGGTTACCCTGCTTGCAGTAAAGCTGTGTACCGATTCGCAGACAGATTACTTAATTCTTATCAAAATCAGTGCTTTTATTTCGGGTACATTAGGTGCTCTCATATTGCTTCGTGTTCATCACTTAGACACTAAAGACAGCAAGACTTTGCTGACCCATTATAACAAGATAAAGCAGAGCCAATTTAAGCTTCTGTTTTTGCTTTCCATTTTCGGTTCCTTTGCAGCGTATATTTTTATCCCAAATCTTTTGTTTTATTTCATTCTCTTTATGTTGTTTGAAGCCATCTTACTGAAGTTTGGTCAAATGAACATTCTACTGAATTATAAAGGGCTTCATACCAAAGCGTTAAAAGCAACTGCGGTTTCTGCATTCTGTTGTCTTGTTTTGTATTTCTTATTTGACGCAATTGCACTGGCATACCCTGATGCTTCAGCATTGATTTTTTACGCACTCGCAATTGCTTTATTTCATGGTAGTTGTCGGTACTTTCTGCTAAGGCATTGTAATGACTAGCTATCTCTATGCATTATCCATTAGTCTAGCGACTGTGCCACTCCCGTTTGTAGGGTTAAAACTGTTTTTTCCCTTCGCGCTTTTGCTTGCGTTAGTATCTACAAAGACCTATGACATCTATAAAATTATCAATACACTGTTAGTCGCGCTGTTGCTATCTATTTGTGCTTTTATATACAAAGACGACCCCGTTAAGATTTTGATTATTGTGTACTGTGCTTTGTCTATCAGTTTTTTATTGTTCGATTTTGACGTTCACGAAAAACATTGGCTATCTGTCGCTTATCTACTAATCATGTTTTTCATTCTGTCTATCTTAAGTATTCAGTTCTTAGGCTATGACATCATTGCCAAAATAATATATGGCGAATCACGTCATGAGATAGGTGCATTTGAATTAATTAGTTTTAGGGGATCCGGTGTTTACCAAGAACCGTCGACTTATGCGTACCATTTAATCGCGATAGTGTGCTTGTTACACCTTGCAAATTCAAAAGACTATTTTTTGCAAAAATGCATTATTCTTATTTTTGCACTACTTAGCTTTTCTGCAGCTGCTGCAGTTGCTTTACTCATGTTGGCTTACCTACTCATTTATGCACCCATTCGCTTTAACTTAAAGCTTTCGCTGTTACTGCTTTTATCTCCGGCGATAGTTTACTTAGGGTATATCGTTGTCACTTTCTTACAATACAAAGTTGGTCATTACGCAACAACGGGTTTTGACGAAGTAACACGTTTTCATGCCATATCTTTATTTAGCGCCACCACACCTGCCCTAGGTTTAAGTGCAGAACAGTTAAGTAACTTAGTAATATTTGATATGGGGCCATTAATTTCAAGTGTGTTGATTTTTGGACTACTTGCGATTCCTGTGGTGTTTGTGTTGCTTTTATGCAGTGTAAAAAATCCACCAAGTTTCTGCTTGCTATTGACCAAGATACCACTAACCGATCCGTTACTGTGGTGTGTAGTTAGTCGTATTTTTAAACAGAACAAAACAGGTAAATTATGAAGCTCTCTGTAAACATAGATGCTTTGGAGAAAGAGCGCTTTGCCCGCCATGTATTACACAATCAGTGTGATTTTTATTATCACGAAGATAAACGTTCGATATTTGGAAAATGTAAATTTAGTCATGCAAAGCACGTGTTTATTTGGGGTCGTCGCCCTCCTGACATCGAGGCGTTTAAATTAGCAAGCAGGAGTGCTGACACCATTGTTATTCTTCAGCACGCTAAAAACCCAAGAAGAGATCAGGTACCTCTAAGTTATTATAAACAAAACTTTAAAAAACTCGTTTATTGGCTCTCCTCTATTGGCCGTTTAAAACTTTCTCGCTGGTATTTGGCACACAAAGCTCACCAACCTAAAGTGTTGCTGTTTTATTTTACCGAGGCCTATAAAACGGAGTGGCAACAGCATTTTACTGAACAACATAATGTCGAGTACATTTTATGTAATGCGCCTGATGTGAGCAGCTTTGGTGCTAAAACTGACGCCAAAGTATGCGCCACTCCTGTGCCCTGCTTTTACGTGGATGAACCGCTGACAAAAACACTGGGGATTTCTGAACAACAAGAGATTACTTTGTTGGTTGAGCTGCAACAGCTAATTGGCGACACTATCTATGTTAAATTACACCCACGCTCAAACATTGATAAGTTTAACCACCTAAACTTATTTAAAGTTGTCGATTGTATTTATCAAAACGCCTCTACCGTAGCGGGATATCGCTCAGGATTACTCGACTATCGATTTAAAAACCATACATGGTTAACATTGCAAAAGGATCTATCGTGGCAAAAAAAGTTAAAAAAGCACACACCCCACAGCCAAAAAGATTATGCGACCCAAGTTAAAGAGTACCTTTTAAAACATGATTTATAATGTTCTTTGGAGTGATAAAAGCTTCGGTGGCGCCGAGATATATGTAAGAAAAATGCAGAGCGAATTTGCTATTCCTTTTATTACTTTAAAAGATAAATCTGTGTGGCAATTAATCTGTTTCTTTTTCACTTTATTAAGTCCGGCTAACCAATATATTTTCCATGATACAAGAGCGTCTCTATTTTCAGCGTTTAGATTTTTTTATAGAAAAGATATATGTGTGCTGCATGGGCCGGGAAAGCATGCAAAATTTATATTTTTATTGCATAAGCTTTTTAATAGCTATTGTTATCGCGTCATTTTAGTTAACAGCGGTATTTTCTCTACACAAGCTAGTAAGGCATTTCATATTATTGAAAACGAGTCAGCATTGGACTCACACTCAAGCCCAACATCAAAAGATGTGATTTACTTCGGACGCCTTGAAAAATCAAAAGGTGTTGACGTACTTTGCGAGTATTGGCAAAAACATGCCCACCTTGCCTCTCTCCATATTGTTGGCGATGGCAGCTTACATGAAGCATTAAAAGACCAATACCCTAATATTCAATTTTATGGTGCTCTGAATCATCAACAACTTAACAAGGTGATTAATAATGTGGCTTTTTACATTAGTTGCAGTAACCGTGAAGGTAAGTCACTTGCACTTATGGAGGCAATGAGTACAGGGCTCATTCCCATTGTGTGTGACATTCAAAGCCAACATTTTCTCTATCAGGATCTGAGTCTTCCCTTATTACACGAAGATTTATCCAATTTTGATTCGGTGGTGTCAACATGGTTAAATCAAAAAGACGAACCAAAGATGATCACCATGCAAAAAGTAAAAAACTACTCTAAAACCCACTTTCAGGGTAATTGGGCAAATCAATGGCGTGAAGTTTTAAAGCCAACAGGAAAACCGTACTAATGGCACTTATCTCGAGAATTGAAAATGGTAAAGTTGCGGTTATTCGTAAATATCATGAATAGCGGCTCACATCAGAGCGGTGATAAGAACACTTAAATGATTCGTTAGATAATAAAAAAGCGCGGTAAGTAGAACTTACCGCGCTTTTTCGTTAAATCGGTTTATTAAACCATTTTAACAGGTACTGCTTGCTCAGAACCAAACTTAGTCGTTAGTTCTTCTTCAAGTGGTGTAAACGCTGTTAGGTCAATGCCTTCAACTGCTGCTGAGTATTCAGCCATAGTTGGGAAACGACCAAGAATTGAAGATAGTACTACTAATGGTGTTGAACCAAGTAGTGACTCACCTTTCTTGTCAGATGTATCAGCTACTACACGGCCTTGGAAAAGACGTGTTGATGTTGCGATTACAGTGTCACCCGGCTCAGCTTTCTCTTGGTTACCCATACATAAGTTACAGCCTGGGCGTTCTAGGTATAGGATGTTTTCGTACTTAGTACGTGCAGCTGTTTTCGGATTTGCATCGTCAAACTCAAAACCTGCGTACTTAGCAAGTACTTCCCAATCACCTTCTGCTTTAAGCTCATCAACAATGTTGTATGTTGGTGGCGCAACAACTAGTGGCGCTTTAAATTCGATTGAACCGTTTTGCTTTTCTAGGTTACGTAGCATTTGCGCGATGATCTGCATGTCACCTTTGTGAACCATACACGAACCAACGAAACCAAGGTCAACTGGTTTGCCATCGTAGAAAGAAACTGGACGAATAACATCGTGCGTGTAACGCTTAGAAACGTCATCGTTGTTTACATCTGGGTCAGCGATCATTGGCTCAACGATTTCGTCAAGGTTAACCACAACTTCTGCGTAGTACTTAGCGTTATCATCTGGTGCAAGTGCTGGTTGCTCACCAGACTTAATACCTGCGATACGCTCGTCAGCTAAGTCGATAAGACCTTGAAGCGTCTTCGCTTCGTTTTCCATACCCTTGTTGATCATGATTTGGATACGGCTCTTAGCAAGTTCGATTGACTTGATAAGTGTTTCGTCGTTTGAAATACAGATTGACGCTTTCGCTTTCATTTCTGCAGTCCAGTCAGTGAAAGTAAACGCTTGGTCAGCCATTAGCGTACCAATGTGAACTTCGATAATACGACCTTGGAAGACGTTCTCGCCGCCAAATTGCTTAAGCATTTGCGCTTGCGTTGCGTGTACTACGTCACGGAAGTCCATGTGCTTAGCCATTTTTCCTTTAAACGTTACTTTAACTGAATCAGGAATTGGCATTGCCGATTCACCTGTTGCTAAAGCAAGTGCTACAGTACCTGAGTCGGCACCGAATGCGACACCTTTAGACATACGCGTGTGTGAGTCACCACCGATGATGATTGCACGGTCGTCCACTGTAATATCGTTTAATACTTTGTGGATTACGTCAGTCATTGAGTGGTAAATGCCTTTTGGATCACGTGCAGTGATAAGGCCAAACTTGTTCATGAACGCCATTAGTTTAGGAATGTTTGCTTGCGCTTTTGCATCCCAAACTGATGCTGTGTGACAACCAGACTGATAAGCACCATCTACAAGTGGTGAAATCGTTGAAGCAGCCATCGCTTCAAGTTCCTGACATGTCATAGGACCCGTTGTATCTTGTGAACCTACGATGTTAACTTTAACACGTACGTTTGAACCAGCGTGAAGTGACGTTTCAGATTGAACACCTACCGCATTACGGTTAAAGATTTTCTCAACCGCAGTAAGACCTTGGCCTTCGTGTGAAATCTCTTTTGAAGCAGCGTAAACTGCTGGTGCATCAACGCCTAACGTTTCTGCAGCTAGCGTTTGAAGTTTCTTACCGAATACAACCGCGTAAGAACCACCTGCGCGCATAAATTCTACTTTCTGTGGAGTGAATGCAGATGACACATCTACAAGCTCTTTGTCACCGTTGTATAGTTTCTTCGCTTGAGTGTCGATAGTTAATACCGTACCCGTTGCAACTGAGTAAGCTTCTTCTAGTACTGGGTCGCCATTTGCGTCTGTAACTGTTTTACCGTCAGCGTCTACTTTCTTAACCCAGTTTTTAAGGTCAAGACCGATACCACCAGTTACGTCAACCGTAGTAAGGAAGATAGGCGCAATACCGTTTGTACCGGCAACTACAGGTGCAATGTTAATAAATGGAACGTATGGGCTCGCTTGCTCACCCGCCCAAAGTGCTACGTTGTTCACACCAGACATACGTGAAGAACCAACACCCATCGTCCCTTTTTCAGCGATAAGCATTACTTTCGCGTTAGGGTGCTTTTCTTTAAGTGCAACGATTTCTTGTTGTGCTTCAGGTGTAATCATACATTGGCCGTGTAATTCACGGTCAGCACGTGAGTGCGCTTGGTTACCTGGAGAAAGTAAGTCAGTTGAGATATCACCTTCACCTGCAATGTAAGTTACAACTTCAATCTTCTCTGGAATGTTAGGAAGTTTTGTGAAGAACTCAGCATTTGCGTAGCTTTCTAAGATTTCTTTAGCAACTGCGTTGCCTGCTTTGAACGCATCTTGTAAACGCGTTGTATCAGCATCGTATAAGAATACTTGTGTTTTAAGTACGTCAGCAGCTTGCTTTGCAACTGCTTCATCATTACCTAGTGCAAGATCAAGTAATACTGCGATTGATGGACCACCTTTCATGTGTGAAAGTAGTTCAAACGCAAAGTCAGCTGAAATTTCAGCAACACTTTCTTCACCAAGAATGATTTCTTTTAAGAATTGCGCTTTAACGCCTGCCGCTGGTGTAGTACCAGGGAGTGTGTTGTAGATGAAGAATTTTAATGAATCTTCACGGTGCTCATTTGTTGTATCTTTAATTTGAGCGATGATCTCAGATAGTAGCTCTGCACTATCAATTGGCTTTGGGCTTAAACCAAGGTCTTTTTGACGAACCTCAATTTCTTCCATGTATTCTGTGTACAAACTCATAAAAAACTCTCGACGTGTTTTTGAAAAGATATGAACTAAGTATTTTACATGATTTTTACTCACTCACTAAACTGTCGAGTCTAAAAAACATGAAAAACTCAGTAAATTAATACTAATTGATAACCTTACTGGTCATAATCGTGAAGTCGTCAATAACTCATTGATAATAGTTATTATTACCAAACAAAAACCTAACCACTTTGCAACCAATTAAAGCACGTTAATGGGATTACGCAACAGTCTGTTTTATCTGTCGGCTTCACTTTATATATTCATTTTCTGGCATTGTAACACGAGGATATCGCAAGCAGGATTTAGCCAAATAATACCCACTATAAATGATACTTATATTAGGGTGAAAAAATATAATTTAGGTTGATATTTGAACGCAAAAAAGCGTTAAATAGCGATTTACCACCAGATCCGTTCGATATTTATATCTTTCATGGTTCTACTACCAAGTAATATTTGGTGCTTATTTGTTATGTCCATACTGTGAATATTAAAATCGAGCTTACTGACATCGGCTTCTTTATCACCAGCTTTAAAACGATAAACCGTTTTAATTCGGTCAGTTGCGTAAAAGTAATCATCTACGGAGCTAAATCGCATATTTAAATCGACAATAATATTGTCAGGCAACGTAACTAATTCTTTCGTATCTAGATTAACTAAGCCTTTATCAGTTGCGGCATAAGGCACACCGTTATTACTATTAAATAGTGACAAAGAGTTTACTGATAATATGGTTTGCTGTTCCTCTGTTATAAAGTCATATCGCTTTACCCGTGCATCATCACCTTTTTCTACATACAACAAAGTATTACTGTTTTCGCCCCATATGATCGACAAGAGTTCTTTTTTCGCTAAAAAATCAACGCTGCGTAATTTCCCCGATTCTACATTTAAAATTTCAATGCAGTTATTTCGTTCAAACAACAAATGGTTGCTGTTCGGGCTTAATTTTAACTTTGATAATGCAGTTGCTTTATCTTCAAAATGGGTTAATTGCTTAACGCCTAATTTGTTGCCATGCCATACCTGCGGTATGCCACTTCGTTTAGAAATAAAATAGGATTGCTGGCGCTCATTATCGTACTGAATAAAATATGAGTTTTGTTTTGATTCATAAATAATGTACGCATCATGCCCACGGCCAAAGTCATCAACCTGTTTAAAACCGTAGTGTTGGGTGTTACCTGTTGTGTAATAAAGATCTGTTTTGCTTCTGTGACTTATATAATAAGGCAA
Source organism: Pseudoalteromonas sp. MMG024 (assembly GCF_021654175.1). Taxonomy (NCBI): domain Bacteria; kingdom Pseudomonadati; phylum Pseudomonadota; class Gammaproteobacteria; order Alteromonadales; family Pseudoalteromonadaceae; genus Pseudoalteromonas; species Pseudoalteromonas sp. MMG024. The sequence goes on from NZ_JAKFZO010000002.1 coordinate 99,139, forward strand.
CACAAAATCAGGTAGTGATAGGCGTTCAATGACACTTGATGAGTTAATATCGATTGTTACAATTTGATCATAATCGATAAATCGCAACGTTTTTGCATCGACCCAATCTAATGCAAATGAATACGTTGCTGACTTATTTTGATATAGCCTTTTTGACTCTAGCGTTTCGAATGAATGTAAAAACACTTGCACACGCTTATTTTTCTCAAAAATTAAATAAGCCAACCATTTTCCGTCTTGTGACAGCTTTGGCATCGCTGGGCCAAACAAATCAGGGCGCGCCGGAACCAATGCATGTGATATCTTGGTTTCTGTATCGTACTTTAACAACGCTTTTGTTTTTAGTTCGTTATTACTCGATGTGTAATACAAATACCGCCCTTGTTTATCTAGCGCTACGTAGCCATCTGTTTGGTAATTACAATTTGATAGATGAGTAAAATCCGAACGTGCTTTAAAACCCGATACATTTGCTAACAGAAGCTCGCATTTACCCAAGCTTATGTCTACAGCCTGCACAATTAAACTGTGCTGCTGATTTTGCCACGCCAAAGCGGAAATCATCATTGTTGGGTGAACCAACGTAATTTCTTGTTTATCCGCCATCCGTCTAATATGGACTTTTCTCTCTTTGGTATCTGGATAAGAACGAGTGTAAGCCATAAAGGCTTTATCAAAACTAAATAACGGAAGCATTTCAGCGCCGCTATCGTTAGTTGCAAGTTCAGTATTAAAATCTGCCGTCGCCACATAATCGCTACTTTGTTTTGGCCAAAAATACCAATAAAGTAACCCAACAACACATAGTAATACACCGATAATAAGCAAAGTACTTAGACGTACATTCGTTCGCGTTGGTTTTTCGTTAACTTCAGTGCTTTGGGTTTCAATTACGTTTGGCTGGAGTTGTAAGCTGTACCCTTTACGATAGTGGGTTTTGATTAGCGGCGCTTCAAGCTCAGAATGTTGGAGTTGTTTTCTCAGTTCAGACATTGCACGATTTATCGCATTGTCATCTACAAATGATTGCTGCCAAACATAATCAACCAACATTTGGCGAGAAATAATTTGCTTTGGATGTGCAATAAAATACCGCAATAACCTAACAAGAAGTGGGTCTAATTCCGTTTTAATATCACCATTCGATAGCAAACATAAATCGCTATCAAAAAGCCAAGGTCCTAACTGATAAATCACGTTGGTCGCAGTTAACAAAAAATAAACGCGATATTAGCATAACTCACTTTATTTTCTATAAGTAATATTATTTATTTAAAAAATACTCAAATAAGGTTTTATGTAATACATTGAAATAGCTGTGTAATTTTCAGTTAAACCTTATATTTCACGATATAATAGTTTGATAAGAGACAAGGATTAATTTAATCGGCATCATGGCACCACAAACGTAATTTATGTAAAGCGGAAACAACCAATGTCACTTATTGCACTTATTTTTTCAGCACAATTAGCGTTACCTGAGCTCAATCAGAATGAAGTGTTACAAGCTTCAAATACAAACCAGTACACACAAGCAAAGCAGACGAATACGCAACAAGTAAAAAAGAAGCAAGTGGAAAAGAAAAAAGACACTGGTAGCCTTTTTTCAGTGTCTTTTAAGATTAGGTTTTAGCCTTTAGTTTTTGATTGGTAATTTAACCAGGTAGATACCGCTTTTCACGTTAAACTTCGCTTGAGTATATTTAACCATTTCAAGAAACATAAAGGCGGTCAACATTAACCGCCTGTGTAACTAATTACTGTTCACCATATTGGTCGTTTCCTATTGTTTCCTTTGGTTGCGAACTTGCTTCTTCCATATCCTCAACAATATCATCTAATGCTGCATTCATTGCATCCAAATCAGCTTTAAGGTTATCAGCAAATTTTGATTCATTCGCTTTACTTTGCTGTGCAATTACCTCTTGTCTTAATGCATCGACATCAATGCTTTTACCCTCACCTGCTTCGCCAAACACATCTTCGAAATTAGTATCTTTAGCGGCAATATTTTGGTCAACTGCAATTTGTCTGTTCACTGGTGAATCACTTTGATTCACAACATCATCAATATAGCCAGCCGTAGCGCCTAAATTAATGTTATCTGGTATGCCTTCAATGCTGCCTTCTCGGCTAAGTTGCGGTCCATTTGCCACAATATTAACATCTGCATTTTCACCGCTTTGGTTCATCATGGCTTCTATATTTGCCTGAATTTGATTTGGCACATCATCCATTGCCATCATGTTATTAACAGCGGCTCCGGGTCCCATACCAGCACCCGGTTGGTCATTCTGATCAACAACAATAGAAACTCCCGCCTCGAGATTGGCGTGGCTATCAATGGAAAGACCATTATTGTTACTTGAAATCATGCTTTTAATACTATTAAAAATTGAAGTCGCAGTATTGCTAATGGCGTTCCCCATAGACGCTAGCGTATCCGATGCATTGCCACACCATTGTACTGCGCTATCTTTCACATTACTTAGCGTCGCAACAATCGAGTTTTTAATCGAAGTGCAGGCATTACTAAACTTATCTTGCCAGCTCACAGACACAGGGTCATTTGACACTTGTTGCACATCACGGTGACCTAATTCAGCACTGTTAATCTGAGAATTAGCATCATTATTACTATTAATTTGTGATGGGTTAATCACATTTGTTTGTGAAGCGGATTGTGTACCGCCTAAATCAGGTATTGGCATATTCGTTCCTAATAAGTAACTAACTTAATGTTGTTTTCCTAAATTAAGACTTATTATGGTGAGTAAAATACGATGAATTATGCAGAAATGTGCGCAATTAACGAAATTTGTTTTTTATTTCATTTTAAACTCAAGATACTGATTTATTTGAATTTATGTTAGCTACACTGTTAAAGTCAGTAGCCAGGTTCGTCCTCTGCAAAATCATCATCTTCTAAACTGCGCACAAAACGGATAATATCTGCAACTGCTTCAATGTATTCCTCTGTAATAAAGTTATCCATTTCAACCTTTGCAAACAAACCTCGCGCTAAATATTTTTGGCGGATAACTGGCACACCATGTTTTTCAGCAATGGTTCTAATTTTCTTTGCCGAGAGTAGTTCACCTTTAATCGTGACATAGGGCAATGGTGCTGCGGTTGCATCATATTTTAAGCCTACAGCTATTCGCGTTGGGTTCGTCACAATCACATCGGAAGATTTAACTCTCGCTTCGACTTGCTCATCCATCAACTCTTGATGCAATTGTTTGCGGCGCCCTTTAATTTCTGGGCTGCCTTCCATCTCTTTATATTCACGTTTAACTTCATCATGACTCATCATCAGCTGTTTTTTATGCTGTTTCATTTCGAGCAAATAGTCAGCTGCGGCCAAAAAGATAAACACACCTAAGCAATACAAAATTAATTTAAATACTAAGCTGCCTGATAACGTAAACGCACACGCAGCGCCACAATGAGGTATCGCCATCAGCGTTTTCATTTCATTGGTGAGAATAAAATAGGCGGTGTAGCTAAGCACAATAATTTTAATCAGTGACTTAATGAACTCCATTAAGTTCTTAAAGCTAAATATTTTTTTTGCGCCTTCTTTGGGGCTTATTTTTTTAAGCTCAGGTTTGATTGGTTTGGCGCTCATAATCCAGCCACTTTGTACTAAATTACTTATGATGCCAGTGAGAAAAACAATTGAAAGTAATGGCGCAAGCATTTTCATCGTCTGCAATAAAAACAATAATAAAATTTGGCCAATGGTTTTGTTAAATGTGTGATTATCGACGCGAGCATAGAAATGCGTTGGTAAACTAAACAATGTCATAATCTGTTCGAGTAACACTGTGCCAAAAATATAAAAATAGCCCATTACAGCTAGCAGCATAGCAAGTGACACTATTTCTTTGCTTTTCGCAACTTGGCCGTCTTTTTTAGCATCTTTGAGCTTTTTCGGGGTGGGTTGTTCGGTTTTTTCAGACACAAAGATACCTAAAACGAGCTAATCATAAATTCAATGATTTGACTGGGTGTTTTTTCGATTAAATCGTATAAATGCTCTACTAAGTATTTTAGGTATAAAATTAATACAAAGAGCGCAATCGCACTTTTCACTGGCATGGCAAGAAAAAACACATTCAGCTGGGGTGCAAATCGGCTAATTAAAGCCAGCGAAAATTCAGATAAAAACATGGCTAGAATTACTGGTGCAGACAACACAACAACCAACTCCATCACTAAATCTAATTGGCTCAAAATAAACGTGTCCAACCCTGTCATAAACTGTGGCAACAGCACTCCAACAGGCCACACGGCGTAACTTTGCACCATAACAAGGATAAGCGATAAAAACGCGCCACTAATAACAAAAATAGTGACCATTATTTGTGTCATAAAAATACCTAGCGGTGAAGTCTGCTCGCCCATAATCGGGTTGACCGAGCTCGCCATCGCAGCGCCGCGTTGGTTATCAATAAAAAAGCCAACGCCTTCGGCAATCCAAAATGGCACAGCCGCCATATATCCAATCACCAGCCCTAACGTCATTTCTTTGATTAATATCGTAAAATAGTCCGCCAACGATAAATCTGGTGGCAATGAGTCTGCGGTCATTGGGTAGATAAAAAGTGCAAACGACAACATGGCGCCATTTCGTACCATGCTGCCACCCAGCACAGACTTACTTAATACCGGTAGTATCATAAACGCTACCGTTAAACGCGGTACACCGAGCAGATAGGTTTTGATGATTTGTTCAAGCCCTGGTGCATCTAGCATGTTTAACCACCAATCGCTTTAAAGATATTGTCGGTCAAAGTACTAATCTCTTGTCCCATCCAATTGCCTGTAATCATCAAAGTGACAACTACAGCAATAAGCTTTAGCACAAACGATAGGGTTTGCTCTTGGATTTGCGTTAATGCTTGCACCAAACTTGTCAGGGTACCTACTAATGATGCGGCAACAATGGTCGGCAATGATAAAATCAAGGTTAAATAAAGTGCTTCATTCGCTAGTTGGATAAGTTCCGCTGTCGACAAATTCACTTGCTAGTACCCCGCGATTAAACCATGAGTAAGACGTGTCCAACCATCAAGCAACACAAATACTAATAATTTAAATGGTAATGAAATTGTCATCGGCGACACCATCATCATACCCATTGCCAATAAGATGTTTGACACAATTAAATCGATTACAAGAAACGGTAAGTAGATTAAAAAGCCTATTTTAAATGCTTCTGTGATTTGTGTGACTGTAAACGCTGGCATCAGTACTAATAGGCTGTTTTCATTCAATGTTTTAGCATGTTTCTCAGGCCATAGCTCATGTGCTTTATTTATAAAAAAATCACGTTCCGTTTCGGTGGTATTTTTATGAAGAAATTGTAAATACGGCTTAAGCCCATTATCAATTAATTCGCCAAAACGTTCTGGCGATTCAACTACTTCAGGGTTGTTATCCATGTACTCTTTTACTTCAAAACCCACAGGGGCCATCACGTACAAGGTCAGCACCATCGCAACACCGTAAAGCGCCATATTCGGTGGTGTTTGCTGCACACCTAGCGCATTTCTTAATAGTGAAAATACAATCACTATTTTTATAAATGAGGTCGCCATCACTGCTAAAAAGGGCACAAGGGCTAATGCGCCTAAAGCAATAATTAACGAGACGTAATCTAAATCATTGCCGAGCATATTAGTTTCCAGCTACATCCAAGATACGTACACCCAGTTTTTCGCCTACCTTGACTAATTCGCCATTAGCAATCACTTGATTATTCACTTTTATCAAAATGGGAGAATCGGGGTTGCAATCACTTTCAAACACATAACCTGGTTGAAGGTTTTGCACGTCCGGTAATGACAAGGTCTGTGACGGTAAAGAAAAATCCAATTCAACTTGAACAGTATTTAAATCAAATACCGCATTAGGTTGTGCAAGTTGTTCTTCGCTCATGGTATTACTCCAAGAATGTTCAATTGTGATGGTGTGGTTATTCAGCTTTGCTTGCCAAGCAGGTGTGTTTTCTATTAAAAGACAAACACGCTGCTCTTTGTCGAAATAACATTGGTCAAAAAATACAACATCGCCGCAAGCAAGCGCTAAATAGTCGGTTTGAGGCAAAGTTGTTTTACCCATGCTGACACTAAGCTTGAGGTCGATTGCCAAAAGGCCTTGTCTTACTGATGTTGGGTTTTGTGAAATTAAGCGCGCTAGCTGGTGTTGTTTTAACGCGATGAACAAGACTAAATCGTCGGGTGTGCTTAATGTAAATTCGCAGCAAAAAGACGCTTCATCTGCTTTATAAGGTGAAGAAAGTGAGATCGATGCAATCGCTACAAATTCGCCTAATAATTGTTTAAAACTGCCCTGTAGTGGTGACAGCAGTTTTTCAATCAAAGCTTCAAGTAAAGCCGAAGGTAAGGAGGTTATACTTAATGCATACTCTTTTTTTTCAAGCCATGACTGCAATGCAGTGTGGGTTGCGAATAAACTAAATGACTGTTGCCCAACTGCACACTCAATTTTAACCAGCTCCCCCTGCGGCTTTGAGATTTGGCGCAATTGATGACAGGTTACCTGCTCTGATACGAGTCTTAGCGGTTGTTTTAGTAATAAATTAGCAAACCTAACTTGTTCAGGTGCTGTCGCGGCTAATTCGAATTTTTCTACCATCATGATTGCTCACCCTCAGCCTGCTCGTCTCGCTCTTCCTGATGCTGTCTTTGCTGGTCAGAGTCATTCATTGAAAATTGGGTATTAAATTGCGGATAGCGTTCATTCAGTACTAGTTTTAAATCCGGTAAAGACTGCGTAAGCTGCGCCAAAACGTGTGATGACGACACATCAAAATGAATTGTTAAACGCCCTTGTTCAATGTCAATTTGTACTTTACCGCCTTGTAAATATTGACTTTCTAACGAAATCGACAATGACGGCGATTGCTTAAGTATTGCTTCGTCAATCTGGGCAAAGTGTGATTTAAAATTTTCTACAATATGGATTTGGTCAATAGACTTTAAATGGGCACGAAAAACTTGCTCAACCGATGGCAAAGCGTGCGGTGTACTTTGCAATGACACTGAGCTTGCCACTTCATTTATTGAGTCGCTCAAGTTTTCTAATGCTGCTTCAAGGCTTGGCATTACTTTTTGCGGAGCATGAGCCCAGTGAATAGTCTTAGGTAGTTCACCTTTGACGGTAATATTTAGCTGATTGTTATGTAATAAATCATTTACGTCTTTAGAAAACGCAATATCGTTCAACACACTACCATGAAAACCATGCGAAGGTTCAGGCATGAAAATTTGACTGGCAACCGCATTACTGTTTGTCACAGGCGCTTTAATCAAACTAACGGTATTGATGTTTGCACTGGTTAATAAGTCGACTGAGCTAACGTTCGGATTATTATACTGCGTTTTAGTTAATATTTTTTGCAAAGGAAGCGTGATCGCATCAAATTGGTTAATGTTTCCTCTAGTGTCACTTGCTTTGACTGATGCTAATTCAAATACAACTGAATGGGGAGCAAGTTCAAACATTTTACTTGGAAAGATTGGGCGACTTTCAATAGTTTCGACAGCATTGTCTTGCTTTGGGGTAAACGCGGTATCACTCAGCTTAATGTTGCTGTGTGGGTTCTGGTTTAACAGTTGAACTATTGGTTGAGCTTGCACTGAGCAAGTTGAATGCGCAATATCGCCAACTTTAGTATTAACGTGTGTGGTTGTTTTATCTTCCAGCGGAATAATTAAGTGCTCAAAACCCTCACAACAGGCAACTGTCAGCTCATGGCATGAAAAAGAAGATTCAAAAGCTTGATAGCTTGCAGTAACCTTATTTACACCGCCTGTTTGTGCACTCACATTATCATCAACACCTTTAGCAGCAATTATCGGGTTTTGCTGCTGTTTAGGAACATCATAATCTGACGTCAGAAATTCATCCAGTTGGGAGTGTGATATCACACGCTGTTCTTGCTTTATTGTCGTTTTCTCAAGCATATTTTCAATCGGCTTATGCACCAAACCATCATTAATCTGGTGGTATTTAGTCTGTTTTTTTTCATTTATTAAATGACTAAAGCGACTGCCCTGTTCAGTTAGTTGAGCGCCGTGATTTGTTGGCGCATCAACTCCATTAGAAGGTCGATTTTGCATCGTATCATTAGTAATTTTCATATGGATTTCATTCCCGAAAAGCGCGATGTCACAAATTCATCGAGTTGGTTTTCTTCGTTGCGATTGGCCAGTAATGCACGCTTTGTATTTTCAAGTGCAATTAAAGAAGCAAACTTTTCCATCGCTTTATTCGCTGTTTGTAACCCAGCCTGACATACCTGAACGGTGTTTTTTGCCGCTTCAATCTGCTGTTCACACGTCGCTATATTTTTTTTCAAGGTCGCATCATGGCTGCGAAGGTTCGCAATTTTGAGGCGAAACTTATCAACGCCAGAACGTGTTAAAAACGCATCATGTGCCTGCTGATAGAGGGCTTTTTCTTGTTCTTTTCGCCACACGATATACTCTTCTAACGTTTCAATGTGCCCCTTAAGTTCCGTTTCTAACGCACGCAACCTTGCCCCAGCTTGCAACAGTGCTTGCTCTGATTTGGCTCGTTGGCGTTGTTTGATTTGTTGTAAGCGTTCAAGCATCATTTAAATAACGCCTGTAACATCTCGGCAGACTTATCAAACGGAATGTTTTCTTCTGTGCCTTGTTGTAAAAATGCTTTCACCCGGTCAATGACCTCCACAGCCTTATCCGTTTCTTGGTCTTGTCCTTTTTGGTATTCACCAATTCGAATAAGCAGTTCGACTTCTTTGTATTTAGCAAGCGCATTTCGTAAACTTAGTGCCGCCTGTTTATGGCCTGAACTAACAAAATGATTCATCACACGACTTGCACTTTGTAATACATCAATTGCGGGATAATGTGCCGCAGCAGCAAGCTCTCGTGACAGTACAATATGGCCATCTAATATTGAGCGCGTTTCATCGGCAACTGGCTCGGTCATATCATCACCTTCAACTAAAACTGTGTATAAAGCCGTAATCGAACTGGTATTTGATTGACCTGCGCGCTCCATTAATTGTGGTAGTGCAGCAAATACTGAAGGCGGGTAACCACGACGTGTTGGCGGCTCGCCTGCTGCGAGACCAATTTCGCGAAGCGCCCGTGCATAGCGCGTTACAGAATCCATTAACAGCAGAACTTTTTTACCCTGATCACGAAAATGCTCTGCTATTGAAGTAGCAACTAGGGCTGCTTTTGCCCGTTCCATCGCGGGTCTATCTGAGGTAGCTACAACAAGTACTGCTTTTTTACGGCCTTCTTCGCCTAAATCACGCTCTATAAACTCACGTACTTCACGTCCACGTTCACCAATAAGCGCAAGTACTGTGATATCAACATCGGCATTACGAATAAGCATGGCAAGTAAGGTACTTTTACCACCGCCAGCAGCCGCAAAAACCCCAAGACGTTGCCCCTCGCCACAACTCAGCACACTGTCAATGGCTTTAACACCCAAAGAGAGATGTTTTTCGATGGTATTTCGCGTCATTGCATTTGGCGCATCAGCATACACACTGATTAACGAGCCTTTTTCAGAGTCAGCGTGTTCCTCTTTATTCATTGGTTGGCCAAGGCCGTCAACCACTTCACCGAGTAGATGCTCACCCACCCTAATTTGGTGAGGTTTGCCTGTTGGGATCACCTCTGTGCTGTTTGAGATCCCCATCATGTCACCCATCGGGGTCAAGAGTGCTTGGTGTTCGTCAAAGCCAATCACTTCTGCAAGGACAAAGCTATTATTTTCGGGGTCAACTAAACGACATAATTCGCCAATTTTCACCCCAGGCACCACAGCCCTAATAATGGTTCCGGAAACCTGAGACACCCATCCCCTTACGCGCAATGGACGTGCAACAGATAAATTCGCATTCATCTGTGCCATACGCTTTGCGTTAGCATCTTTTTGCTCGTTAATTAACTCGGTTAGGGTATTACTGAATTCTGACACGGAATATCGTTAGTTAGTTTTGCTTAGCGTTATTATGTAAAAACGTAAGGGATAACGATTTTAACCAAGGGCGGCTTTTTTTATAGTTTAGGCAATAATAGAAATTGAAGGCGTGGACAATTGCCCACGCTTAACCATTACACGACAACTTTACCAACCGGTTGCACATTAATTTCTTTGGTTAATTCTTGAAAGGAAACAACCGGTAACTCATAAAGTTCACTTTCAAGTAACTTGCGCACATAGCGACGAATATCCATCGCTACCAGCAACACAGGTTTACGTTGATATTTCTTTAAATCACCCACAGTACTCACAGCATTCGCAATAAATTTTTGCGAGGTACTTGGGTCAAGCGCTAAATAACAGCCTGTTGACGTTTGTCTAATGGCTCCACGGATTTGCTCCTCAATTTGCTGATCGAGCATAAATGCTGGTAATACATTTTGCCCAGCAGCATACTTGTAGCAAATAAATCTTCGTTGACTCGCACGAATGTACTCGGTGAGCTGCACAACATCTTTTTCTTTTTGACCCCATTCAACCAGAGATTCTAGGATAACGCGCAAATTTCGAATCGAGATATCTTCTGACACTAAACGTTGCATCACTTCACTCATTTTATGAATAGGCACAACTCGCTGGGCTTCTTTTACTAATTCGCCGTAATGAGGTTCGAGCTTTTCAAGTAAAAAACGGGTTTCTTGAATACCAATAAACTCTTCTGCATATTTACGTAACACATGGGCTAAGTGAAAAGTCATCACTTTATCGATTGAAAAATACGATAATGAGCCTGCTATCACTTCTTCAAGATCTTCTTTATCAACCCATAAACTCGGCATATTTGGCAAGAATGCCTGCTCTTGTTGATAGGCAATGCCAAGCATATCTAACTGTTGCGCCGGCTCGGAAACTAATATCTTATTGGGTACAAGTTTGCCACGAGCCACAGGCAGCTCTTGCATCAAAATCGCGTATTCATCTTTTGGCATAGCTGCATTAAAACGCAAATGCACGCCGGGAAACGGTACGCCCATGTCTAAATAAAGTGCTCGCCTGACTTCTGCAAGCTCAGCATTTAAATTGGTAGCATCAAGTGCTGTTTCTAAATTTGCGGATACATCAACCAAGAGCGGAACAGTAATCGAAAAGTCATCTCCTTGCGCTTTACTTTTAGCCGTTGCTTTTTTGCTTTCAGCGGAACTTGTCGCTGCTGCGCCACTGCCTTTGGACAAGACTTCTGGCAAGGTCTCAACGGTTTGAACCGCTTCTTGATTATGCTTTATTAAATAGACGCCACCTGCACCAATCACAGCAGCAAAGCCTAAGAAGATAAATGTGGGAAAACCAGGGATGAGCGCAAAACCAGTTAATAGTGCTGCGCCAATAAGCAGCGCTTTTGGTTGAGCTGTCACCTGCGAGCCAATATCACCACCTAAGTTTTGTTGATCTTCTTCGTCTTCATCACCTGCTGAAACACGGGTAACGATAATACCGGCAGTAATTGAAATAAACAGTGCTGGTATTTGCGAAATAAGTCCATCACCTATGGTTAAAATTGAATACACCTCAAGGGCTTCGCCTGCCGACATCGCGGCTTGACTCATACCAATGGTAATACCGCCTAAAATATTAACGAAAATAATAATTAAACCAGCGACAGCATCGCCTTTCACAAACTTCATTGCACCGTCCATTGAGCCAAATAACTGGCTCTCACGGCTTAGGGCATTTCGCTTTACTCGCGCTTCATCAACGTCTAATACACCTGCGCGCATATCACCATCGATACTCATTTGTTTGCCCGGCATGGCATCAAGTGAAAAGCGTGCACTTACCTCAGCGACACGCTCTGCCCCTTTAGTGATGACCATAAATTGCACAATAGTAATAATTAAGAAAATAACCACACCGACCACTAAATTACCACCCACAACAAAGTTACCAAAGGTGGTAATAATATCACCAGCATCGCCATCCATTAGGATAAGGCGGGTAGTCGTAATGGAAAGTGCCAAACGAAAAAGTGTAGTGATCAACAACACGGCTGGAAATGCAGTAAACTCAAGCGGTGATTTGATGTATACCGACATCATCAGTAGCACCACAGCAATTGAAAGGTTCATTGCAATTAAGCCATCAACTAAGCCAGTTGGTAGCGGTAGAATCATCATAAAAATGATGGCGACAAGTAACACTGCAAGTGCTAAGTCACTGCGTTGACTCATTTTAAGCAGAAGGTTTTTCATCACTTTCCTGATTTATATTTGAGGCTAAAGAAAGGTACAACTGATGGGCTCTTCGTGCACCGATAAGATCGTCCGCTTGGAATCGTGAAAAGCTTAAACAATAATAAATTGCTGCACGCTGCTCACAGTTCAATTGGTTATCCGCAAGCAATCGCTCTACGCGTTGTTCTAATAAGGTTAATTCGCCAAGATCTGCCCAAGCGCGACAGAGCATCAGACCTGTTTCTAAATCGGCACCATAAACCGACTCAACCAAGTTAATTAACGACACCGCCTTTTCATTACTGGCATAGTCTTGTTGCAGCTGCGCTTGCATCAATAGCCATTGACGATACTCGCGATGAGGTCGCTCTATTTTATTGTGTTGAACTGGTGTTTCGGTCATCATTGCACCAACAATTTACTACTAATATTCAAGATTAAAGACAACTCTGCAATTTCATTTAACACCGCTCTGGCTTCTCGCTCTGTCTTAGCGTCTACATCGCCACTTTTTTTCATTTCGCCTAACCATTGCAAAGTATCGGTAGGCATATTGAATAAATTGAGATGCGCAATTTCTTTACATGTTGCGTCGGATAACCGGCAGGTATTTTCGACTAACGTTTGGCCTTGGTAAACGTGAAAAAGCGCATCAAAATGCGAGTCAATCGCTTCACCTAGCTGGGGCAATTCTGACTTTTCAGGCAGTTTGGTGGGCACTTCGTCATGTCGTATATGACTGATGGAGGTTAAACCCACTTTTAAATCAATCGGTGTGCTCATTACAATGCCTTAATCGTTTGGCTTTCATTAAGTAAGGCGGTAAAGGCTTGCTCTAGCGCAATTTCGGTAATCTCTTCGTGAGCTAAATTTAGCTGCACAATGGCTTGGTTTTGATACCAGTGATAACGGAAAAACAGCCCTTTTTGGAAGTGTACGGGGTTCATCTTGGTTAAATACGCAAGTACTTGCGTCTGGCTCGATAACACGATAGGTGTTAAAAAGCTCACCATTAATTGCGCATCGAGAACAGATATTTCACAGGTTATGTCTCCATCGAATTGCAAAGACAAATGAGGAGAACTCTGCCACGGCTGCATAGGTAAACCGAGCTTGGCTAAAAAACCATTTAAGCTGCTCTCTAACCAATCACTCATAGCGCTTCCTCTATTGCAATTACCGCATGACGCGCTGCTTCTAACGCCAAAACACATTGCCCGTGCAGCTCTGGATCTTTGAACGCATCTTGTGGAATGTTATTCACAATATTACGCACCTCAGCAAACAAATTGATTTGTGTACCAAGCGGTAAATCACTTACATTGAGTGCTCTTTCCACGTCAGCTTGTTCAGCCCACGGCATATCATTTATGGTAATGACACTTTGCATTAGTCCACGTGGCGTGACTTGTGCTTGGTCGAGCTTTTGCGCAACCTCGTTACACTGATCAAACATCGCCGCCAGCATTTTCAGTCGGTTCATATCTTTCATAATCACACTAAGCTGCGACTTATCGATACTGCTGCCTTGCGCTTCATAATCGGCCGCTAGCGCCTGCAACATAAAAGCAATGGCAGTCTCAAAACGACTTTCACCATACTTTTCAATTAAATCCGAAAATGCAGCAGCAGTGCCTTGGTAATCCATTACCGAATCAGCATAGAATTGGCGCAGCTGACTACCTTCATCTAAACCGGCATTGGCAGCTTCAATCGTTGGAATAAAGGTGTTAACACCTAAGGTCAATGTTTGACCGTATTTGCGCTCTAGTTCAGCTAACTGTTGGTTAACCAGTTGAAGAATGGCTTCATTACCCTCGCCTGCACTAAGTTGCTCACGCACACTTAATAAGCCAATGTATTGCTCCGTTACATCATCGCTGAATTCTTGTAATTTTTGTCTAAGCGCTTGATGGTCGGTTTTGCCACCTGATAGTAAATCTGCCGCTAATTCATCTAATTGATTGCGTTTTTCAACCTTAAACGCCATTTCCATTAATTGTTGAATTTTTTCAACACGGTCAGCATTTGACTGGCGCATGTCTTTGGCTTTACTTTGCGTAAATTGAGCTGATGCTTTATCGCCCAACGCTTTGGTCAGCTCTTCTAGTGCATTTAGATGGTTTTGCGCACTGTTTCCAATCACTCCAACAGAAGTGTTTTGAAACTGGCTGGTTGTTTTCGTTTCGACATTTGCTCCCGCCAGTTTTGCATTAAACTGATTTGGGTTTATCGGCGCTGCATTTATAGACATATTTCACTCCTTAGGGTAAGAGTAAATCAATTAATAAGGCGATTTTTGTGAAAAAAGACGAGTTTTTATTAAGTTTTGGCCCAAGTATTAGGTTTGTGTTGTATTTGCTGATGTAAACACATAGCCATGGCCATAAAGCGATAAGATAAACTGTGTGTTAGGACACACTTTCTTAAACTTTTTACGTAAATTACAGATCAACCTATCTAACGTGCGGTCTTCAGGGTTAGGTCTAAAGCGCCCTAAAGTCATCATTAATCGCTCTCTTGATAAGGTCTCGTTGTGATTATCAATCAGCATTTTTAATATTTTTGCTTCACTGTATGACAGTGAGCCGATAACTTTTTCATCAACACTGAGCACACGGCTTTGTGAACAAAAATGCCACTTTTTATCATCAACTACTGGCGCAGTGGCTGGCAGTGATTGCATCAATTGTTGTTGCTGTAAGGTGGTAATCACGGTTCTAATTTCAAGTGCAAGCGCTTGTTTAGAAAACACGTGATTCACGCCCAGGTTATAAAATGCTAATCGTTGATTCTCAGTCAATATATTCGACAAAACAAATAACATGCCTCGCGTTTTAATTTTTAGAGACTCAACATCACTCGTCAGAGCTGAGTCTTCATCGAAAATCATAACCGTAGAGACCGTTAAATTAGCCAATAAGCTAAGTGCGCGTTGACAATTTTGTTCAATTAAAACAAACCAGCCAACCTCAGAAAAACCTACTCGAAGGCGTTCTACAGCAAGATGGTCCGATCCAATAATCAGTATTGTTTGCGGAATCGCTTCAACATTGAGAACCATAGAATACCCCCGTTTAAAATCGAACCATTAAACCGGTAACATGCTCGAATGTAACGGCACGACATCGTCGTTCGCTTCATCTTTTGCGGTCGCTAAGGTCATTTGCCAAAACAGCGCTATCTGAGTAAAAGATAAAATCTTTTGCGCTAATTGTTCACCTTCTTGAATTACCGAAGGTAATAGTTTTGCTAATACAATTTGATTGGTTGCGGAATCAATTCCCACTTTGCACCCTTGTAACTGAACGCCCGTTGCATTGGCATTAAGCATTAAGTTATAAACAGAAGAAGGTAAGTCACCTTTCGATTTTGCTAATGCAGCCTTTAAGCCAAATGTGCCGTCACTCGGATGAAACGAGATACGAAACACTAACTGCTCTAAATTTACTTGATAATCTTCATCTGACAGTGCGTGTGGTGTGACTTCTAATAAAGCGCACGCTTCTTCAACCATTAATTTGAATTGTTTCATATTAATTACTCCTTCGCGCTAAACTGATAACAGTGTGTTATCTAATGGCTGGTTTGTTGATGTCGGTAAGTATTTAACTTCGGCGATGTCTTTTTTCACTTGTTCAGCAATGTCGACAAACTTATTTAACTCTGCGATAACCAATTCTGCACGGTCTAACTCACTTGGTAACAATTGATAAATTGTCACGATATTGTCATTCGGTAAAACACCAATCGACGTGCCACCAGTTGCGCTAAATTCTGCATTTTTTTGCAGAATAAATGTGCTTACTGGCGGAACCTCATCATCATTCAGCGTTTCTAGTTGAGCGTAGAAAAAGAGACTTTCTTTTTCCGTCTCGGTGGCATCAGCGGGTTCTATTAACACTCGAATGCGATCAATCAAAAGTGCATAAAAGTCTTCTTTTACATCAGGTTTTTCGAAGCCAATAAGCTTTGCACATTCAGTGACTAATTCTTTGAATTTATTACTCATGATATTCTCTCTTAGTGAAGCAGCTTTACTGCTCCACTGGTTTAATACAGTTAACGTGTTTGTTATAGCGGACTAATTTTCGCCCATTCCCGGTACCGTTAAGGTATTGCCATAGGTGTGTGTTCTGCCAATCGAATTATTTGACACATTGCCATTACTCTCGTTTGAAACAGCTAATTGATCGTCATTTTGCGGCACACTCAACTCATCTACCGACAAGCTATTTGTTGGCTCTATTACATCCGCGACTTTTGAAATATGCGCTAATGTCATATGACTGTGACTAAATGTGCTTGAATGAGTTATTTGATTAGCATTTGCATCAATCGCATTTGCAAGATCTGAAATGCGTGTTTCAATATTTGCGCTTGATGTAACAGCAGCATTACTTGATGTTGACGCAACAGTCGTAACAGTAGCTGCAGGCGCAGCAGGAGCAACCGTTGCAGCAGGAGCTGGTGTTAACGTACTCGGATCATACGCTGTACCTTTAACATTTTGATTTAGCTGCGTTCTTAGTCTGAGATTTGGGTCGTTCATTAATGTGCCAATTTCATTTATTGACGCACGTAACGATGTACTTAGCTTGCTCTTACAATCTAAAACAGCCTGTTTCTCTGTATACAAGGGATCATTTTGGTCAATTTCATCTGTTAATTTAATATCGACAGATTTTAACTTAGCCATGTCACCATCTAATACATTTGGCGATTTACTAATTTGTAAATTGCGTGCTACATCTTGGCCACCAAGCCTTTGCGCATTGTCATCTGTTTGAGCGCGCGTTGCTAATTCTAAATCTTTGAGTGCTGAAACATAACTGTGGAAATCGTGACCAACTGCTTTTCGTGTTGTCGAACCTATATTAACAGTGGTACTTGCATTAGTTCCTAGGTATTTGTTGAACAAATCAAGTACATCATCTGCACCAAACTCTAAATTGTTGCTACCTCTATTTAGCGGTTGATTTACATCAACTAAGATATTTTTTTGTACATCATTTAAAAATTTAATATTTTCGCTTGAATACTCACTCATAAGGTGGAGAGTAAATAGCTTTGCAAAATCAGTCTCATTAGCAAGTTCTTTCATCAGATAACTTGCGTTCATTCCACGCAAGTTATCTGGGTAACTTTCCAATATGTAATGGCTAGTTTCAGCGCTAAACTTTGAGGGAAAATTTCCTTGCCTTATGTCTCGATGCACACACGCATCAATGACCCCACTTTCTATTCCAAGGCCGCGAGATACTGGCTCTTGAACTGCTTCTCGCGCCGCGCCAGCTGCATAATCAATTGCATTACCTGTTAACGCCATTCCCTTACCAAAGCCCTGCATGCCTTTATAAAGCCTTGAATTTTCAAAACTGTTCTCTACTTTGCTCCAAAATTCTCCAAATTTTTCGCAAAAACCATCAACCATTTTTTGAAATGTATTGCGGTTATCATTTGATGTCACTTGTTGTGCTTGGGTTTCGGATTGGTTTGTTACATCAGTAACTTGACGATTGTTAGTCGCATTATTACTGACTGTAGTAGGCGTATTATCTACCTTTGTGGTCGTCTGAGTGGTGGTTTGATTCACATCACCCACATTATTATTGCCTATAGTCATGTTATTTCCTTTTTTATGGCTGAGAATGCACAGAGAAATACCCTTAGCATCTCAATAACATTGTTGTGTGTTCACCAAAATGAACGGTTATTTTTTTGCTTCGTACAGCTTTGTCAGTATGGACGACAAAACATCTAGAATTGCCTTATTAATTAGCGTATTACCTGCATCCTCATAAAGCGCAGTTAAGCAATTTGTATATTCATCAAACAAATGTGTACAGCCAATAAAGGTGCTTTGGTTAATCACATTTGCTAACTGTTTATGGAGCTGAATAAACACCTCGCTTAGTGCGTCACTGTTATCATTTGGCTGTTTTGCCAGCGTTATTACATCACTTTCAACAATCGCGAAAATCAGTGCTCGGTAGGCAAGCCCAGCCTCTGTCCGAGTAAATTCATGTAACAATTCTGGGTGGCGTTGATAAAACTTAACAATGTCAAAACCGCGCAGGTTTTGCCCAATTAGCCCTTTTTTAGAAAACCCCGAAATGACGTTAATTTCTGCCCGGCGCTGTGATTCTTTTATCTCTATTGCCGCATCACACGGTTTAAAATGTCTGTTCTTTATCATGATTTGAAAAGAGTTTACCTAGTTCGTTTCGTTCTGTTTGTGTAAGTGTTTTGTCGTTCATTAAAAGCGTAAAACCTACGGACTTTTCAAACCCAACTGTTACTAGCGTGTTATCGCTATTAAACGTGTCAAGTGCTGCTGTATCACTGTAAATTGCATCAATCTCCTGACTAACAAGTAATTGAAAACAGTGCTCTAATGAGTCGCATTGAATATAAGATTGGTGCCTAAGTGGTTTTGGCATCACCAGTTCGTTAACCACGCCAGATTCACCTTTAGCAACGTAACCCACGCGTTGAACTTGCCTTAGAAAACTGCTTTCGAACACATATTCACTCAGTAATCGTTGATCCTCTTTGTAAACCAAATAATCGAAAACGCGTTCTTCTAACACAATGCTGCGACTGTGCATCATCGCTTTCAGATCATCTGTTTCAGGTATGCCAACGATAAGGTCGACATTGCCAACACGCATCTCATCTAGAAGCGCGTCGTAAGGTAGTTCGATGACGTTTCCGGCAAGTGTTTGGTTCGACTTACTCAGTAAACGCCAGTCCGCAAGGCGCGTATCCTCTAACACACCAATGTTTACAGTGTTAAGCAATGGTTGCACTTGCTCTTTCGTTAAACTGCATGCGCTTAATACGCACATTACTGTTAAGCAAATAATAAAATTCTTCATTGTATTTACTTACGCGCTTGCTTTGGTGTTATGCCAAAACGCGATTTATATGCTTGGGTAAAATAAGACTGGCTTGAA
This sequence comes from Pseudoalteromonas sp. MMG024, assembly GCF_021654175.1. Classification (NCBI taxonomy): domain Bacteria; kingdom Pseudomonadati; phylum Pseudomonadota; class Gammaproteobacteria; order Alteromonadales; family Pseudoalteromonadaceae; genus Pseudoalteromonas; species Pseudoalteromonas sp. MMG024. The sequence continues at coordinate 118,349 of NZ_JAKFZO010000002.1, forward strand.
AAACCCGCTTCGATAGCAATATCAATTACGCGCATCTGACTGGTGTGCAATAAATGTGCTGCATATTTAAGACGGCGTTCATTGAACCAGGCACGCGGTGATGTGTGATAAATTTGATTAAATGCCGATTTAAATGCAGTAAGCGACATGCCAATTTCTTTAGCAAACTGCTCTAACGACCAGTCTTTTAAATAGTGCTGTTCAACAAATTCTCTAAAGCGTTCTGTTGCAGGGTCACAACTTTCCACCAGTAAATTAACTAAACAGCTACCTTGTGGCTTATTTATTTGCAGTAGCAACAATTCTTCGACTTTAAGCGATGTCAGGCTAGGGACTTGTGAATCACTTAAAAGCTGATCTAGCCCAGTCATCGCCATACGCGTTAAATCACAGCCGCAGAATGTTAGTGGTGCTGAACTATCGTGATGCTTGCCTAACTTTGCGCCAGTTACTAACGCTTGATAGCGTTGTTTAAAATTTACAAGCCATGTTTGTTCAAGTGACAAACATAAAATAACGGTATCACGGGTACTATTAAGGTTTTCAAAGTGACAAAAGCCATCTTTTACAAGCAATAAACTGCTCGGTGCATAAGCACTTAAATTGTTTACACCAGCCGTACCTGTGACCACCATTAACAGTGTCAAGGGGGCCTTAAACGCGACAGAATATTCTATACCTGCTGGCAAAGTTAATCGAAATGCAGTCCCATATTCAAACGCCAAATTATTCATAAACGCTTGTTCTAAATTCGTATTTTCAAGCGTAGCTAATTGTGTTTGCATAATGCTTCCCTCAAATTTAGGCCGAAAAAACCCGCGATGTCGAAACACCGTTATTAAAAAAACGTGGAGTTAGGCAGGTATTAACCTGCCTGTAAGTTAGATGTTGTTACCCATATTGCGCGCTGTGCTTGGCTCTTGTGAAAAGAGCTCCTTTGCCAGGCTCAATAATGCAGCTTGAATATCATTCAAAGTGCCTTCCCAGTTTTGCGCACGTTGTTGCAACGCAGCCGCTTGTTGCGCAGTCGCATCGTTTTCAGTTTGCTCTGCTTTAGACTTTTCTTGAATTTCAGTGACTTTATTGTTCTGATTTGCCGCTTCAGCACTAGCAAAACCCGCACTACCGCCAGACCCTGTTGTGACCAGTGATGACACGGCAGCGCCCGCTTGTGCTCCGGCAAATTTTGTTGCACCGGCACCCGCAACACCACCCAAAACGGCACCACCAATATTTATAGCTGCTGCGATACGTTGTTGGTGCACGGCTTCATCACCTTTGTCTTTCGCATCTTTTGCTTCAGAGCGAATGGTCTCTGCTGAGTCGCGTTTTACTTCAACTTGTGTTTCCATTTGTTGAATAATCACTTCCGCGCGATTTTCAGCCGCTTCACGCAAAGATTGTACTAATTGCAAAAACAATTGAGCCATCTTTGTTGCACTGTTTGCAGATGCGGTTAAATCAAATGCGAGCGTTTCTGCATTTTTAACCACGTCGCTATCCAAACTTAAAGGTTCATAACGTTGCGCCGCATCATTAGCATTCACACCACAGTTGTGCTGCGCTTTATCCAAGTTGTTTTCACCAGAAACGACTTGTGGTTGCATCGTATTAATGCGTGGACCATCGAGTACTAAACCATTCATGATAATTTTCCTTAAATTGGTGCTCGTGCGTTGTTTAGCACTGTAAGCGATGCTTGCATTTCATTTTTTGCTGCATCAGATAAAATACTTGCAATATCAACCACTGTGCCTGACTGAGATTGAATGAAGGCGATAAAGCGTTGTAAAATTGACTCAAGTTTTGATACTAGCGCTTCATTCTCAACTAATTCGCTTTCAAGTAACTGCACTTGCAGATTTACTTTATTAAGCGCTTCTTGAATATCAGCTTGCTCTGCACTAATAACGCCGCTACCGGTTTGTGCTCCCATAGAAGCTGCGCTTGATGCCCACGTTGTGCGTCCCATTGCAGTTCTTATCATGTCGTCACTTTGCTTTTTGATCATGGTTTCACAGAGGTTTTTCGCAGCGCGTTCAATCGCTTCTTCTGCTACCTCTTCCGCTACATTTTGTGAGATTTCCTTTACAACCGCTTTGGCTGCTTGTTCAACAACTTCTTCAGCCGCTTCACTTGCAGCTTCTTTCGCAGCCGCCTTTACCCCTTCTTTTACAGCTACTTCTGTCGCTTCTTTTGCGGCTTCTTTACCTGCTGCCGCACCTGCCATTGCACCTGATGCCGCGCCATATGTTAGTAATCCAACACCAATAACCGTGAGCGCAATAGCGGTATAACTTAATATTTCTGCAGCTTTATCTTCTCCTAATGCCAAGCATATTTGTGCAGCCACTTCACACATACCCGCAGCAGTCAATGCAACACCAGCTGCAATTAAATTAGGTTGTCCAGAAAGTACTCCCGCGGCTAACGAGCACATGCCTCCAATAGTGGTCGCGATCGCTGTTACAAAACCAAATACTTTGCCAAAAATACCCGCTTGTTTTGCTTTTTTACGCGCTTTTTCCGCTTTTTCAATTTGATCTAAACGGTTGTCTTCTTGCTCATTAAGCTTGTCGATTTGTTCATTCATTAAATCTTCTTGCTCTGCTTGAACACGCTCAAGTTCCGCTTTATTCGCTGCAATGGTCGAGTCTTTAATCTCTTTGATTTTTCCCAACACAATAAACATGGTGGCAATACCACTTAACGTGGTGTCGCTATCGGGCTCTGCAATACTTGGATTACCCGATTCGTTCGATGCACTGGTTACCCCAGAGGCATCAGATGGGTTAATCCCACTAAAGCTTTTCATTACCGCAGACATTCCTTCTTGGAAAATCTGAGTAAATGCCGTATTGCCAACTCCTAGGCTATTTACTGACATCAGTTTGCTCCTGTTTCTTTTTACGTTTTTCAACGATGGATAGTAACCCTTGTGCTTTAGTTGCAAGTTCGCTGTATTCATCACGCCCTTCACAACGCACAAGCGTACCGGTAAACCCTGCTTCTGCGCGCTCTAAATCACCCAATGCTAAATGGCATTCGCCTGAATGGAATGCAAGCTTTGGTTCCTCAGCATCAATTAACGTCGCCATGCTGTAGGTTTCAGCCGCTTCTTCATATTTACCTTGAGCTTGGCGTGTCGCCCCAAGACCGATTTGGTACTTTACGTTTAGGTGGTCACATAACACCAACATTTTGAATACTTGCTCTGCCTCGCTCATGCGATTGGTTTGATACAAGTTAAACGCAACGGCATATAAGCTTTCCATTTGCTCTTTACTTAAATCCACCAGCTCATGCATTAAACCGCCTTTACCAATAAACGTTTCAAGCTGTTCCTTTTTAACTAGACTTGGGTCAATCTGTGCCATAGTGTTTTCACTCCTCAGAATTTAAATGTAATGCGTATGTCGCGGTAATTTTTTAGGTTTGCTGACAGTAACTTCTTTGCTGGTTTGATTAAGCACTTTACTCACCATTTTCTTAACATCGCTGTGCTGCGTTTTGCCTTTTTCGCGTTCTTTTTTACAGCGCGCTTTGAACTGCTCAAATGTCATGCCTAGCTTTTGAGCTAGCTCCTCTTCTAAGCGACGCGTTTCACGTAAACGTGCATTCACATTCGCGGTTACAGCTTGTAATCTGCGTTGTTGTAGTAATTTGTCAGGATCAGACATGGTGAACACCTTTATTACTGCCTTTTGACTTTATGTGTTCAGTATAAGAAGTGAAATATCAATAAATATGGAGAATTGTTTCTTAATTGTGGTTTTTACGATTAAACCTAACTTATTGAATATAATAAAATTAATGTCATTACCAAGCACTGGATTAAGAATATGCAGAGATTGTGCAAATTGCTTCATTGAGATTTTGCACATTGTGTTATTTTTACGCCAACAATGTGCAAATTTACAAAAATACCTGACTAGTCTGTAAGCTGTTTAATACTGCCGTAAAAATCTTCTGCGTATTGCGACATAGCGGTAATAACAGAAGTGTACTGTTCATTTGATGATTGAAAATCAGTACTTAAGGTTTCCGTTTGCGTGGTTTTTTCTTTTACGGTATTGCGAAGAGCTTCAAGTGCATTTGAAATATCGTTTTCCTGAAACGTCATTAGGTATTGTGTCGTATTTAATGTTGTTGTACCGAAGCGATATGTACCGATACTACTTGTGGTGCTGCCACTGATGTTTTCCCAATAAATATAATCATTATTGGCTTCTTGTAACAAGGTAACCCGCTCAGCATCACTCAGTTCTGGTGTTTGCTCTTTCAATAACTTGAAAAACTCATCGCCACCAAATACCGCAGCAAATGAGTTGTAGGTAATTTCACCGTCTTCTTCAAAAGTGGTACTTTCACCTAATGCTGCCGAAATGTAATTCAGCTGCTCTAACAGCTCATTAATTTGTTCAATGTCGTCTTGTAGCTTCTCGATCATTAGGGTATGAACTTCGTAGCCAACCTCTGCGTATTCCAGAGTCTCTCCTTTAAACACAATAGACCCTGCAGAGGTTAATGATAAATCTCCATCATTAATAAAGGTTTGTATTTCACTTGACGTATATTCCACCCCTTTAATTTGATAGCGCACTGCGTCACTGGTTTCACCCAATGATGCCAAAATACTCCAAGGGTCAATATTTTCATCTACCACTTTTAGTTCATCGGCATCCAGAGTTTCAGTCTTCCGTTCACCCTCTTCAAAAACCGTGGTTGTAACAGAAGCATTAGCAAATGCACCAAATTGCCAGTATGGATCTGCCATGGTTACCCTCCTGTTAGCAGACTTTTCGCTGCATCAAAGTAAGTGCTGTAATAATTCGACATGGCTTCCATTAAGCTGTTGTACTGTGAGGTATTACTTTGTAGGTCAGTACCTAATTGTTCAACCTGAGTCGTGCGTTCTTTTACTTTGTTATTTAACACTTCAATGGCATTGGTAATGTCATTTGTTTGAAAAGCAACTCTTGAGGTCACACTCATTACAACTGTACCAAAATCATAATAGGTATCGCTGTCAGAAGGCCAAACTTGGCCTATTTCAGCCCACTCTCTGTAATTATAATCACAAGCAACAATAAACCTAGCAAGGTTATAACTCGTCTCGCCAGGTAATTCATTTTGTAAATCATCCCAAAATTCACCACTGCGACTATCTAAATCAATCTTTTCCTCACCTTTATCTTTAATATCAGAATTTAGCAACAAAACATTTTCGAGCTTTTGCATATCAATAATTAGCTCATTGATTTCATTGATTTCTTCTTGTATTTTTTCAATAAGCAGTGTGTGAACTTCATAGCCTACTTGGTCAGTCTCAAGCTGCGTGTTATTAAAGGTGATATACCCTGACGACGTGATATCTAAATTGCCATTATCTATAAAGGTCTGAATCTCGTCACTGGTATAAAGTGTGCCATTTATTTGATATTGCACGGCATCAGCAGCATCATCGAGTGCTGATAAAACTTCCCATGGATCGATATTGGCATCGGCATCTTTTAAGTTGGTAATTGATAGCTCTTTGCTTACACGTTCACCATCTTCAAATATATCTGTCGTTACTTTTTCATTTGCATGATAACCAAATTGCCAATAGGCATCGTCAGTTGAAATACCGCTCATTTCTTTGTTCCTTTATCAGCCAAGATAATCACTCTAACAAATAATTTTGCAAAAAATATGCAGCAATGTACGTGCGCACTCAGATTTGACGCCAAGTAAAAAGTTTACACCCGAATTATAAAAATGAAGCTGCGCAGGTATTTCAACGCACGTGATGCTTAATTAAATTCAGTTTTTATGGCTACGACTTTCAGCTGACCCAATATATAAAATTTTGCGCCTTCCTCTACAAACTTATGTTTTTAAACCGTGAGACTCTAAGCACCGTGGAGGAGATATGTTAATTAACGATTTTATAAAACAGCTTGCTAATGAACTAAACATTGATATTAGTCAAAGTGAACAAGGATTTGCGAGCGTGAGTCTGGATGATATTTTGGTCGATATCCAAAGCTACAAAGATACACTGGTATTTTATAGTTACATCGATCACTTCAGTGAACAGGCTTATGAACAAGAACAACAGCTAAAACAAGCAATGAGTTGGACTTACGGCTGGCAAAAAAGCGAATCAAGCATCGCACAATTGTCGGAACGCTTCGCCATACAAACTACTCAACCGCTATCTCTCTCATTTGAGCAGTTACTTGAATTATTGAACAGCCATTGCCAATTAGTGGCGCAAATTCAACAACTCGAACTTCAACCAATTCAACACAGCCAACAGCATGCGTATATTTTACCTTAGATTATTGTTTATCAGCTTTTTACTGCTGCCATTTGGTGTGCTGAGTAAAGCCGCACTTACAAAACAGCCATTTGAATACTATGGTGAAGGCGACTCATTGAGAAAGGTATTGACTGCGCTTGCTTCAAACGCTGATATTAGTGTAAATGTCTCTTCCACCATTGATGAAAAGTTTAATGGTCATTTACGTTACGCTTCAAGCCTTAAAGCGCTAGATTACCTGGCTAGCGCATACGATTTAATTTGGTATTTTGATGGTGCAACACTGCACATAAATCGCAGTGCTGAAAGGCAAAGTCAGATGATCCGCTTAGAGTTACTGTCAACTAATCAACTCAAGCAAACAATGCAAGATTTAAAGCTGTGGGACCCGCGCTTCGAATGGCGCACCATACAACATACCAATATGATTATGGTATCTGGTCCACCGCGTTATATCGAATTAATCAATGAAACCGTAGCCTTATTGCAAGACAGTTCAGATTCCGGCTTTGTTGATCCACTTGTGATCCGCATTTTCAAACTTAATCATGCCAGTGCCATCGATCGGGAGTTTGAAGTGCGCGGTGAGGAAGTAATTATTCCTGGTATAGCTTCACTGTTGGCGAATATGATTAATGGCGAAAGTCGCGGCCAAAGTGGTAATGTGCAAATGCAAGACATCGATGGCTCATCGAGCGAACAATCAGCAACCAGTAATGCCCATACACAAGTAAGCATACAGGCTGACGCCAGTTTGAATGCGGTAATCATTCAAGATTATCGTTCACGTATCGATATGTATGCGCAACTCATTGAACAACTCGATACACCGCGCGAGCAACTTGAAATTAGCCTAGTGATTATCGATTTAACTATGAACTCATTGTCTGAAATTGGCATTGATTGGGCGACTAAGCAAATAAAAATAGGCGAAGGTTTGGTTGACTTAATCTTACCAGGTGCCGGGGCCACTGATGCTGAAACACTGACGACAACGAATGCTGATTTTTTAGCAACAGTGAGCTTACTCGAAACACAAGGCCGAGCACGCGTTACCTCACGCCCCGCCATTGTCACTGAAAATGGCCTGCAAGCATTACTTGATAATAACGAATCGTTTTTTGTTCGCGTTGAAGGTGAACGGGTCGCAGAGCTTGAAGAAATCACTTACGGCACTTTGTTACAGGTGACACCTCGCATAATTCAAACAGCTGTGCCACGTCAAATATACCTTGATGTTAACATTCAAGACGGAGCGCGTATTGATGATGGCGGCCCTGACTCACTGCCATCAATCAAGAACACCCAAATTACAACACGTGCCCAAGTACCTGAAGGGGCAAGCTTACTAATTGGCGGTTATTCACGAGAGTCAAATAGCTCAGGTGTCGGTAAAGTGCCTGGTGTTGGGGATATCCCAATGCTCGGAAAGCTTTTTCAAAACAATACCAGCAATTCACAACAAATGGTGCGTTTATTTATGATAAGCCCGAAAGTGATGGAAACGCATACCGTTCCTGATGGCACACAAGAAATTGATTATGAGTTACTGCCCGAAAACAAACGCATTAAACAGTTGATGCGCTTAAGTAACAATAATGGTCATATTTTTAGTCTGGTTAACCGTTTGCCATGTGAATCTGCGATTGAAGCACGTGTACGCCGTAATCACTATCAAAAAAAACAATACGGTACGACTATTCGCAGCTGCCGAGACCTTGATGGTTACCAAGGTTATCAAGTGACACTCAATAACTGCCCAACAACCGCAACTGAGCCGGAGTGTGCGCTGTGAAAGAATGGAAATTACTAATTCTCAACACCGCATACAAGGGTGCTGAAATCAACTTTACGCATTCTCAGCGCTTGGGTAGTGATGAAAACAGCATGGATTTAGTGCTCAACGACAGTGATATTCCCCCGCATTTACTGAGCCTAAACTGCCAAGATGACGCTGTGTATTGTGAGCCTTTTGCGCAAACTGTGGGCGTAAAGGTGCAAGGTGTGCTCCATGATAATACGCTCGCTTTACCCACACTGACTCCAATCAATGTGGGGGAATTATGGTTTATGATTGGCGAGGTTAACGAGCCTTGGCCTAAAAAATTACCCGTATTTGATAAACCATCGGTAAATCAAAGTAAATCTGAACAGCCCGTCAAGATGAATAAAACCTACAAGCACCTGTCAAATTTGATTTGGCTTGCGGTACTTGGCACCATTACAGCTGCGGTATTGCTGTTTTTAGATATAAAAGCAGAAACTGGTCAAGAAGTAGATACTGAAAAACTCAATTTATCGATTGCTAAAGATCTGCTTCAAACCGACAGTCGCCCTCACCTAATAATTGATTGGGACGAAGTCGATCAGAAAATCAGCCTCTCTGGCTATGTCGATAGCAAACTTGAACGTAAAAAGCTATTGAAGCAAGCAGAAAAACTTAATATTCGCTTTACCAGTGATATTCGTACCATGGAAGAAATTAAGTTTGCAGCACGGTTTATTTTGAAAAACCTTGAGCTTGATGCCATTGAAATGCGTTCAGGTGATCTTGCAGGCAGTCTTGTATTTGTTACTGACTCAAATAACTTAAATGCTTGGAGTCGCGCCGAACAGGTATTACAGCGTGATATTCCTGGTTTAACTGCGTTTGACCTTGAGATTCTTGAAGATAAACCCGCGCTTGAACAGTTAAATGAACTGCTGGTCAATTCCAGCTTTAATGATAAGATTATTGTTGAAGATCGCGGCGATATCATCGAACTTGTAGGCCAACTAAGCGGTTCTCAATTGCGCGAGTTTGATCAATTAAAAAAGCAGTTTGCCACCAAGTTTGGTAATAACCCGCGATTAATTCTATCTACACCAATGATCAAACAAGACGATAGCCCAAACTTAAGCTTACGATTTCGTACCGTTAATCTTGGAAAAGTCCCTTATATTGTGCTTGATAACGGCGAACGCTATTTTGAAGGTGCCCGTTTACCTAATGGTGCGCGTTTAAAATCAATTAGCAGTGAAGGGGTTTTTCTTGAGTCCGGAAACAAAAGTTACATGATAAATTTTAGCCGCACTATTTAAGGAATAAACTATGACTCTCATTGAAAAAATCAAAAACCAAGAACAACGCCAAGCGTTAACTAATCATTTGGAAGCACTAAAGTCAGCTCACGTCGCTACGCTTGCCAAAGGATTACCACCTCAGAAATTTAAGCAAACAGAGGCATGGATTAAAGCGTTAAACGCCTCACTTAAAATAGTTAAAAGTCCAAAATTACAAGTTTTAAACCCGTAATCTAAACCTCCTAGTTAATAGGTAATTTATAGTGTTATGGCACTATATTTTTTAAAGAGGATTTATCATGGCTTTAACCCATGCAGGTTACGACGTAACTAAAGGTAATTTAAGTACAGTATCAACAGAGTTAAAAACAGTCGCGGATTCAACCGCAGGTACACTTGATTCAGCACTCACTGACTTAAAGGCAGATCCAAACAACCCAGCTAAACTTGCGAACTTTCAAGCATCAGTAAATGAATACTCTGTAGTAATGAGTCTTGTTGCCACAGTGCAAAAATCAATTAAAGATGCCATGTCAACGATAGTACAGAAGATGGGCTAATGGATATTCAAGATATCAAGCTATTGGCAGATATCGGTGTGTTAGGCTCAAATTCGGGCCTAACGCGTGAAGCTGAACATATATTTGCAGCATTACGATTATCGAAATCGGGCGAACAAATAGCGGTAACTACCACCGCGTTGAACTTATTCAATCGAGCACGATTTCCAGAAGCAGCCCAAACACTATCTAAATGGTGTGAAAATAAAACACCATCGATACCCCACGCATTATTAGCAATGGTGTATTGGACATGGGGATTTAACGTAAATGCAGAAGCCTATGCGCGTGATGTGTTATCGCAAGCATCGGAGCCAGAGGCACATGCACTTGCTAAAGAAGTACTTGATGGTATGGGAGTAACTTACTGATGGACGCTATTAACCAAATCACCGCTGTTTCAATGGACTCATTGCAAGGACAGCAAGATTATACGTTACCTACGGCTCCTTCTATGGCAGAGATGGAAGGCTTAAGCGCACAATTTTTAGACGCATTAGGCGAAATGAAAGCTGAAGTGTCTTCGCGCGCGGATAATGTTGAGCTTAGCTTAAGTAACTTAACGGATTTATCACCTCAAAAGCTGCTCCAAGTACAAATGGAACTGATGCAAGTAACGTTGCAGCAAGAGCTGATAAGTAAAGGCGTAACCAAAACAACACAAAATGTTGAATCATTAATCAAGGCGCAATAATTAATGAATAGGTTTATATCAGTGTTACTTGCTTGCCTTGTACTAACAGGGTGTAAAGTCGACCTTTACTCAGGCCTTGATGAAAAGCAGGGAAACGAGATGCTTGCATTATTGTTAGTTGAAGGCGTAGATGCGGAAAAAATTGCCGACAAAAAAGGCACAGTTAAGCTGCGTGTTGATAAAAACCAATTATCGAACGCCATTGAAATCCTCTCTCGTAACTCTTATCCGCGAGATAAATTTGCCACATTAAGCGATGTTTTTCCTGAAGGTGGACTGATTTCTACTCCTACTGAAGAATCAGCTCGTTACAATTACGCAGTGTCGCAAGACTTAGCAGCCACGGTGTCCAATATCGATGGTGTGTTAACGGCGCGCGTTCATTTGGTATTACCAGAACAAGATGGCAACAAAAAAGCCAAATCAGACACCAATCTGGCCAAAGCCTCAGTATTTATTAAGCATTCCAGCAATATCAGCCTGGATGCCTATATTCCACAGATTAAACAAATGGTTGCTAATTCGGTGGGCGGATTAAAATACGAAAACATCGCGGTAATTTTATTCCCTAGTGTTGCAACATTTAACCCCATAGCAAAAACCAGTACCGATGTAAGTCTTGGTATTATTCAACAGTTCAAAGATTTAGGTCCTTGGTTAATTGCCGCTGCCGTACTGTTAATTATTGGCTTACGCTTTGAAAAGCTAAGTGGCACAGCGAAAGAAATCTACGAACGACAGCAGCGAAATGGTTAATCAAAAACATCACTTTGCTGCGATGCTTGAAAGTCAGCATGCTGACGCGATCATCGCTAAACTGTATCAACCATTACGCTGGTTACACCCACAATGGATTGAAAAGGTGATACCTGCTGACTTTCCCATTGATCATCAGTGTATTAAAACGAACCAGTTTCTCGCGGAACAATTAAGCATTCCCGGCACGTTTGACACAGAGCTTAGCTCGCCGTTATCTAAGTTTTTGTTACTTGAACGTGAATTGATCACGCAAGTGATTGGTGTGTTGGGCCTGTCATGTTTTCAACCGTCATTGAAAAAGTTGATAAGCAAACAGATTAAACACTCGATAGATCAACAAATTGGCTGTAACGCATGCCAAATTGTGACACAAAAAATCCCTTTTATGTTAAGCGACTTTCCAAAAGAGTTGCTGGTTGAGGATATCACGTTGAATTCATCGACCAACTTACCCAATTTCATTGAAAAGGGGTTATCAGTGTTTAAGCAAATTTGTGACGACGAGAGTCATTTTCAATTACTGTGTTTTATTTTATCACCTGAGTATATGAGTAACGAAAAACAAATCGTCCGCTCAAAAGAAACGTGTCGTAAAACCATCTTACTTATTCGTAAATTAGCCATTGAGATAGACCCACCATGTTCAAATTTACTGAAATAAAAGCGGATAAGCTGCAATTGGTCAGTGGCGCTAAAGTGCTGAAAGCCGTTGATTATAATCATTACTTAGGTTCACAAGATGTCGTTGAAGCAGCTCAGAAAAAAGCAAATGATATTATTGCAAGCGCAGAGCGTGAATATAAGAATCAGCAGGCGCTTGGCTTTGCACACGGTATGGAACAAGCAAAACAACAACAAGCGCAGTTACTTTTACAAACAGTGGAGCAATGCCATCAGTATTTTGCTTCTCAAACACCACTAATTGCTGAACTGATTATGGCGGGCATGTCACAGCTTGTCAGTGAATTTGATGACACTGAACTTACCCTTGAAATGGCTAAAAAAGCGCTGAGTACAGTGACAAACCAGCGAAAAGTTACGTTACGTGTAAACCCGAACTTAGTAGACTCCGTAAAAGAAAAGCTCTCCGTTCTTTTGAAACAATTCCCTGAAACAAGCTATGTCGACGTTGTTGCAGATCAGCGAGTGGATGCTGGCGGCTGTTTACTAGAAACCCAAGTAGGCGTGATTGATGCGACCATTGAGAACCAAATTGCCGCAATTGAATCTCTGCTTTTAAGCGAAGATCACGTATAATCTGCCAATCTAACGGATATATTTAACACCTATGCTCAAACAAACAATTCTATTAATAGAGGATGACGAAGATCTCGGCGAAATCTTAATTCGTTTTATCGAGGCGTCTGGCTATCAAACAAAGTGGCTTAAAACCGGCGATACTGTAATGGATTATGTTAATAACAACATGCCAGATCTTATTTTAATGGATGTGATGTTACCCGGTGTCGATGGCGTGACCCTAACCAATCAAATTCGCCAATTTAGTGACGTGCCAATTATTATGGTGACCGCTAAAACGGACGAGATCAGCCGTTTAATAGGTTTGCAAACTGGTGTAGATGACTATGTTTGCAAGCCCTATTCTGGCCCCGAGCTGATGCTCAGAATTAAAGCAATATTGCGCAGGGTGAATACAACCCCCTCACCTACAACAGTTGAAACTCAGGTTTCTGCCATAAGTACTCAAAGCTTGCAACTCGATGAAGCACAGCTAAAAATCAGTTACGGTGAACAACAGCAGAAACTCACATTTGTTGAGTATAGTTTATTAAACTTACTAGTATCGCATCCTAACCGGATTTATAATCGCGAACAAATCATTGAATTAGTTTACGATTCGTACCGTGAAATAAGCGACCGTACGGTCGATAGCCATATTCGTAATGTGCGAAAAAAGTTATCGTTACTTGGGCTAGATTACGAAGCAATTGAATCAGTATATGGTGTGGGTTATCGCTATATCGAGAAAGCATCATGAAACATGCCCCATCCATACGTATAACTACCTTATTTATAGCCGCGCTTTTTATTGTTGTTTTGCCAGTTTCAGCAAACCAGTTGCTAAAGGAAATTACAAGTATTGCTGAAGTCCCCAATCAGCACACAAGCTTAAATAAACTGCGCAATACCGCAGAATTGGGATCAAATATAACTGCATTTACGGCCGCTACAGAAAGTATTCTCAAAGGTTATTTAAAACAAGGTGAATATGACGCGTTTAGCAAAGAAATAAGGTATGTAAAACAACATAGCCTTTGGTCTAGCACGCCAGAGTTACAGATAATTGTTTACATTGCCCTAGCTGACGAAGCTTATCGAAAAGGCGATGTGCAGTTGGCATCGGACATCCAAACTACCGCCATCACATTGGCGCAGAATCATAATTTCATCTCTCGAATGAGCGAAGTATATACACGTCAAGGCATCTTTTATCGCAATCTTGGTTTGTTGGACAAAGCCCTGGAATATTATGAACGAGCATTACCTTATGCAGAGCAAAGCGGTGATCCATTGCAAGCGTCAAGAATTACCATGAATAAAGGGGTTATTTATGAAGGGCAGAACAAATACAACGAAGCATTAGAGCTTTATAAGCAAGCATTACCAAGCATTGAAAGTGGTAACAACCCTATTTTACTTGCCGACATCTTGTTTAATATCACTGCGGTTTATATGCAACTGCACGAATTAGATTTGGCCTTAACGTTTTCTCAGCGCGTGTTAAAACTTGATGAAGCGTCTGGCGACATTAATAATATCATTTACTCTCTTAACCGCATTTCAAGTATTTATTTGTTACTTGGTGACAACGGTCAAGCACAAACCTATTTAAACCGCTCTATCGAATTGGCAGACAAAGGGAAAAATAAGCAGCAATTAGCAGTGGCGTTTATGCGAAAAGCACGTATCTTGATGAAACAAGGTAAACTAGACCAAGCGCTTGAAATTGCAAATAAAAGCGCCGATAACGCTTTAACAATCGATAACCCCATCACCAAGAATAACGTTATACCACCGCTTGCTGAACTTTACATATCGATTAATCAAAACCAAAAAGCGATAGAGCTTATTGAAATGCTGCCAGGTGATACGATTAGCCCAACATACATGGTTAGAAAGCAAAAAATTCTAGCAAAAGCGAATTACAACATAGAAAATTATCAGCAAGCCTACTCGCATCTAAAAATACTGCACAATACCGAGCAAGCACGCGCTGAAGAAAAATTGAAAGCATACCGGGATGAAATGAATTCAGAGCTTGCAAAATTCTCAGAACAATTAAATGTAAAAGAGTTAGAACTTGAAAATGAAAAGCAGCAAAGTGATCTTGAAGTAATGCAATATCGTCAATATTTCGGCATCACTTTAGCGTTAATTGTTTTTCTACTATTTAGCCTTTTGATTTACTCGCAAATTAAGAAAAAGCAGATGGCACAAGCGCAAGCTCGATTAAAAGAAGCTGCAATTGACCACAAAAACCAAATGCTTTCAGATATTTGCCACGAACTACGTACACCGTTTAGTGTACTAAAATTACAAATTGAGGCACTGCAATATAACTTAGAACCAGATACTGAACTCGCTCACAACCGTTTAAATGCAAAGATTGAGCAACTAAGTCACTTGGTGTCTGATATCGACCAACTATCGCAAGCTGATTCGATGGTACTAACCTTAAATAAGGTTAAAATTAACACACACAACTTACTTAATGCCATTATTACTGATAACCGTGTACTTATTGAAAAAGTAGGCCTTGAGCTTAAGCTTGATATTCAACTTGACGAGACACTTGATGTTGACCTTGATATCAACCGTATCCAACAGGTTTTCCATAACTTATTTAGTAATGCGATTCGCTACACATCAGTGCCTGGTTTTATTCGATTAAAAGCACGAAATGACCAGAATAATCTGTTTATTCAAGTAGACGACACTTCCCCAGGCGTATCGCTTGAGGATATCGAACACTTGTTCAATCGTCTCTATCGAGTTGAGAAGTCGCGAAGTCGTGCCACGGGTGGTTTAGGTTTAGGTTTATCTATTTGTAAAAGCTTAATTGAATTACACAACGGCCGCATTATTGCCAAACAAGGAAAAAGTGGCGGACTATGTATTCAAATTACACTGCCCTTACACTAAAATCGAGCTGGCCAACGCGCTACACATTAGCGCGCTTTGGCAAGCCCACTTTCTAGTATCAACGGTTACATTCATTATTGTCACTCAACTAACTGACATGTCAGTTAAACCATTCTTATCACCCACTTTTGTGACCATTGTTGTTTAACAAACCAAAACGCCATAAAAAACAACACTGCCTAATTGTTTCACGCAGCGTTTTTGAACTAAGTTAAAGTAGTTATAAACCTACACGATTAATACGATATTCGACCATTCAAATATTACGTATTTTTCATTGACATTAACCTTTGCTGAATTAGAATAACGCCGTTCGAATCTCATTCGAATGGCGTTACCAAAGAAAATAAGCGAGAGGTTTAGTAATGGCACCAGCACCAAAATATAGCCTGCAAGAACAGGAAAGAATGATTTTAAATGCCGCAGAACAGTGCATTAATGAGTCGTCAGTTACTGACTTTACGATGGCTAAGGTCGCGCGTTTGGCAGGTCTTTCAATGGGCTCTGTATATAAGTTCGTGCAGAGCAAAGAAGATATTGTGCTTGCCCTTGCCTATCAATCATTTGATCACGTATCAAAGGTATTTGAACGTGTGCTTAGCTTGCCTTTATCAACGCCAGAAAAAATGCTCGCGGTATGCTTAATATCCCCTAAAGCCATGCAACGCTTTGAATTTGATTACGAACTGCAATCTTATTCAACCAATAAAGCGGTTATTCAACGCGCTTCTAGTCGTTGGACTGAAAAAATGATCGACGCCTGTAACTGTTGTGAACAAGGTTTTAAATTAGCCCTTTCCGATGGCATCAGTGCGGGCGAGCTGCAAAATGTGCCTAACCTAAGCGAAGTGATTGAAGAAATACTCATTAGTGGCTGGGCTATAACTGTTGGCTTTGAACAAGTACAACGGGTTAAACAAACGCAGGAAATTGTCGAAGGTACAGACTCATTACTTGAGCCATTGCCGCTTAATCATCCTATTATTAGAAGCACAGTGCGTTTGCTTAATAGTTACCCATGGAAGAAACCCATCGATGATGACTCACTTGTCACCATTGAAAACGAATTAAAGAAATTAACATTGCGTTAATGCAATACAAACGGAGAAAGTATGAAAATTAAACGCTGGCTCGCAGCCATTATCCTTATACTTGTTATTGTCTCGGGACTAGGTTTTGCCAAGTTTAGTCAAATTCAAGCAATGATTGCCTTTGCCGAATCATTTCCTGAACCTTCCGCATCGGTTAAAAGTACCTATGCACATCCAACTCAGCACATTAAAACCGTAAAAGTTATTGGCCAAGTGCAAGCACCGAATACACTAACCGTAAGCAATGAATATGCTGGCAATATTACCAAAGTAGGTTTTAAACCGGGTGATATAGTTGAAAAAGATCAGTTACTTATAAAACTAGATACCAGTATCGAAGAAGCCAACTTGAGTGCTGCTAAAGCACGCCTTACACTTGCAGAATCAACCCTATCGCGTGTTGAAAAGTTGTTATCGCAAAAGCGTATTAGCCAAGATGAAGTGGATAAAGCGCTGGCAAATGTTAATGTTGCTAACGCTGAAGTAGCTAATTTAACGTCAGTTATTAATAAAAAGAACATTAAAGCGCCGTTTGCTGGTCGCGTTGGTTTAACGCAATATCAAGTCGGCCAATTACTTGATGCCAATAGCCAAATCACTACTTTGGTTGGCTTAAATGATAATATTTGGATTGATTTTGCTGTGCCACAAACGCTACCACGCTTAGCCATTGGTGATGCCCTGCGCGTTGCACCGGTAAAGCAGCAAAAGTCAGACACCACGTTAACGGCTGAGCTTATTGCTATTGCGCCGAATATCGACGTAAATTCACGCCAGCAAAGCTATCGCGCCATTGTTAACAACCAAAATAAGCAGTTACATCACAACCAAATGGTGAGTGTGTTTGTACCAATTGAAGTGATTGACGCAGTAGCAGTACCGACCAATGCGGTAACACGCAGCCACTTCGGTGATTTTGTTTATAAATTAGAGAAAGACGATAAACAAAATTGGCGTGCCAAGCCAATAAAAGTAGAGCTAGGCGACAAAATCCAAGACCAACAATTAATCTTAAGTGGTTTAAATGCTGGTGAGTTTATTGCCAGTGAAGGTGCGTTTAAACTAAAAGAAAATCTCTTGGTTTACACCACAGAAACGGCAGAAAATACAACGCACACTGGAGGCTTGTAATGAGTTCATTACACGAAAACAAGCCCTCCTTTATGGACATATTTGTCAATCGACCCGTATTGGCAATCGTACTGTCAGTATTAATTGTGCTTGCGGGTATTAACGCCGCGCAAAAAATCTCGGTACAACAATACCCGAAAATTGAAAGTGCCTCGTTAGTCATTAATACCGTTTACACCGGTGCATCAGCCGATGTTGTAAAGGGCTATGTTACCGAGCCTATCGAGCGTGTAACCTCTACGGTTCCAGGCGTAGATTACGTTGATTCAATTACCACAGCAGGCCTTAGTAAAGTAACTGCGTGGCTTGAGCTAAACCACAATACTACCGATGCTTTAGCTGAGCTCACGACTAAATTAAACCAAATCAAATTTGAACTACCAACGGGCGCTGAAGATCCGGCAATTCAAATTGTACGTGCCGATAGCCCGTACGCGGTGTTTTATCTGGATGTGCAATCGCAAGGTTTACCACGTAGCGAAGTAAGTGACTACCTAACCCGTAACATTGTGCCACAAATGAGCGATATTGATGGCGTACAAAAAGTCACCCTAGAAGGCGGTCGCGATCCAGCTATGCGCATTTGGCTTGATACCGATAAACTCGCTGTGTACAACATCAGTGCAGTTGATGTGTTTCAAGCACTGCAGGCTAACAACACCATTGCAACATTAGGCTACAGTGAAAACAACCGCCAACGCATTGATTTAATGGCTAATACATCGCTAAAAAGCGTTGCTGATTTTGAAAACCTCATCGTAAAAGAAAGTGACGGTGTACAACTTCGCCTTGGTACTATCGCCAATGTCGAAATTGGCGAAGCCGAAGGCATGGTAACAGCGCGTTTAGATGATCACGATACGGTATTCTTAGCAGTTTGGGCGCTGCCAGGCGCTAACGAAATTGTGATTGGCGATGCACTTTATAAAAAGCTAGATCAAATCAATGAAGTATTGCCAAACGGTATGCACATTGAAATCGGTTACGACGGCACGCTCTACATGCGTGATTCTATCAAAGAGATTTTTACTACCCTTGGTGAAACGGTTTTACTTGTTGGCATTGTGGTTCTCGCGATGATGGGCTCATTTAGAACGGCTATGGTGCCGCTTATCACCATTCCTATTTCAATTTTAGGTGCGATTGCTGTTATTTATGTAGTTGGGTTTTCACTTAACCTGCTGACAATTCTTGCAATTGTGTTATCAGTTGGCCTTGTAGTAGATGATGCCATTGTGGTCGTTGAAAACGTAGCCCGCCATATGCGAGAAGGCAGACCTCGCTGGCAAGCTGCACTCATTAGTTCACGTCAATTGCTTGTGCCAGTAATCGCCATGACCTTAACGCTTGCCGCAGTGTACGCCCCCATTGGCTTTTTAACTGGTTTAACGGGCTTCTTGTTTAGAGAGTTTGCGTTTACCCTTGCCATTGCTGTACTTATTTCCGGAGTTGTTGCAGTTACTTTATCACCAATAATGAGTGCGTGGGTTAACGCCGAAGGCGGTAAAGAAAGTAAGCTGACGAAAAAAGTAAATAGCTACTTTGATAAGTTACAAAATTTCTACTTTAACGCATTAGACACCCTATTTAACTGGCGTGCTCAAGTGTTCTTCGTGGCTATTGTGTTTTCATTGTTATCGGCACCTTTTTATCTTTTATCACAAAAAGAGCTCGCCCCCATTGAAGACCAAAGCAGTATTCAAGTGGTTGTTGAAGCGCCGCCGGAGTCTTCTCAAGCTTATACTTCAAGCAAAATGGATGATACCGCTGAGGTGATGAATGCTACAGAAGGTGGTCAGTTTACCTGGCAAATTATTACTGCCGCGGCCGGTTTTGGTGGTGTTGAACTTGCGCCATATGAAGAACGCGAAAACTCGGTACACGACTTACTGTTTGACCTTTACGGTCGACTTGGCAGTGTAACGGGCTTAAGCTTGTTCCCAATTCTGCCAGCGTCATTGCCTACCGCAGGACAGTTTGACGTTGAAGTGGTATTGCGCGCGAATGATGACCCAGAAACTATGAAGCAATACGCCGACAAGATTATTGCAAAAGCAAACGCCAGCGGCAACTTTATGTTTATTAATACCGACCTAAAAATCGATTTACCGCAAGCAGAGCTAGAAATCGACCGCGAATTAATCGCCGATTTAGGGTTAAATTTACAATCGGTGAATGATCAGCTGAGCATTTTAATGTCGAACAATTTTGTTAACTATTTTAATAAAGACGGCAAAGCCTATCGCGTGATCCCAATTGTTGGCGATAATGAGCGCTATAACCCTGAAAACATTCTGGATATGAAAATACGCACAGGTAGTGGCGAGCTTATTCCTGTGTCGTCATTTGCAACATTACGCACGTTTACCAGCCCGCGCGTATTGGGCTCGTTTAACCAACAAAGTTCATTTAGAATTTTAGCGGGTGTTTTGCCTCATATCACCAAGGAGCAAGGTTTAAGCACTATTGAAAAAATTGCAGCTGACGTGTTACCAAAGCATTATTCTATTGATTATGCAGGTGAATCACGCCAACTTCGTAAAGAAGGTAATACTATGGTTGGCGTACTATTAGTATCAATGATTGTGGTTTACTTCCTGCTGACGATTCAATTTAATAGCTTCCGTGACCCGTTAGTTGTATTGCTTGGCTGCGCGCCTTTAGCACTTGCAGGCGCACTAATGTTGCCATTTTTATCATTAACTACGGTGAATATTTATAGCCAAATAGGCCTTATTACCTTGATAGGATTGATTGCAAAGAACGGTATTTTAATTGTTGAATTCGCGAATCATTTACAGCTTGAAGGTAAATCTAAACTAGACGCTGTAAAAGGCGCTGCCGCTACACGTTTACGCCCAATTTTAATGACCACAGGTGCAACCGTACTCGGTCATTTCCCATTGGTACTCGTAACAGGTGCGGGCGCTGAAGCGCGTAATAGCATTGGTATTATTTTGGTTGCCGGAATGTTGATTGGTACCTTCTTTACCTTAATGGTGCTACCGCTACTTTATGAAAAAATAGCAAAAGATCACCGCGGCGAAATGGAAACAGAAGAAGCCTTATCTCATACGCAATTTCAAACCGCTTTGTAAATTCAGATTTGCGCGTTAACAACTCAAGGTCGTTGGCGCGCATAATGTTCGCCCTATAATTACGATATTAATAACGATATACTGATTAAATAATTGCTTTTTCATCCAAACCAAAGGTAGCCAATGAGTCTTACTATTCGCAACGCCACTGCTAACGATATTAATACAATTCTGCATTTTATTAGGGAGTTAGCAATATATGAAAAGGCAGAACACGAAGTATTGGCAACGCCCGAGACCATCAAACAGAGCATGTTTTCTGAGCACTCTGGTGTTTACGGTTTAATTTGCGAATTAGACGGTCACGCCATTGGCTTTGCCGTATTCTTTTACAACTATTCAACCTGGCTTGCAAAACCAGGCTTATATCTTGAAGATTTGTACGTATCACCTGAATACCGCGGCAAAGGCGCGGGCATCGCGTTACTTCAAAATTTAGCACAAATTGCTGTTGAAAAAGGGTGTGGCCGCTTTGAATGGAGTTGCTTAGATTGGAATACCCCATCGCGTGACTTTTATGAATCACTTGGCGCCGAGCCTCAGCATGAGTGGATTGGCTATCGTATGAGTGGTGAAACGTTAGAAAAATTTGCTGAAAACGGAAAATCTTAAAATAAAAGCGTTACGCATGAATAGATAAGAGTGAAAGCGACTTAAATATGCCGCTTCCACTTTAACAAGCCAGCTGTTATTACGTTACAATAAGCTGGCTTTTTTCTTATCCTTTACTGCAATCAACCAATAGGTAACGCCAAGCGCAAGTACTAAGCCTGCAGTGCTCTAAATGTATTCAGGGGCCAATTTTGTAAAGTCGAGTACAATTACTTTTTGCGCTATCGCCATTAATGCTGTCGCGATTACCAAGTTAACGTGAATTACATCGTCACGTAGATACATAACAATGTTGATAAAGATTTCAATTGCAATCAATACAGCCAAAAACGCGCTAAACACTGCGAGAATGTCACTAATTGATAGCAAGAAATAAGGCGGTGAACTCAATTTCATATACATCACGTAGACAACATCTAACACCCCCCAAATAATGAGCAACGTCATTAAAATTGCGAGTATTTTTACGCAAAAGCGAATAACAGTATGGCTAAAACGGATCGCTTTATCATCATAACTTGCTTCATCAAAGCCACTATCATGCTTTTCCATTGCATCTCCTTAATGCTGCAAAATTTAAAAATGATAACTTATTGAACTTTAAACGTTTATTCGCGTTCTTCAATAGCACTGCCAGAATTAATATCAAGGCGCATATTCACCCCAATTTGCTCAACAAACTGGGTGTCGTGACTCACTAATATAAACGCACCCGGATAGTTTTTTAATGAAATCGCCAATGCAGTTTTCGCAGCGATGTCCAAATGATTATCAGGTTCATCAAGCAGCAATAACGCATCTTTTTGTGCATGGCTTACGCATAGCATCGCCAGTTTCATTTTTTCGCCGCCACTTAATGATTCAACAGGTAAAAAAACGCTATCGCCTCGAAACCCAGCAGACGCGAGCAAGGTACGCGCGGTTTGTTCACTTATCTGTGTTGTCAAAGCCATAATAGCACTTAGTACATCACTGTATTGATCGAGCCAGCGACAATTTTGTTCAAGATAAATCACATCGCAATTACTATTAACTGTTAGGTTCACCTTACTCAGGTTTGCTATGTTTTTAAGTAAGGTAGATTTTCCTGAACCATTATTCCCTAGAAGCCAAACGCGACTTGTTTGTTTAATGGTAGCGTTCAGTGGTGGCTGATGATTAAACTCACATTGCCAGTTGTTTATATTAACCAGTACCTTATTTTTATGAGTATTTATATCCGCCATGTGGAATGTGACTGGTTCGTTTAATACCTGAACATCGCATACTGCACGCAACATTTTATTTGATGTATCAATGCGCGCGTTTTGCAATTTCACTTGCCGACTATGGGATTTGGCCGCACCTTCTTTTTTACTATCGAGTAACACTTTCGGCTGACTGCCCGATGCTCTTTTTTGCTTGCCCTGCGCCGCACGCTGATTTGCTTTTTCTAAGCTTAACTGTGCAATGCGCTTAAATTGCATTTGTTCGCGTTTAATGTGCTCTTGTTTCGCTCTTAGTGCTTTTTGCTCGGCATTAAACTGTGCTTTAAATTCATGATAGCCAACACCGTATTCATTTACCGTACCATTAATTACGTGCAATGTATGTGTGCTGTGATCCAATAGACTTTCATCGTGACTTGCCATAACCACAATCCCCCTAAAGTCTTTTATTTGGCAGCTTAACCAATTTCTGGCATTTATGTCGAGGTGATTGGTTGGCTCATCCAACAATATAATATCTGCATCACTGTTAAAGCACCGATGTAACATTAAACGAGCCAGCTGCCCATAGCTTAATTTATTACACGATATAAACGGGTCTTTTGGTAATGCAAGTCTCGTTAACAGTGCTATTGTATCTCGTTCGCAATGCCAATCATCTTGTACCGTTTGATAGTCGTTAACGTCGATGCTACCGGCATTAATGCGCGACAACGCGTTTAGTTTATCAGCAACACCCAAATAGCCTGCAACTGAGCAATTTGGCATAGCATTGAGCTGCGAAAAAATAGCGGTTTTGCCAGTGACTTTAATCGTGTTATTGCAGCCATCAAGCTTTGCTATTGCGTTTATAAGTGTCGACTTACCGCTACCGTTGTTACCCACTAAGCCGTAAACGCCACGTGTTAGTTGCAGAGATACGTTTTTTAAAATGTGTTTTTGCGCTACGCTGTATGAAAAATTTGAAATCGAAATATGTGGCATAAGACCATCCTTTTACCCAAGTAAAAGGGATCAGCATCACCTGCGAGAAACGTCTAAGCATTATTGCACTTAGCGTCAATATTGATTTTCAGTGAAAAATTGGCAAAGCAACGCCTACTAATCCCTAACATTAAACAGAAAGTTAAAATTGTTTGGGGAGTTAGTTGTTCATGTCGGCGTTTGCTCCAATAAGAAATGTAGGTTTACTTTGCCCTAAAACAACAAAACGCGCAAGTAATCAGCAATACAAAATAAAAAAGCGTAGAAAATAACGTTATTATCAGCCTTCAACACATTGATATTTAAACAAAACACAGGTATAGCGCGCAATTATTACTCAGGAATTCTTCTACCTCCCTAACAGACCTTTCAAAAATAAACTGAAGTTAAGCCAACTTAACCAAAAAACGATATAAATTAATCAAGTACAACTCAAATTACGAGTAGTTTTAGTTTTAAAGGATTTAAAATGCGATATTGGTTTTTTGTTTTAAGCATCGTGTATTCGTGTTCGCTTGCGGCAAAAGAAACGCTTAGAATTGGTGTTCAGCTAGAAAGCCAAAAACATGTCGAACAATTTATTGCGGGTCGCGAAATTAACAGTATAGATGATTACTCGGGCGAGTTTGCGTATCGCGATGTTGTTGAACAAGTATTATTGTTACAAGCGCTTCACTTTGGTGGATTTCGTGGCGACATTGAATTTGTACGAGCAGATCACTATAAACGTCGCTTGCGTCTGCTCGAACAAGGACTTCTTGATTTAAGCGTTACCGGAGTTTGGCTAAGCGACGCTCTGCCCATTAAAGATAATCTATACATTTCAAGGCCGTTATTGCGTGATGGTGAAGCTGAGGCAGGCTTTTATGTACATCAAAACAATACACGCGCACGTCAGGTAAATGACAAATTTGGCTTACAACGCCTAAACGCAATTTCCAATAAAAACTGGCAAATTGATTGGCGAATAATGTCGGCAATTGGTTTCGCTCATTTAGATAGCGTAAGCCAATTTACACAAATGACAGATATGATTATGAAAGGCCGAAGTGATGTTATGCTTGCGACATTTTACAACACCGACGATCTGAGTTTTTCACAAGACAATGAAACCTTTGTACCAATTCATGGATTGAAAGTTAAGCTCCCCGGTAGCAGGCATTTTGTTGTGTCAAAAGCCGCGCGCAACTCAGAAATATTTGACTGTGTGCAACGGGGCTTAAAAGAATTACGAAGCCGCGGTTTAATCAATAAGGCCTATCGACAAAGCGGCTACATAAATGAAAAAGTGAACGAATGGATGGTGATTCGTTAGCCGTACCATGCAACAAGTTTACATTTTTAGATTGGTTATTGCGGAATTAACCAGGTAATCATAATTCGCGCCCCCATTCCATCAGGCCCATTGTCTAGGCCTTTTGCCCAGTAATGCAGACCAGTACCAAGGCTAAATACATTATCTCCGATGGTTATCACTTGGCTGGCAACCAAATTGATTGGTACTGACTCTACATCATTTTCCCAGTCGATTGTTGCTTCGCTGTTTAAGAATACTGAGGTTGCACTTGGCCAGGTATAACCAATAAAAGGTTGAATAAAAGTTGCATTTACATCAGTCTGACCTTGGTCCTTATCTGCACCATAACCCCAGATATGGTTTGCCAATGCACCAAACGTCCAGCCATCGCTTTGTGTAAGCAGTACCGCCGTTGGGCCTATTCCCCAATTGTCGCTACCAAACATAGGATCAGAGGCACTCGGAAACATAAAAACAGGCCCTGCCCCCCAAATCCAGCCACTGTCGGTTTGTTGTTTAGGTGAAAAGAAAAAACTTTGTACTATATCGCCAATGCCTTCTTCACGAAACGAGCCAAAGTCTTGGCTTACTATGGGAATAATTGTGCGAGAGATTAAATTCCAATCATCATTTAAATCGTACGGTACAACAGGCTGAACATTGGTTAACCAACGGTCACCTTGCTCATCCTGACCAATATTCGGGTCGTAATTAAACTGCACTGGCACACTGATTATATCGGCAACAGGGTTTTGTAATTTTTTGGCGATATCAGCAGAATTGTTTGCTGTGGCAGTAAGTGAGCTTAGTCCAAGCAAGGTACTTAGAATGCTATATTTCATGCGCTTCATCCTTAAAGACTAAAATTCGTTTTAGTTTACTATTTACACACTTACACTAACGCAGTTCATCTTTAAGAGATAGATTTTTCGGAGATTTGTTTCCATTTGCTGTACCAGCGCACAACTTCATTGATGGGTTTTGGCCGACAGATAAAAAAGCCCTGTAATAAAATGCCAATTTCACTTTGGCGCAAGTACTCTAAATCTTCAATATCTTCTACGCCTTCTGCAACAAGCTCTACTTTTTGCTCTTTTGCAATATCGATAAGCGACTTAACAATCACCTGAGAAAATTTATCATCACGAATGCTCGAAATAAAACATCTGTCTATTTTAATCTCAGTGAAAGGCAAGGTTCTTAACTGATTTAAATTAGTAAATCCCGTACCAAAATCATCAAGCGCAATACCATAACCATGCATGCGCAAACGGTTTAACGTTTCCAGTTGTTCAGGCGTACGCAACGCGTATTCTTCGGTCACTTCAATAATAAATTGGCTTGGCTCTAATCCGTTAACACACAATATGGTCGCCATTTGTTCGGCACAAAATGAATCTTGCATTTGTTTGGGTGATAAATTAATTGCCAGTTTAAAATCGTGATCAAAAATCACCTGCAATTCGCAATAATGTCGTGCGGCTTTTTCAACAAGCTGAAACGTAATAATATTTTCAATGCCAAGTGATACTGCAGTCGGCAAAAAATGTTGCGGTAAAATGGCATCAATACGACCAGGCTTTACGATTCTTGCAAGAATTTCCAAACTGTCAACACAGTTAGTTTGACTGTTAATTTTAGGCTGGTAGTAAGGTTCAATTTGCTGGCTTTCAATGGCTTCAATCAGTTCTTGTTCAGAGAGGTATTGCAGGGTTTGCATTTTAACAACATTGAGTGTTTTTAGCCGGTCTAACACCATTTCAATTTGTTTAACGCTAACAGGCTTTGACAAATTGCCAATAAGCCGGACTTTGTGAATTTTAGCAAGGTCGGCGGCCAGCGAGATAACACGTTCATCCATTTCTGAAACAATTGCCACACCACCATTAAAGCCAATTTCACCTAACTGCCTAATAAATGCCATACCGTCTAATTCAGGCATATTTAAATCAGTTAATACGCAGTGATAAGCTGAACTATCTTTTTTGATTTCGTCAAATGCAAGACGCGCGGAAGAAAAAGTCTCGGTATTTTGATAACCGAGTCCATTGAGCATTGCTTTTAACGTTAACAACATGGTTTTCGAATCGTCAACAATCGCAATTTTAATTAAATTTTTATGCATGTCGCATTCCTTGCAAGTAAGAACATCTTTGACGCCAGCCCTTTCCCTTTTAAGTCTAGTAACAAACTGAAAGATTACAAAAATTTAATCGTTAAATTGACATCAAATAGTATGTCATTTTGCGTTTAGTTTATTCATTAAAAATGATTAACAAAACCGAAACATTACATTAATTTGATCTAGTTAAATTTTTAACCCGTACAAGATCTCGCCAGTTAATTATCAAAAAAAGGATAAACAAGGTGAGAAATTTATTAAAAATAGCACTTTTAGTGTCATCAACGCTTGTAGTAACTGGGTGTAACGACGATGACGACGATCATAAAGTGGAAACGCCAACGACACCAGTTGCCACACCAACAACAGTGGTCGACGTTGCAGTGAGCGACGGCAACTTTACAACGCTAGTCGCCGCACTTGAAGCAACAGGGCTTGACGAAACGCTTGCAAATACTGAATCCAACTTTACCGTATTTGCGCCTACCGACGCTGCATTTGCGCTGTTACCTGAGGGCACTGTTGAAGCACTGTTAGCCGATACAGACACGCTTTCTGATATTCTCACATACCACGTTATTGCAGACAAAGTCGATGCGGCAACGGCAGTATCAAGTGCAGGATCAAAAGTAACCATGGTTAACGGTGATTCGGTCGGTTTATCGCTCGACGGTGATAATTTGCTGGTCAACACAGTAACTGTTACAGCAACCGACATAATGGCAGACAACGGTATAGTTCACGTTATTGATGCTGTGTTAATGCCCCCAACAGATAAAGGTATGCCAACGGCAAATATTGTTGAGACCGCTGTTGCAGCAGGTACTTTCAATACGCTCGTTGCTGCTTTACAAGCAACTAATTTAGATACAGTGCTCGCTGATGAGTCTAAAATGTATACGGTATTTGCGCCAACTGACGATGCATTTGCAATGCTTGGTGAAGAAACCATCAATACATTACTTGCAAATACCGACGTGTTAAGCAGTATTCTTTTGCAGCATGTTGTTATGGGTGAAGTTGACTCTGTTACTGCATTTACCCTAAACGGGATGGAAGCTGAAACAGCTTCTGGTGCTAAATTGCCTGTATCAATCAACTCAGAAACTGATTCATTGATGTTCGGTGGTGCTAAAATTGTTACCAAAGACATCTACACCACTAACGGGATTATTCACGTAATTGATGCTGTTATTGTGGGTGATGTAAGTGTACCTGAGCCTGTCGGCAATATTGTTGATGTCGCCTCACAAGCAGGTTCATTCAACACATTATTAATCGCCGCGGCTGCCGCGGATCTTGCTGAGGTACTTGCAGACGAATCTGCAACTTACACCGTTTTTGCACCAACAGATGCTGCATTTGCACAACTTCCTGAAAGTACACTAAATGCTCTACTCGCCGATACAGAAGCGCTGAAAAATGTATTGCTCTACCACGTTATTGCTGATGCGAAAGTAATGTCGGATGGCGCAGTAGCTGTTGCGAATAGTGAAAATAATAAGGTGACTATGGCAAACACTCAAATGGCCGCCTTATCACTTTCAGGCTCTGATTTGTACATAAATGCGTCTAAAGTATCTGCTGCCAATGTCGAAGCAAGTAATGGCGTAATTCACGTGGTTGACCAAGTGATTTTACCACCATCAATGAAAGGCGAACCGACTCAGAACATCGTTGAGGTTGCCGTATCCAATCCTGACTTTTCAACCCTAGTGACCGCGTTACAAGCTGCAAATTTAGTCGATGCGCTAGCTGATGAAACTAAGTCTTACACGGTATTTGCACCAACTAATGCTGCGTTTGATAAAATCCCAGACGATGCGTTAACAGCATTACTTGCCGACAATACGGCTTTAACAAATGTGTTGTTACAACATGTTGTGGCTACTGAGATAGATTCTGTTTCTGCGTATGCAGCAAATGGTAAAGCAGTAGACACTCTTGCAAATAATGATGTATCAGTGGATTTAATTAATTACACCGAATCAACTAATTCGGCGTCAGATGAAGTTGCCTATGATGCTGCAGGTCAAATGCTAGTCGGCGGTAATGGCTCTGCCAAAGCAGGTTACACGCTCTATGTGTTCGATAATGACCTTGGTCAAACTAGCAGTACATGTGTTGATGCGTGTGCAGATGCATGGCCGCCAGTAATGGTTACTGATGAGATGGTTGATAATATTCAAGGCTTAAGCGTTATTACACGCGCTGACGGTACTAAACAAGCAGCCTTTATGGGTCGCCCGCTATATTTTTATGCACAAGATATGGCTCCTGGTGACACCAAAGGTGATGCAGTTAACAATGCTTGGTGGAAAGTGTCATTGCCACAAGTTGCGCTGCAAGTGCAAGGGGCTAACGTGGTGACTACCGATATTTACACTACTAACGGTGTTATCCATGTGATTGATACCGTTATAACTGAAACCTTAAACTAAACACTCCCTTCGTGTTAAAGGGGCGTTTGAAGCCCCTTTTTTTACGCATTCTTACAGGCGTTGATTTTACGTGATACGTCGCTTTGGAATTCGTCACTTAAAAACGTAGTTGCCGGTACCGGTTTGGCAAAGTAAAAACCTTGAAGGTTATAACAGCCTAAGCGTTTTAACACGCTGACCTGCGTAAGCTCTTCAACCCCTTCGGCGATACAGTAACTGCCTAAATTTTTCGCTAAATCCGCAATAGTTTGTACGATCGCTTGGTTTGTGCGGCTGGATAACATTTGACGAATAAAACTCTGATCTATCTTAATCACATCAATTGGAAATTGGTTGATATAAGTTAACGACGAATACCCTGTGCCAAAATCATCCAAATACAGTTTAAAGCCTGCTTTTTGTAAGCGCTCTAGTTGCTCAAGAGCGTTCACCGTGTCTTCAATCAAAATACCTTCGGTAATTTCTAAGCGAATTTGACGTGGCGATACGTTATTGTCCGCTAAAATGGTGACAAATCGCTCGACCAAGTTAGGCTGGGTAATATGTAGCGCAGATAAGTTAATTGATAGGTAGCGGTTCTCATTACTTGCTAACCATGACGCTAACTCTGTTGTTGCTGTTTCAAGCGCTACTTCGGTTATCGCAACAATTTGCCCAATTTGCTCTGCCAACGGAATAAACACACCTGGTGAAATCATGTCACCGTCTTTAAACCAGCGCAATAGCAACTCTACACCCACTACTTTTTGTGATTGCGTATTAATAATGGGTTGATAGAAGTTAGTCAGTTGTCGATTTTGTACCGCGTTAACTAATTCGTTTTCAAGCAACATACGGTTGCGCGCTTCTTTATTAAGCTGCTCAGTATAAAAGCGGTAACAATTACGACCGCTGTTTTTCGCGTGGATCATCGCGATGTCTGCTTTTTGTATTAGTTCTTCAGTTGTTTCTGCATCAAATGGATAAAACGAAATACCGATTGATGAACTAATATTGACCGTGTTACCGCCAATTTTATAGGGTTTGGCAAGTTCGCTGTTGAGGTCATTAGCATATTGGCTAATTTCCTGTGGCGAAACCACATCTTCAAACAACACAATAAACTCATCGCCGCTTTGACGGCCTACACTGTGTTGCTCGCCTACAACCGAAGTCATGCGCTCGGCAACTTTAACTAATAACCTGTCACCGACACTGTGGCCAAGCGAGTCGTTCACCTGTTTAAAGCGGTCGAGGTCAATAAATAACACCGCAACGACTTTGTTTTGAGCATGCAGCAAGGCTTGTTCGATACGATCGTTGATTAAGCTACGATTAGCTAATTGCGTAAGGTGATCAAAGTTAGCCATTTGTGTAAGTTTCTTCTCTGCTGCTTTTTGCTGCGTCAAATCCGACACAACAACCACATAGTTACTTACACTCTCTTCACCGATCGCGGAAATTGATAACAATACCTCAATGGTTTCGTTATCAAACACCCAAGTTTCTTCGCGACGTAAATGCTCGCCAACCTTAAGACTGGCTAATTGCTCAACGTAAAATGCTTGACGTTTCTCATCAAATAACGCCAATAAAGTATCTTGGGTCGCATCTTCCGCATGTTTTGAAAAGCGTTTATTAAACGCTTCATTTGACGCAACCAATTTGAATTTGCTGTCTAAAATAATCAGCCACTCGTTCATTTTGCGCAGTGCTTCACCGTAGAGTCGCGCTTGGATCTCTTTATTTTTGGTTTCGCTAATATTGGTGTAAGTCCCTGCATAAACGGGGTTTTCTTCATTTTTACTTTCTTTAGAACGCTTACCTAAGTCTCGATACCATACCCATTCACCACTTTTTGCGCGCATACGATACGTAACGTCCCATAAATTGGTCGCGCCACTTGAAAATGCCCGCCATTTTGCTTCTAAGCGAATACGGTCTTCAGGATGGATAAGTGACATATGATCATTGAGGCTGGTTAGCGTTTCACGCTCATAACCTAAGTCAGACACAATGCGCTCTTGATCCAATTGCTGGTTATGGCTGTTATACACCCATACACCGCTGTTACTCGCGTCAAGCGCCAAGCGTGCACGCTGCTTTGCCGCCATCGAATCATTATGAAGTTGTTGCAGAATATGCTGCTGCTTAACGCGCTTAATGTAAATTAACGTAAAACAACCAAGAAACAGAATAATGTAACCAACAATGGCATATGGCGATGTCCATGGGTTGTGCTTTACGTAAAATGAAAAGGTTTCAGACTTGCCTAATTGGCCATCTTTTAATGAATAAGCTGCTACATTAAACGTGTAGTCACCTGGCAACAAACGGGTAAACTCAATGTTATTCTTACCGTAATGTTCATACACCACACTGCTTGGCCCTTGTAAATCAACACGGTACTTAATTTGCTTTTGATTGGCAAAGTCAAAGTTAGAAAAGTGGAATTTCAGGCCAAAATCATCATATTCAAGCGATAATTGCTGCTCCATTAAGCCTGAAAACGTAAGTTTTTCATCGCGAGATTTCAATTCGACATCAAGTAACCTTACCGGTTTGTCGTTTCGTGTTTTTTCAATTTCTTCAGCGTTAAATAAAATAATGCCCGCGGGTGTCGTAAACGCAATTCGACCATCTTTTAATTTATGTGGCGCACTGTAGACCTCATCACTTATCAACCCTTGCTCGTGGGTATACTGATTAAGTGCATCTAAGTCTTTATCATATTTGATTAAGCCACTTTGCGAACTAAACCACAGCGCGCCATTATCACTTTGCGTGACACTGAATAATCGATTATCCGGTAAACCATCAGCAAAGGTAATTTCTTTTTGTAGTTGATACTTATCGTCGAGGGCCACTATGCCGTGTGCATTATAAGCAATCCAAATAGTATTATCTGCGTCTCGTGTCCAGTCAGATACAAACTTGAAATCGTGTACCTGATAGTTATCGATCTGATGAATTAATTCGAATGTACCCTCTTGATAGTTATAGTGGTAAACCGCCCCACCAACGCTATAAAGCACGCCAGAATCATCAACAAAGCTTTTCATAAAGCCAATTGATAAATCAGGATCAAAGTGTTTATCAAGACTGTTAAGAGAAGTGAGGGTATTTTTTTGTGTATCTAAAATAAAATGCCCTTTGTAACTAACAAATATCAAACGATGTTTGTCTAATGGGTGAACACCGTAAGGATATAGCTCAGTGAATTCTTTATTAACTTCTGCAGATAAGTTGGTCGGCACAATGACTTCTTTTTCAGTGTCAAAAAGTGTCAATCCCTCACTGTGTACCAGCCAAATCTTTCCATCACCTGCGTCAAAAATATACTGAATAAAGTGCTTTCCCCATTTATTTTTGGGGTTCTCACTAACGAAGAAATGTTTAGTTTCTTTTGTCTCAGTATTTAGTTTTGTCAGGCCATTCTCGGTTGCAACCCAAAGCGTACCTGCTTGCAATTCAATAAAGTCGGTCACTGAAGAATTAGACAAATTGATGCCAGACGCGTTGCTGTAACTTGAAAATTTTTGTAAGTCAGGATGCCAGTAATAAACGCCCTTTGACTCAGACGCAAGCCAAAGCAATCCGCTATTATCTTGGTAAATGTCTTTAATAGCGTCGTTACTGACTAAGGGGTGACGTTTTGAATATTGTGCCAGCAAATTTAACTCAAACGACATTGGGTCGAAGCGATACAGTCCTTTTTCAGAGCCAATATAAAATGCATCTGCATTTCTAACCACACCCCAAATATTTAAATCGGCAATAAGCTGCATGGGTTTAGCATCTTGTTCATCGAGTTTAAGTGCAAACAACCCTTCAACTGTGCCAATCAATAAACCTAAACGATGATCCCACGCTAAGTATTTTACATTGTTGTTATCATAGGTATCTTGTATGTTGGAAGGTTTATGGTGCGTTAACCCCGCACCACCTGTCTCGATATGATAGACATAAAGACCTTTCGATGTACCAAAATATATGTATTCCCCTTTGTAAAACAGGGTGCGAATAAGGTCTTGATTTTCACTTAATGAAAACAAAATTTTTAATTGCTTTTTTGCAACACTATACGAAACCAAGTGACGACCAATTGCTAATATCAAGTCACCCTTTACTTCAATAACACTTTCAACACTTAAGTATTCGTCTTTAGTTTCAACTAATTTACCGTCATAGAACCGTGTGGCTTCAAGCGTAAGAGGATCAACAAAATACGCACCTGTATAATAAGTGCTAACAATTAAACTGCCATTTTTTAGCGAATGGAGTGCAATAATGCCATCGTTTGCAAATACGTTGTCAGGACCCGTTATTTTTTCAAATTCATAACCATCAAAACGATTCAAGCCATAGTCTGTGGCAACCCACAAGTAGCCGTAGTTATCTTGCAGCGTTTGATTGACATAGCTTTGCGATAACCCTTCTTCAACGGAATAATTTTTCAGATAGCGGCTATATTCCGCAGCAAACGCATTGCTGGATGCAAAGAGTAAAACAAGAACAAAAGAAAAGACTTTATGAAACAAAAAATTAAACCCTAGTCACATGAATCCGTTCAGAATATGAGAAGTAAACCAACGAGCCATCACTGCTGTCGTTTCATTAATACAGTGTAAAACACAAAGCATATTCAAAGAAGAAAAAATTGATCTTATTCAAAACAACTTCTTAACATTAAAAAACGAACTTTAAAGCAAAGCCAAACCCGTAACAAGCTGAAATAGCTAATTATTAACGATAAAACGCATAATACG
Organism: Pseudoalteromonas sp. MMG024; assembly: GCF_021654175.1. Classification (NCBI taxonomy): domain Bacteria; kingdom Pseudomonadati; phylum Pseudomonadota; class Gammaproteobacteria; order Alteromonadales; family Pseudoalteromonadaceae; genus Pseudoalteromonas; species Pseudoalteromonas sp. MMG024. The sequence continues at coordinate 152,628 of NZ_JAKFZO010000002.1, forward strand.
GATTAGTCCTTTTGTCGTACCAAAGTACTTTAAAGCTAATCTGTACTTATTAAGCTAGATCTTGCCTTGGCAATATAACTTTGTATTTGCCTTTCATTTATAATAGCCCGTATTGGCCCAAGTGCGTGTATTTTGGCCATAAAATACAACAAAACATGCATATTTAACCTATAGCCAAGTAAACCCAGTTTAAATTGTACAATTCTTCACCTGTTTTAGTGCTTTTAAATCGCTAACTTTGCGCTACGACAGGCTATGTTAAGGCGCTCTGACTTACACATTACTCAAGCAATAAATAGTTATTTTTAAGCGCTTTTATACAGGTACTGTAGCCAAGCGCAATCATCTCAGCGGCTTTATCAAACTCCAATGTGCCACAGGCATTACGGCTAATCTCAACCAGTACATCAGGCGGATATGCCGCTAATTTAGCTGCAGCTAAGTGAGACTGCATGGCATCAAATGCTTTATCTGCTACTTCGTACGCCCCCAGTTTATTCACCTCTTTTTCTTCTTTATCAAATCGCAATGAATCTATAAAACGTGAAATTGGGAATGTATCATCGTGAATTTCGACTTTTTCGATGGGTTCTGGTGGTGTTGCTTTTTCACTGCCTAAATTAACCGCTATTTTATAATCACTGTCATCATTAAACGTAGGCGCAATCGGCACAGGATTTAACACCCCACCATCAATTAGAATTCTATTATTGGTTTCAATCGGTGTAAAAAACAAAGGAAGTGAAATCGATGCGCGGATCGCGTCGAATAATGAGCCTGAATTTAGCCATACTTCTTTACCGTTTAAAATATCAGACGCAACAGCCGTGTAGCTAATTGGTAACTCGGTAATCGTAATATCCCCTACCATTTCCTTTAAGGTGTTAATTATTTTGTCGCCCTTTACAAGCCCATTATTGCCCCACGCTAAATCAAGCAATGACACAATATCGTATTTGTCTATTTCTAAAATCCATGTCTCAAATTCAGGCAACTTACCTGCTGCATAAATACCACCGATTAAAGCACCAATTGAACACCCTGATATGGAACAAATCTCAAAGTTGTGCTGTTCTAACGCTTTAATTACGCCTATATGCGCAAGCCCACGTGCACCACCACTGCCTAAAATAAGTGAAATGCGTTTTTTCATCTATTTATCTAATTTTACTGAGTTTTTACTATTAATACATAAGATTACATACCGATACAATAAGATCAGTTGAACTTATTCACTGGGTTTAAAATAGATACCGTCATATCAACTCATTTTGGAATAAGTGCATGAATACACTGCTGTCTAAAGTATCAGTTCGTATCAGTATCAATATCTTTGGAATTCGGATTAATAACCGAGCATAAAATTGTATACAATTTAAATCTCGGTTATTATGCCTGTCATTTCTATCGTTCAAAATGAGTTAGCGATGTCATTAAACCCCCTTGCAGAGCAATACGTAGAGCTAGTACTGGCAATTGGCCTTCATCACCCACATTATGTTGACGCTTACTATGGCCCAAGTGACTGGCAACCAACTATTAAAGAGCCGCTTGAAGCTATTCAACAGCAGGTTACAAAACTTGTAGATACCTTAAAACGAACAACACCAAATGAAAGCGAAACACTCAGACATACATTTTTATTAAAGCAAAGTGAATCAATACTAACTTTTATAAATGTAATTTCGGGCAACGCACCAAAATTCGATGATGAGTCGCTTGCGTTATACGATGCCATTTCGCCCAATAAGACGGAGACTGAGTTTGATAACGTCCTACTAGAGCTTGAAAACCTGGTACCAGGCGACGGTAGTTTAAGCGAACGCATGGTGGCATTTAACGCACAATTTGAAATTCCCAAAAATAAGCTCGATGACGTATTTAAAGCCGCAGTATCGCGTTCACGGGAGATTACCAAGCAATTTATTCCACTTGCAGATAATGAAAATTTTCAGCTGGAATATGTAACTAACCAAATTTGGAGTGGCTATAACTGGTATAAAGGCGATAACTTCAGCCTGATTCAAATGAATACCGACTTCCCGATTTATATTTCACGTGCCGTCGATTTAGCCGCCCATGAAGGCTATCCCGGTCACCATGTGTTTAACTCACTAATGGAAAAGCACCTAGTGAACGAAAAAGGCTGGATGGAATATTGTGTTTATCCATTATTTTCCCCTATGTCACTGCTTGCCGAAGGCTCGGCTAACTATGGCATTGAAGTGGTTTTTCCAAAACCTGAACGCATGGTATTTGAAAAAGAAGTACTCTTCGTGCTTGCCGGTCTCGATGTCTCACAAGCTGAGCGCTACTATCAAGTACAAGCGCTACTGCAAAAACTCTCTTATGCTGACAACATGGTTGCTAAACGCTTACTTGATGGTGAAATATCAGAGCAACACGCAGTCGAGTTATTAGTTAAATACACCTTAGTGAGTGAAGCGCGTGCAACACAGCGCTTAGGATTTATTAAAGCAAACCGTGCCTATGTGCTTAATTACAACCTCGGCCAAGATATTGTTAAAGCCTACATTGAAAAACATGCCAATATGCAAGATAAAAACTCTGTTTGGCAGGTGTTTGCCGATTTACTAGCAAATCCAAGGCCCGCGAGTTTATTGGTATAACTCATTCAATAAGGCCTTTTTTGCTGTTTAACTTGGGCGTAAGCCTCTTCAAAAAATTCCTAACTAGCAGTTGCAACTATTATTCTTTGTAACTGCTTTATTTTATCTCATTTAAAATCAATGTAATAAAAATTTTTAGTTAACTTCTTATCCCAAGTTCAGGTTAAATAAAAAACTCAGTCAATTTTCTATTTTTCACACAAGCGTAACCGATTTGTAAAAAACCCTCGTTAGACTTTTTTTCAGTTTCTGGTCTAGACCATAATAATTTTACTAACTGAGAAGCCTTAACATGAAAAATATATCGCGTATTGCCGCCAGTATACTGCTGATAACAAGCCCCCAAATTCTTGCCGCAGAAGCAAAACTGACAGGCGTTGTAAAAGATCAACATGCAACACTACCAGGTGCCATGGTGAAAGTAGTTGGAACTAATAACAGTGCCGTTACCGACTTTAATGGCCGCTTTGAACTCCCTAAATTAACACCAGGTACGTATCAACTGGAAGTTAATTATATGGGTTACCAAACAAAGCTACTGAGCGTTTCTGTTAAAGATGATGAACTGAAAGTACTTGAAACCATTTTCCTCAATGCAAACAACACCAACAATGAAATTGAAGAAGTGGTTGCGATTGGTCAAATCCAACGTGGCGAAATGGCTGCAGCTAACAGCCAAAAAAATGCCAGCAATATTATCAATGTGATATCAAGTGACGGCATTGGCAAATTACCAGACCGAAATGCAGCAGAAGCAGTACAGCGTATTCCGGGGATTTCCATTGAGCGCGATCAAGGTGAAGGCCGCTTTGTTGCTGTACGCGGTTTACCATCACAATGGAGCTCAGCATCAATAAATGGTAATCGCTTACCAACCGCTGAAGAAGAAACCACCAGCCGTGCTACCGCATTTGATTTTTTCCCAAGTGAACTTATTGAATTTGTTGAAGTATCAAAAGCCATCACACCTGATATGGAAGGTGATGCAATTGGTGGTAACGTTAATTTCATCACCAAAAAAGCCCCTGACGAATTTACCTTAAATACCAATATCGCGCTAGGTGCAAATGAACTTGCCGAAGGCACTAACTACTCTGCTAGTGTGCTATATGGCGACCGTGTAGCCGATGACAAACTCGGTTATCTAATTAATGCCACTGCATGGAAACGTGATTGGGCGACGGATAACTTTGAACCTCGTCGTGGAAATGATGGTATTGGTATTCGTCGTTTAGAGCTTCGAGACTACAAAGGTACACGCGAAACCTACGGTTTAAATGGCTCTTTAGAGTACACTTTAGATCAGGGTAAAATCAGCGCAAGCGTAATGTACGGTACCTTAATCGACGATGAAACCCATTACAAACATCGTATGCGTTTTGACAAAAACCGCGTTGAAGTGCAACACATTCGCAATGAACTTATCACCGAAATGCGTGGCGGTGAGCTTGCTGGTGAACATTATTTTGGTTTTGATAAAACATTTTCTTGGTCACTCTCAAGTTATGAAAATGAGTTCCGCTACGGCGATATGCCAAATAGCGAAGACAACAGTTACTTTGTTGTGCGTTTTGACCAAAAGAACGTTGGCTATGTTGGCCTTGAAGACCGTGGCACAGGTAAAAACTATGCCTACAACGAAGTGGACGGCGGCAGTGACCCATGGAATGCCATCAGTAACCACTTGCCAAATGGCTTTCAAATGTCACCAAGCGATACCAAGCTTGCATGGGTAGAGCTTTACAAAGTATTTGTTAATGAAAAAGACAAAATCGTTTTCAGCAGTGATTTTGACTGGCAACTAGATAACAGCCTATTACTTAAATTCGGTGTGAAGTACCGTGATAAAGAACGCGTTGCCGAATTTGCTGATGAATTTTACGCTTGGAATAGTGAGAACTACGGCGATGCGCCTACGCTTGCAGACTTTGCGTTAAGCGACCAACCAGGTCGGAATGATTACTTAAACGAACTTAGCATTGATTACGCAAGCCAGTTCTCTCAAGTGGCTTCCACGGATGCGTTAGCACAGTTTTGGACACAAAACCGCAATAAATTTAAGCTCGATTCCGGTGAATCAGCACTTATTTCAAACGGTGGCGCACTTGGTCGTAACTTTGATGTAAACGAGCAACACGCCAGTATTTATGGTATGGCAACATGGCAAGCTAATGAACAAATCGAAGTACTCGGTGGCCTGCGTTTAACCCAAACCGATACCGAAGTATCTGGCTTTACCTATCTTGCCGATCAAGACAAAGTGGTTGAAAGTAAAGCCGAGAATGATTATCTCTCTGTGCTGCCATCGCTCCATATCACATATAAAATGAGTGATATGACCAATTGGCGTTTAGCACTCACGCGCACTTTTGCCCGTCCGGATTTTGGCTCATTATCGCCAGGTGCAACTTACCTTGAAGCAGATAACCAACTGTTTTCAGGTAATCCTGAACTGGAACCAACCTATTCAAACAACATTGATGTCATGTTTGAACATTACTTTGACCGCCTTGGTTTAGTGTCAGCCGGTGTGTTTTATAAAGATATTGAAGATCCAATTTTCCAAAGCAGTTCCATTGGCAGTTACAACGGCCGTGAAGGTGTTAATTTAATTCGACCAGAAAATGGCGACAATGCATCGTTAATAGGATTAGAACTTGCGTTTAATCGTGATTTTGGCTTTATTGCGCCAAGCCTTGAAAACTTTGGGGTAATGGCAAATGTGACCTTTATGGATTCAGAAATGACCATTCCAGAACGCGATGACAAGGTAAGCATCCCTCGCCAAGCCGATGAATTATTTAACATTACCCTTTACTACGATAACACCTTCTTTGCTGCGCGTTTAGCTGTGAACCACAAAGGTGAGTACATTGAAGAGCACGGCGGTGATAAACAAAGCGACAGTTACTACGGTGACTATACCAGCGTTGATTTTACTACCTCATATCAAATTAATGACGATGCCATGGTTTACCTTGAGCTTAATAACTTAACGAACGAACCCTTAATGTATTACCAAGGTCAGCAAGGTCGCCCGCTGCAAGTTGAATATTACGGTATTCGCGGCATGCTCGGCCTTAATTATCGTTTCTAACGAAGTTTTAACGAATGTTTCTAACGAATGTTTTTAACGCGAACGAGCGAACAGGGGTAAGGGTGCATCACAATTCAAACTTAACCCCTTGGGTTACACATTAAGTTCACAGAACACTATCACAATGGGTTCCCGAAACAATTGCCCTAAATTAACACTGATTTGTTGATAGTACCGAGGTTGCAAAGCACCTGTTTTGCACCCTTTTTCAAACGCAGTCGAGACGTATTATGTTGTTTAAAAATGCTAACTGGTTACAAAAGACACAAGGCCCCGCGTTCGTATTATTCGCAGCCTCCGCTGCCTTTATGACTTATTTTTGTATGTACGCATTTCGAAAGCCATTTGCTGCATCAAGCTATCTTGCATTTGAGCAAGAAAACTGGCTTGTAAGCTTTAAAGTGGCGCTGGTATTAAGCCAAGTATTTGGTTACATGCTAGCAAAATTTATCGGCGTAAAAGTGATTTCCGAAATGCACTCTAATCAGCGAGCCAAAGCCATAATTTTAATGATCTTAGGCGCAGAGCTCTCGCTGGTGTTATTTGCACTATTGCCAATTGGCCTTAACATTATTTGCCTATTTTTTAATGGTTTATCTCTTGGCATGATTTGGGGGGTCGTCTTTAGTTATTTAGAAGGTAGACGCACCACCGAAATCCTCGGTGCCATTTTAAGCATCACCTTTATTTTATCATCCGGTGTTGTGAAAACCGTTGGCCGCTTTATTACCAACAACTTAGGTGTTTCTGAGTTATGGATGCCTGCCCTAACAGGCCTACTCTTTTTACCCTTATTATTGCTCAGTGTAGTGTGTTTAAACACCATTCCAAAACCAGATAAAAACGATATTGCAGCAAGGCAAAAACGCACACCAATGGATGGTAAAGCACGGTTTAATTTCTTTAAACAATATTGGTTTGGTATTACAGCGCTCGTTTTAAGTTTTTTACTTTTCACAGGCTTTCGCGACTTTTTAGATAACTTCCAAGCAGAGCTGTGGATGGCGTTAGGTTATGGCGAAGAGCCAACTATTTTTGCTTACGCTGGCATTCGTATTTCAATTATCGTGCTGATTGCCCTTGCCATGATGGTACTGATTAAAAACAACAAAACCGCTTTTTTAGTTAATCATGGTTTTATCTTATTTGGCACTTTATTACTCGGTGCGAGTACCTATGGCTTCGAAGCAGGCATCTTAGATGCCAAGGCATGGATGGTGTTACTTGGTGCAGGACTTTATATCGCGTATATCCCCTACAACTGCTTTTTATTCGACCGCATGATTGCCGCCGTGGGTGGTGTCGCCAATGTGGGTTTTCTACTCTATTTAGCTGATTCAGCAGGGTATATCGGCTCGGTCAGTATTTTGCTGTATCGCACCTTTGCCGAGCCAGAGTTGTCATGGCTGAGCTACTTTATTGCTACCAGTTACTGGATCTGTGCGGTTGCAAGCGTATTAGTCATCAGTTCCCTTTGCTACTTCAGCATAATTTTATCTAACAAATACACCTCTAAACGAGCACTTAATGCTAAGTCGCTCGCACCAACTCATTAAGGACTATTTATGAAACAAGTAGAAGCGCTTATTCTCGACTGGGCTGGCACCGTTGTTGACTATGGCTCAATTGCACCCACTACCATCTTTGTTGAAGCGTTTAAATCGGCTTATGATTTTGACATCACGCTCGAAGAAGCACGAATTCCAATGGGCATGGGTAAATGGGATCATATTGCTGCACTTGGCAAGCTCGACAGTGTTAATCGCCGTTGGTGTGAACAATTTGGTACGGCAATGACCACCGATCAAATTGACCATATTTATCAAACCTTTATGCCGCTGCAAAAAGCCAAAGTTGCGGATCGTTCAGCACCTATCGAAGGCGTGCTACCAGTGATACAACGCTTACAAGCAAAAGGAATTAAAATCGGTAGCTGTTCAGGCTACCCGCGCGAAGTGATGACAGAACTTGAAATTGCCGCAGCTGAACACGGCTACCGCCCAGATCACTGCGTTGCAAGTGACGAGTTGACTGCGGGATCTCGCCCCGGTCCTTGGATGGCATTGGAAAATGTTAACAAACTGGCAATCAATTCTGTCAATCACTGTGTAAAAGTTGATGACTCAGTTCCCGGTATTTTAGAAGGATTAAATGCAGGCATGTGGACAATCGGTGTGGCACTTACGGGCAACGCTGTGGGCAAAAGTGAACAAGAGTGGCAAGCTTTATCAGCAAGTGAACAAATCGCTTTAACGCGCGAAGCATATGCCCAATTATCAAGTGCAGGTGCTCATTTCGTGATTAATAGCTTAGCCGATATAGAACCGGTACTTTTTGAGATTAATGCACGCTTAGCAAGATGCGAACGCCCTTAATGACGTATCAACCCTTTTGGTTTGATCAAGCAATGACTGAAGAAACAACTTCTGTTTCTTCAGCCAGTATTGATGAAAGCCCTTATGACATTGCAATTATTGGTGGTGGATTTACCGGACTTTGGACGGCAATCACCATAAAACAACGCGCACCAAACACGCGTATTGTGATCCTTGAAAAATATTTATGTGGCCAAGGGGCTTCAGGTCGCAATGGCGGCGCCATGTTGACGTGGTCAACCAAGTATTTAAGTTTAAAAAAACGCTTCGGTGAGTCACAAGCCAAGTGGCTAGTACAACAATCTGAAAACGCCGTTCATGCAATATCCCAATTTGCCACAGAACATAATATTGACTGTGATTTACGTGTCGATGGTTGTTACATCACCGCCTCTAATGCCGCGCAACAAGGTGAGCTTACACCCTGTCTTAGTGCCCTTGACGGTGTTTCACTTAATCAATGGCAACCGCTAAATAAAGAGCAGCTGAAACACACGGGTTCAGGTCAAAATCAACACGCGGTTTTTTCACCTCATGCTGGCAGTTTGCAACCGGCTAAACTGGTTCGCGGGCTACGCCGTATTGCCATTGAAATGGGCATAGTGATCAGTGAATCTACCCGTTATGTTTCCCACGTAAAGATAAACGCACCACAAAACGAGACTATTACCGTTTGTTATAAAGACAAAAATCAGTCAATAAAAACTCTTAAAACTGAAAAATTATTATTTGCCGTCAACGCCTGGTTACCAGAGTTAATGCCAAAATTTTCGCGAAATGTTGTGTTGGTATCATCCGATATGGTGATTACTAAACCGATGCCTGAAAGGTTAAAAGCACTTAACCTTAACCATGGTGCAGCAGTTATCGATTCGCGTATCTTTGTGAATTATTACCGCACAACATCCGATGGCCGTTTAATGCTCGGTAAAGGCGGTAACTATTTTAGTTTTGCCAATCAGATAAGTGATAAATTCAACGCACCCAGCCAATATCAAGCTGAGCTACAACACTCACTTAATTATTTCTTTGGCGATCATGGCTTTGAAATTGAGCGCACCTGGACAGGTCCATCGGATCGTAGCGTAAGCGGCTTTCCATTTTTCCAAGAGACCGATAAGAATGTAGTAGTTGCAGCAGGTTACTCGGGCAATGGTGTGGTGCAGTCGTATTTAGGCGGTCAAATCCTCTCGTCTATGCTATTAAATACGCACGATGAATGGCAAAAGTGTGGCCTTGTAAACCAAAAGCTTGAACGTTTTCCCATCGAGCCTTTTCGCACACTTGGCGCTTATGTCATTCGCAACGGCATCAGGCGAAAAGAGAGCGCGGAGGATAACAATGTAGCACCATCTAAACTCGATAATTACTTAGCTAAGCTTTCTGGTGCTGCTGCAAAGGCAGATACAAATTAACGCGCAATTCATATGCTTGACATATTTCTAAGGCCTAATAGCATAGGCCTCGTTTTCTGCAGATTTTAAAAGCCACTTTCTATGTTGCTATATCAAAAAATACAAAAGTATATTCAAACACATATCGCCAGTGGCGAGCTTGCTATTGGTGATAAACTACCATCTGAGCGCACGCTGCAAGAACACTTTAATTCTACTCGTATTACTGTGCGTGAAGCATTAAACCGCCTTGAAGCAGAAGGCTTAATTTACAGCCAAAAACGCCGCGGCTGGTTTGTTACACCCAATAAACTTAAGTGGCGACCTGCTACTAAGGTTAATTTTTATCAATTAGCGCAAGAGCAAGGCTTTACGCCAAACACCCATGTATTGAGTATTGAAAAACAAGAAAATCTGTCGCTTAACCAGCACTTTAGTGGAGATACGTTATATAAAATCGAACGTGTTCGCAGCCTTGATGGCCGACCCATTATGTTTGAGCAGATTAACTGCGATGCCAGCCGTTTTGATGATTTAGAATCACAACCGCTCAATGGCTCAATCACCACGATTATGACCTCTCATTATCATGTGGATATTAACAACGAAGAATGCGTAATAAGTGTTACCGTTCTGCCCGATGATGTTGCCAAAAGCCTTGCAAAAAATAGTGGCGCGCCGTGTTTACAAGTGATTCGTCAGCGTCATGAATCAAGTGGTATTTTAATTGATTACAACATTGAATACTGGCTGCATGATGCCATTGAAATGATAGTAATTGGCCAATAAAAACTAACGCATAGGGCTGAGGTTTCTTATATTTTTCTTTAAATTCTAAGCGCTAACATTTTAACTATGCTGGATTTTTACTAAACTCAGAGCATTAATTGTACAGCGGCAGAATGAATGAGCATTAGTTACCAAGAAGCAGTGGGTGTGAGTACCACCATAGAGATCATCGCCTGTATTTTCGCGCTATTTATTTTACGCTCGGTGATGAAAGACAACAAAGAAACCCCCTACCTTTTTGGTTACTTTATTAGCTCATTACTGTTCTTTTACTTTCTTAATAAATCGACCTTAGAGATTGGCAATACAGGTTGGTACATTGAAGACTTATTAGGTAGCTTAACATCACTCTTTTTTGGTTTAACCATTTGTAAAAAAAACCATAGCGAATGGCTTTGTAGGTTATTAATCACGGCATTTTTTGCGTTTTCAGCGTCAATATTATTTGTTGCAAACCACGTTCATTACACCATGACATTTTCGGCATTTTGTATATTTATTGCGTTTATAAGTCTTGTTCGTACTAAAAATTTAAACCAAGCAGATAAAGGCTTAGCCATATTTATCGCTGTGTCTTTGATGGTTATATTTTACGAATTAAACAGTATTCCTCATAACATTAGTCGAATTGAGTATTACGCATCTGATTTCTATTATCCGCTGGTTTATTTTTCATCGTTAATCTTAGTATTAACGGTATTTATTTTTACCAGCCAATTAATAAACCTTACACTGAAATACAAAACACTCGCCACACAAGACGCACTAACCGGTTTATATAATCGGACTTCTGTTTATGATTTAGTTAACAACCAGCTCGCGCTAGCAAAACGAAATAAACAAGCCTGCGTTGTGCTTATGTTAGATATTGACCATTTTAAACAAGTAAACGATCAGCATGGGCATCAGCAAGGAGATGATGCGATTAAGCTTGTGGCACAGCAAATACAACACTGCACGCGTGAATACGACATTAATTGCCGTTATGGCGGTGAAGAATTCTTTATTTTTTTAACCAATACTGACAGTAACCTTGGCTTTCAAATTGCCGAACGCATTCGTGGATCGGTGACGGAACACTCAAAAGATAAGCTATACGGGCCATTAACCATCAGTGTTGGATTAACTCAGTTTAATGAAACCGTGTCTTTGGATGATAATATTGCACACGCTGATAAAGCCTTGTATCAGTCTAAACAAGCTGGGCGTAACCAAACAACCATTAACTAACAAAACAAAAGGCAATAATCTTAGCTATCACCTTTAGCTAATCAATAATTCTATTTTAAGCTTCTAACCAAAATCGGCTGCGCTTTATTGCACTAAGTAATCGCGTTATATCATCAGGGTAAATCTCGCCAATATTGCCAATGCGGAAACAATCAGCATCTGATACTTTCCCCGGATAAATCACAAACCCTTGCTCTTTTAACGCACTGTAAAACAAAGCAAAATTGTATTTATTACTGGTTGGTGAATAAAACGAGGTGATAATCGGCGAATGAAGCTCTTTCGCTAGTAAGGTGGTAAAACCAAGTGCGTGCATACCATCAACTAAACGCTGTTGATTTTCTTTGTAACGGTTATAGCGCGCTTTAACACCGCCTTCCTCTTCTAATTCCAACAACGCCTGATAGAAGGCTCTTACAACATGAGTCGGCGACGTGAAACGCCACTTACCGTTATGATCTTCCATGGTTTTCCACTGCGCGTACAAATCTAAGCTAAGCGACCGTGCAATGCCTTGACATTGTTCAATAATTGCTTTTTTAACAATCACAAAGCCAAAACCCGGCACACCTTGAATACATTTGTTAGCAGAGCTGATAAGCACATCTATGTTAAGTTCAGCCATATCAAGCTCAATACCACCAAAGCTACTCATTGCATCCAATATAAAAGTTTTTTGGTGCTTTTTAGCAAGCGCGCCTATTTCTGCAATCGGGTTAAGCATGCCCGTGGTGGTTTCGCAGTGCACCATTGCAATGTGAGTAATATCACTGTGTGTTTGTAACTGCTCTTCAACCTCAGCCATATTTGGGAACTGGGTTTCATTTAAATTTATTACCTGCGCATTAATATTTAAGTAATTTGCAATTTCAGCGATGCGCTTACCATAAGCGCCATTATTAATAATAAGCAGTTTATCAGTGTTTTTAATTAAACTGCCAAGTGCTGACTCAACACTTGCAGTACCACTTCCTTGCATTAATACACTGGTATAATCGTGAGTGTTACTCGCAAGTGCCGTGAGTTTTGCACGGATCGCCTGCACAATCTCAATGTTATAGTCGTCATCCCAGGTACACCAATCTTTAAGCATTGCTTGCTTTACTGTATTGCTGGTTGAGAGTGGCCCCGGCGTCAATAACAAGTATTCATTCATTTCATCTTTTCCAATCTGGTATAGTCCAGATCATTTAAGCATAAAAATGACCTCGAATTATGAAACTTCAATGACAAATAACGGTTCGGGGTAAACCTTAGATAGGAGTTATTCGGCTTTTAGTGCTACAAACTGCCCATTAGTAAGTGATAAAAGATCACTTGGTTGAAGTTCAATCTCCAAACCGCGACGACCGGCGCTCACATAAATAGTAGATTGTGCTTTAGCTGAGTCATCAAGCAAGGTTTTAAGACGTTTCTTTTGTCCAAGTGGGCTTACGCCGCCAAGTACATAACCGGTTAAGCGTTCAACATCGAGCGGATCTGCCATTTTTGCTTTTTTTGCTTTACTCGCCTTGGCCACAGCTTTTAGGTTTAATTTTTGATCGACAGGAATAATCGCTACAACCAGCTCGCCATTATCTAAGCTCGCTACTAGCGTTTTAAACACAGTGGCCGCAGATACGCCAAGCTTTTCACTGGCTTCTAACCCGAAAGACGCAAAACTGCTGTCGTGTTCATACTGGTGTACGGAGAAATCTATTTTCGCTTTTTCTGCTGTTTTAATCGCTGGCGTCATGATTTTGCTCATAAAACTAAGATGTTATAAGCAGCTTACATAAGCCAATTCAAAAGCAAAAGCCCTTTTAACACGAAAATAGTGCGACCGTAAAAGTATTCATGTCCAACAAAAAATAGTTCAGGTCGCACTAGGGAGGGTTGATACGGGGTTATCCAGTGAATCTAGCGAATTCTTGTGGACTTAATTCGCCATTACTATCACGGTCTAAATGTGTAAATTGTTCAAGTAGTGCGTGATTGCGTTTCGCCTCGTCTACGCTGATGGTGCCGCTGTTGTCAGAATCGAACAAAGCAAACTCTTCATCTGCAACAGCTTTTACGGTGGCAAATAACATTACATACATTGAGATTGCGATAACTAAGGCTTTTTTCATTTCACTTCACTACTTGATTTAATAAAAAAAGTTGGACTCACTCGGCATACTGATTGACAAGGAGTTAAGTGAGCCCAACTGTAAAACGGGATATTTAAGAAGCTTTAAACTTATGACGCTTTAAACTTCGAAAATTCCTCTTTGCTTAACTCGCCACTGTTGTCTACATCTAAGTCAGCAAATTGGTGAACTAGCGATACGTTTTGCATTGCTTCGTCTTTGCTGATAGAGCCGTTACCGTCTGTATCAAATGTTGCGAAATCGTCTGCTGCAACTGCTGAGAATGAACTTGCGATAACAAATACTGACATTACTAATTTTTTCATTTGGAACTTCCTTTCATTTTAACTTTGAATATCTAAACTGATTGGAAAGTAGCGCACTTCCCTATTATTAAGTGGTAAGGCGTTTGTTAGCCTTCAAATGCTGCAAATTCGTCTTTGCTGATTTGCGCATCTTCGTTTGTGTCTAACTCTTGAAACACTTCAGCTACTTTGCTGTTTGCTCCCGCTTCTACTTCAGAAATGAAGCCATCTTTGTTAAGGTCAAGCTCATCAAATAATGTGTTTGCTTGTGTATTAAATGCTGCTACACCAAGTACTGCTGTTAAATATGCAATTGCTCTAATCTTCATGGGTATTTCTCCCTATATTTGGATGTCCGTTAAATTTTTGCTTAACGCAAAATACATTTGTTAAGCTAGTCTCGTTTTATGCTTTCGCATTGTCGCTAAGACTATTACAAACATGATGCCAACTTTTAAAAAAGCATATAAAACAAATAGATAGAATATTTTTGAGGCATTTCGTTCGAAAACCAGCTGTTTATTTGTTGCTAAATTGCAACAGCAGAACAGTCGATATATTTTTATCTATATAAAACAAATAGTTACATTGTCGCAATTTAGCAACAACTAATTTAATTTCTACTTTTAATCGAGCGAAAGCTGTTCGGTTCAGCCTGTATTTGCAAAGGTTTTTTTAGTGAAACAATTTTTTTCTCAGTCGTTACAAAAACAAGCGCTAGTCGCTATGTTAGTGGGCGTGCTTCCAATCGTATTGCTTACACTGTGGTATGCCACCAGCATCTCGAAACACCAGCAAGAAACACTTAGTATTTATGATGAAAATCAAGAACTTATACTCGAATACAATTATATAAAAGCAGACGTAAATGGCATTGAAAAGGCGCTCAAGAACAACCAACTTTTAAAGAGTGAACAATTACAAATTAGTATCGAACAAAAATGGCAAACCACGCAAAATCGCATCGAATTACTAAAATTAAAACTCGCGAAAAGTGATTTTGTTGCTAAATTGCAACAAGCGACATTATTGGACCCCAAAAGCGCTGACGAATTTGCTCAACTGGTGGCGCAACTTAAACAACTTGATGCCAACTTTGATGACACACTAGATACCCGTCTCGCAAATAAAAATGAACAGTTTAAGTCGTTACAAACCGAGTTTGTTGTTGGCCTTATTGTGTTACTGCCGATATTAGTGATTATTAGTTCGTTTTTAATCTTTCGCATTTGTCGTCAACTCAATCAGGTTGAAACCGTGTTATCAGATGTAGGTAAAGGGCAGTTAGATCAACCGATAAAATTATCAGGTAGCCATGAGCTGCAACAACTTGGCAGGCGACTAGACTGGCTTCGCTTGGCACTAAAACGCGTGCAACAACAAAAGGAAACCTTTTTGCGTCATGTCACCCACGAACTGAAAACACCGCTAGCCTCAATTAATGAAGGCAGTAGCTTATTAAACAGCGGGTTACTTGGTGAGGTAAGTGATAAACAAGGTAGAATTTTAACCATAATGCAGCAATCGGTAGAGAAGCTTGCGCGCATGATTAATGATTTACTTAATTACAGTGCAGCAAGCCACCCTGACGGACTACAACAGGTTACCTCTTTCAACACACTAGAAGAAGAAATTAACCGTCACTTAAGTGATACTATTGCGAATAAAGACATCGCTATATGTTGGCACATTAGCGCTACAAATAAGGTACCTCACTTACCGTGTAAATTGATCCTTACGCAACTAGTCAGCAATGCGCTAAATCATGCGACGAGCACAGTAGATATTTACATTAGACAAAATCATAATACCATTGAACTCAACGTGGCGGACGACGGACCAGGCATTAATCAAGAAGAAGCACACTTACTTTTTCAGCCTTTTTACCAAAGCGAACACAATAAAAACAAGCAAGGTTCTGGGTTAGGGCTTGCCATTGTGTCAGAATGCGTCAATCAATTAAAAGGCGATATCACATGGCAAGAAACAGACTCAGGTACAAACATACTAATTACATTCCCAAGCCAATGAAGATATTTAAACTAATTACACAGTTAAGTGCAGCACTGTTTATTGTCGCATGTACAAGTACACCACCTGTGCAAAATAACAGCGAACACACTCAGCCGACAACAAATAAGGCAGCAGAACAAACGCATCAACCAATTACCACAGTTATAAGCGCCTTACTTGCAAATTGTACTCAAGCGCCAACACGCCAAACTCTTGAAAACGAGGCGTTACAAACATTTATTAGTGAATACTGTACAACAACCTCTACCAACAAACAGTTAAAACTAATTGAGGACATTAAAGCCAACGCGTTATGGCCAAATGATTACGTGGTTTGGTTTGATTCGTTAACTTGGCATACGGAAAACTTACGAAAACAAAAGATCACTAACTTTTATTCAGATTCAAAAGCTCAAAAACACGAGCAACAATTACTCGAGCTGCAAAGGCAATTAATTGAACTTAAACAAAAGCTAGTCGACATTGAAAAGCAACGCCTTGAAACCTCTCTTTCAGAAAACAGAACACAATAAAGGACACCTATGAAACATTTGGCTAGCGCTGCCAATTTATTATTGGTTGACGATGACACTGCGCTTGCAGAACTGCTTGCGATTCGCCTTGAAGGCAACGGATATAATGTCACTGTGGCTGAAAATGGTAATCAAGCACTTGCCCTGTTAAAGCAAACCGCCATTGATTTAGTGATCACCGATTTTAAAATGGCGAATATGGATGGCTTTGCTCTTAATCAAGAAATCAAAAAATTTTACACTGGCATGCCGGTAATTATGATGACAGCACATGGTTCTATTCCCGATGCGGTAGATGCCATGCACCAAGGGTTTGTTAGCTTTTTAACAAAACCTATCGATAGCCAGCAAATGCTTGATGTGATAGAAAAAACGCTTGCCGGTAAAGTAAGCCAAAACAGCAGTGTTGAGCCAGATAACTTTCATGGCCTCATTTACCAAAGTGAAAAAATGCACCAATTAGTGCAGCAAATAAAAGCGCTGGCAAACAGTAAGGTCAATATCCTTATTCAAGGTCAAAGCGGTAGCGGTAAAGAAGTCGCAGCAAAAGCCATTCACTTAGCCAGTAATCAAGCCAACGGCCCTTTTATTGCTATTAACTGTGGTGCAATGCCAGGTCACTTGCTTGAATCAGAGTTATTTGGTCATAAAAAAGGAGCCTTCACAGGCGCAGTAAGCGATAAAGAAGGCCTAGTGCAAGCGGCCAATGGCGGTACCTTATTTTTAGATGAAATTGGCGATATGCCGCTTGATTTGCAAGTCAAATTATTACGGGTGTTACAAGAGAAAAAAGTTCGTCCAGTTGGTAGCCAAGTTGAACAAGAAGTCGATATTCGTGTAGTCTCAGCAAGCCATAAAAATATCGTGCAAGCGGTCAAAGATAATCAATTCCGTGAAGACTTGTATTATCGTTTAAATGTGGTTTCAATTACTTTACCGAGCTTAAAAGAACGCTTAGATGATATCCCCCTACTCGCCACGCGATTTTTAGCCAAACTCACCGACGACGCCAAACAATTTAATCCACAAAGTATCACGCGCATGCTAAGTTACGATTGGCCGGGTAACGTGCGTCAACTACACAATATCGTTGAACACTGTATTGCCATTAGTGCTGGAAATATTATTACCGAAGATGTTGTTGCAAACGCATTGCCTGATTCAGATGAAACGCATAACGCCTTTGTTGGTTTAAATGAAGCCAAACGTCAGTTTGAATATGACTATATTCAAAAGGTGTTAGCACTGTCTGGTGGCAATGTGTCTGAAGCTGCAAAACTGGCACAACGAAACCGTTCCGACTTTTACAAATTAATGAAAAAACACGAAATTAATAATGAGTGATCATACAATTACGTAATAGTGTTCCGTTACACTTGGGCGTTATCACCGTTTTTGGATTGGTTTAAGTCTGCAAGTAAAATGAGGCTTAAACCAATTATCGCAATATTCGTTGTAACTGGATTAAATGCTTCAATCAGTAACGACGGCTGTAAAATCGCAACAAACAGCAATAAACCACATAACGCTAAGATATTGAAAAATAATAGCAGTTTTGAACGATAATAAACAAAAATAAGCAGACCGAACAACACTTCCCCGACCCCCGCGGCTTTCGTAATGAAGTATGAGGCTTCTTCAGAAAACCCGATACTCGCAGTCATTAACTTTTCAAATGGCGCAATATGCACTAGTTTTGGAAAAATTCCGTGATACAACCAACTAAAACTCACAATATAACGAGCAATTTGAACTGATGACACCGAGTTTCGTCCTTGATTTACAACATTAGTATTGACGTCATCCTAACATCAAAACACCAAGCAACGTCTTAAATATTGAAAAAACATCAGCTTAAATCGCATACGATGTTTCACAACAATAAAAAACACCCAAACAACGACGCTCCGTTCGGGTGTTGGCCCCAAGCCTTACAGCATTTTTCGCAAAATGAGTTTAAGCGCGCCCAAGCATACGCAATAAGGTGACATCCTTACTCAACAGGTGATGTTTAAACGCGTTTACAGTTGATGCTCTGTGTGATTGTCACCTACTGTAAACCCCGATTACAATTAATGAAGCTTAATAAATTCGCCCGCTAGCGCGCCGCTAAATATACCTGCTTTTATGTTGAACAAACACCCACTGATAATAACACACTTAGTTAGACGCAAGTAACTGACGAGCGGGTTGATTGTAACTAAGCGTTATTACATTTGACGCCAAATCATACGATGACAAGTATTTCGCAATACTCGTAAACGTGGTGGTATAAATTTTCGAACCATGATCATCGGTCGACACGCCATCCATAAATAAGTTTCCCATTGCCAATTTTGCACGGTTTACTCTAATACGCTGCGGCTTAAAATACGCTTTAGTGTTCGCTTTTAATTGCTGTTTATCTGTAGTTTGATAAATCGCTGAGTTAATCAGATCTAGTAAATGCTCGTTGCAATTTTGATATTTTGTTGAGTAAGGGTTTGATATAAGTGAGTAATTGCTATTGTGCAGAGTAACATTATTACCGTTAACAACGGCTTCAATTAGCCTTGTTTGTAGGTCACTGTCAGGAATAATTATACCCGCAGTAAGCTCAGGCACACCCCAAAAAAAATCCACAGGATAATCGGTCACTAAACTGCTTTTGTCTTTATCTTTTGGCTCTTGATACAAGTTATAAATAGCATACCCTTTCGCTGTGTCGCCGTTATCAAGGGCAATTTCCGAATAAATCGCTAATGCCGAATGGGTGAAATTAACGCCTTTTGGTAAATCTTTTTTCGCTTGCCCCATGCGCGCAATAATAAATGCACGCGCACCTTTTTTAGCGGCATAGTGCTCAACTTGTTTAGCAAATGCGGTGACATCCTCAACCGGAAACGTTTGCTTTTGTTGTTGCTGGCTGCCAGCAATGGCAGCCTTTGACAACAGCAAGCAACTAATTAACGCATATGTCCATTTCATAATGTTTCTCCCTTAATACGATTTAACCCGGAAATAAGTAAAAGTAGCTGCTAGAAAGTAATTTGTTATCCCGAATTCAGATTACTTAATTACTGCTTGCACTTTTTCTTCATTGCATGTGCAGGTGAACGGTCTACTGTGATAGTCACCTCGGTAATTTCAAGCGGTGCATCTGGTTTTTTGCTAAGTGATTTTGCAGTGCGCATTGCTTTATCGCCCGCAGCCATACTCACCATGCCAACGCTGCCAGCGGCAAGTAAGGGTACGGCTACTACACCGCTCGCAACTTGTGCTGAGCCTTTCGCTGAATGGGCCGTTGCAAGCGATGAGTGTTTGCTCGCCTCACTAAAGTTATCTGATGCTGCATTTGCGTGATACGGCATTGCCGCGAAAAGTACTGAACTGATTACAATTGATTTAATAAACTTCATGTTAATTCCTCTTGGGTGGTTCCGTTTACGCTTTTTAAATTAGGATAAAGAATTATTTATGTAAACCAAAATGGTTGAAGTATGAAATTTAAAGACTTAAAGTATCAAAAAATAATACCAAGGATGATTATGAGCCAAATTAAAAGCGTCACCTTAACGCTTAAACAACTGCTTAAACAACACAAACTCACCTACCGCGATGTTGCAGTGCATCTAGATTTAAGTGAAGCAAATGTAAAGCGTGTTTTTGCTAGTAATAACTTTTCGCTAACGCGGCTTGAACAAATTTGCCAACTGCTCAATATTAGCCTTACTGATTTGTTTTCATTAACTGAGAAACAGCAAAGCCAATTATCACAGTTAAACTTAGAACAAGAACAACAGTTGGTTGATGACCCTAAACTGTTACTTGTCGCGGTATGTATTCGCGATGGCTGGCAATTTGATGAAATTATTGAGCAATACGACATAGATCAATTCGAAGCGATCCGTTTGATGGCTAAGTTAGACAAACTCAAAATTATTCAGCTATTGCCCAATAATCATTACAAATCGCTTATCGCACAAGATTTTCGTTGGCAAAAAAATGGACCATTAGAGCGCTTTATGGAAAACGAAGTCATGACTAAGTTTATGGCTAACAAATTCGATAACATTGATGCATCTCGCTTTTATTTACGCGGCCGTTATTCACAAACTTCCATCGATTACATTAAGAAGAAACTAGAGCAGCTGACTAAAGAAGCAGCGCAACTCAATATTGAAGATGCCGATCTTGCCCTTGATAAACGCAAACACATGGGCATATTGTTTGCGATGCGGCCATGGGAGCCGTCGTTGTTCGAACAGTTTAGACGTGTAAAAAGTTAGTCTAGTAGCATAAATTAATACCATTAAGCGTAAAATAAGCAACTTTCAAATGTAAAGTTTACTTATTTGTAATTATCCCGATACTTGTGTGTAACTTAATTCACAAGCATGGAAAAATATTATGGATAATTTAAAACCAACCAGCGCATTTAAATTAAGCGCGATCGCAAGTTTAGTGATTGGCATGGGTGCGTATTTAATTGGCTTATACAATGCAACCTTACTGTTGAACGAAAAAGGTTATTACCTAATTATTTTGCTTTACAGTTTATTCGCTGCAGTGTCGTTACAAAAAGTTGTACGTGATAAACAACAAGGTTTACCTATATCAAAGCCGTACACAATGATTTGTTGGATATCACTGGCAATTGCTATTGCATTACTCGCGATTGGCCTGTTTAACGCCGATATGTTACTCAGTGAAAAGGGCTTTTTTGCCATGGCGTATACCTTATCGCTGCTTTCAGCCATCACAGTACAAAAGAATATTCGCGATATGTTAGCGTTCAAATAGGATGAAGAGCCCGCTCCACTGCCTGAAATAATTGAATAATAGTAATTAAAAGGGAAGCACGCTTCCCTTTTTTTACATTTGTAACCGCGTAATTACAACAATCACCAATAACTACAGGCTTACACTTTTCATTACTCTACACTAGCGCGAAATCTTACTATCAAGAGTAACGTCCGTGCTTATTAGAAAAACACTTATCGCATCATCGCTAATGATGGTGTGTGCCAACGCCACCGCTGGCGCTTTTCAACTCAATGAACACAGTGCATCAGGTTTAGGCCGTGCTTTCGCAGGTGACGCTGCAATTGCCGATGATGCCAGTATCGTTGCGCGTAACCCTGCTGGTATGAGCAAAATTAAAGATGCACAAATCAGTGGGGTTGTGTCATACATTGCGCCCGATGTATCTGTGTCTGGATTAAGTGCCTCAAACGGCAGTGATATCACAAGCTTAAATGACAACAGCATCGCGCCTTCAGCTGTCATTCCAGCTGGATATTTTGTGTTACCAATCAACGAGCGTTTGACGCTTGGTGGTGGTGCATTTTCAAACTACGGTTTAAGCACCGAGTTAGATGACGATTACAACGCGGGCCAACTTGCTGGCGAGACGTCACTTACCACGGTTAATTTTAATCTAAGTGCTGCATACAAGGTAACAGAGCAACTGAGCGTGGGCGCAGGTTTAAATTTAGTCTATGCCGACGCAAACTTAGTTCGACACTTTGGTGAAACAGCATTTAACCTACCAAATGAGTTAGAAGCAGCAAACTTAGAAGGTGATGATATTGCATTTGGTTGGAACATCGGCGCATTGTACGAAATAAACCATGACCACCGTTTTGGCCTAAGCTACCGCTCTCAAGTAGAGCTCGATCTAGAAGGTGATTACTCTAATCAACTACCTACCATGATTGGTGGTTTACAAGGCAAGGTATTACCAGGCGAACTTGCCATTACCTTACCTGATATTGCTGAGTTTTCGGGTTATCACGCTTTAACTCCAGCATTGGCTATTCATTACAGCGTGCAATGGACCGACTGGAGTGATTTCCAAGAGTTAGCCGCTTATGTTGAAGGCAAAGAAGACGCAGTATTTACCAAAACTGAAGATTTCAGCGATGCATATCGTGTATCGCTCGGTGCGAGTTATCAGCTTACGCCGACAGTAATGATCCGTGCAGGTATCGCCAATGACGCGACACCGAGTAACTCAGCGCACAAGTCAATTTCAATTCCAGATAGCGACCGAATTTGGTACAGCACCGGCGTAAGCTATTTTCCTAACAAACAGCATAAAATTGATTTTGCAGTCACTTTCATCGACGGTGAGTCGGTTAGTTTTGAAGAACGTGATGATTTAGGCCAAATTTGGGGCTTTGAATCACACGGCGACGCCAGTTTAGCTGCAGTGCAATACAGCTACACATTTTAGTAATAAAAAAGAGGCATTTGCCTCTTTATTTATGCCTCTTACAAACTCACATTTCTAAGTCGATATGCGGCATTTTTTATTATAAACATTATCAAACTGCTTAAACTAAGTTCGTCAACTTAAGTACTGCCAAGTGAAAAGGTGAATCGCTAAACGTTACTGAGACTAGACTTTATGCTCTAAATCTGTGATGGTGCTAGATGGTAAAAAAAATTATAAATGCTTATGCTCACTGAAGTTCCTCATTCTATTCCTCGCACAAACAGTCAACTTGGTCGTTTTATCGGACGCAACTTTCTAAAGTTATTAGGTTGGCGTGTCTCTGGGGCATTCCCAGATCAGTCAAAATTTGTTGCGGCTGTGGCACCACACACATCAAATTGGGACTTTATAATCGCAATCGCCGTTAAGCTTTCGTTAGGTATCGAAATTAAGTTTCTTGGTAAACACACCATATTTTTCTGGCCGCTGGGTGTTTTACTTAAAAAGTGGGGTGGCATTGCCGTTGAGCGCTCTTCTAAGCACGGTTTGGTTGCGCAGGTTGCTGATGTATTTCAACAACAAGACAAACTTATTCTAGGCATTGCACCTGAAGGCACTCGAAAACACACCCATGAATGGAAGACGGGCTTTTTGCACATAGCCTATGCTGCTAATGTACCTGTTGTGCCCATGACACTCGATTTTCGCACCAAAGAATTTATTGTAATGCCACCGGTTACACTAAGCGGAAATATTGAACCAGACTTAACCCTTATCAAACAACAATTTCCAAAGGCGATGGCTAAATATCCAAGCAATGTATCAGGTTAATTAGAGCACTGTGTTACGGGTGCAAATGCAACAAAATTGAACTTACTGTGCACTGAAAACGCCCTAAAATAATAAGGGTTGGCACTTAACTTGCTCATATTTTGTTCCACACAATACGTATGAAAGGAACTCAATCATGAATGTATACAGCGCAAGTAACCTCAGTGCGGTTAACAAACCTCAATCATTTCGGGTGACACAAGCAGATAAGACGCCTCAAGATACAGTGAACAAAAGTGTCAGTGATTCGGTATTAATAAGTGAACAAGCCCATAAAATGAATGAAAATTGGCAAACCATTGCCTCTCAATATGATGTGCACAGTATTTACGGCGATGAAATTCGCAGCCTATCTAAAGAGTTATTTGAAGGTGGCTTTATTGGCCGCGGTGAAATGATGGCAATTGGCGCCCCCACCTCAATGAATGAGTTACCAAATCAAAAGCATGATTTACTCAATGACATGAAGCACACCTATAAGCTAAGCACTTCGTTAGGCGCGCATAACAGCGGATCAAGTGAAGTTTATCTAAATGCCATCGACGTACTGACGCGGCTAGAACAAACGCGTATTCTATAACCTATTAATGACTTCATCTATCAGCGATGTACTATTCTAACTAATGCGAACAGAAACAAAAGTGCTGCGATTTCGCGGCTTTTAACTAACAACGGGCTGTAAAATGCCCTATTTGAAAATGAGTAACGTACAACAGCTTAACTTACGTGCGCGACGACTCGGTTTCGCCCTTGTTCTTTAGCTTGATAAAGCGCTTTATCAACACGTTTAAACATACTATCGAATGTATCATCGTCGTGTTCTCGCATCACTAAGCCGATACTCACTTTTGCCAACACGTCGTCTTGCTCCGTCGCTATGGCATGAGATGATTGAAAATCACGAATGCGCTCGGCTACCTTACTGGCTTGTTCAAAGTTTGTATGTGGCAAAATAATCGCGAATTCTTCACCACCGATACGCGCTAAAACATCTTCGTCACGTAAATTTCCAATCAGATTTTTTGCGATTGTTTTAAGCACTTCATCACCTGCGGGGTGACCATATTTATCGTTTATGCGCTTAAAATGATCGATATCGAGCGACATTAATGCAAATGGCTCGCCGCTGCGCACCGCTCGCTTAAATTCACGTTCGGCAACTTCAACAAAATAGCGGCGGTTATATAGTCCGGTTAAATAGTCGGTGTTGGCTTGTTTACGAAATTGCTCTTTGAGCTCATAAAGTTCTGTCACTTCGGTAGAAAAGCCAATAAGCGAACGGCGCCCTTGTTGCTCAAAGGGTACTTTTACACTTAGGTAGTGGCGCGTATTACCACTTTCATCCGTAACGGTTTCTTCAATCGTTTGCTTTTTGCCACTGGCAAATAATTCCGAATCACTTTGGTGGAAATGTGCAGCCATTTCAGCAGGCAATATGTCTTGCTCTTTCGCACCGATAATTTGTTTTACCGGTAAGCCAAACAACGAGGCAACTTTAGCATTAACATACATAAACTCACGAGCATCGTCTTTCATATAAATATGCGCTGCTACGTTATCTAATACAATATCAAGCAGTTGGTTTTGTTCGTGTACCTTGCTCTCTAATTCACGTTGCTCACTAACATCATTGGCAATACCAAATAAGCCGATAATATTTGCGTCTTCATCATAAATTGGCTTTTTTACAATGCGGTACGTTACTTCTTTATTAAAAGGCTTTACAAAATTCGTTTCTTCTTTTTCCAGCACGTTGTCTGTTTGCATTACGGCGCGGTCATTCTCAATGACTTCTTGAGACTTCGCTAAGTTGAAAAAGTGACTATCGTCTTTTCCGAGTACATCTTCTTCATTTAAATCAAACACATTTAATACGGCTTGATTAACATAGGTATATCGTCCATCTAAATCTTTACTAAAAATACAAGCACCCACGTTATCTAACATCCTTTCTAAAATAGCGATTCGCTTCTTTAATTCAGCCGTCATTGGTCACCTAATGTCAGTTTGCTTGGAATTATTTACCTACGCGACATAATTAATCGCCACACTAGTGTGTACGGGCATGAAACAATAGCGTGTATATTACTCAAGTATATCTTACTTTGCGTTTTTCTCACACTTTTAGATATGAAAAATAAAGTAACAATATCAATTAAGTCATACACTTATATTTAGTGCGGTTTTTAAATAGGTAAACTAGCGTAAATCTTGTGATTTAACTAAGCACAGAGCTTTTGATTGCATAATTATCAATAAACTAGGTACAATTTAGCGGCCAAAAAAATAATAATAAATGCGCGTAATGTTAAAACCTTGTTTGTTTTTGCTTGTTTTATATTTGAGTGTTAATTCCGTACTCGCCAAATTGAATGCCCCGTGCACGCATTGCCCTATTGTCGTGGCCGTTAAAGACGCCAGCTTATTTGACGCAAATATTTATTACCGCGACAGTTACCGCGCGCTTAGCACAGAGCCAAAAAGGCTCAAACACGCTATTCACAAAGACATCAATCGCGAATTTCACACCCTTAAATATAAAGAAGTGTGGTCGGTACTCACCTACAGCGATGAAGAGCCAAATAATCGTGAAAATATTCGGTTAATTTATAAAAACACCTCAATTTCAAAACAACATAATGGCACCGGTAAATTTAGTCGTAATCAAGATTATTGGAACCGAGAACATACTTGGCCAAAAAGTCATGGTTTTCCTAAGCGCTCGCAACAAGGCTATACCGATGTTCATCACATAAAACCCGCCGATGTGTCACTCAATACTCAGCGCAGTGATAATGACTTTTTTAATGGGGGCATGCCTATTAAAGAGGCTCCCTGGAATAAAAAGTATAAATCACAATCTTTTGAGCCACACAACGGGGTTAAAGGCGATATTGCGCGCATGATTTTTTATATGGACGTGATGTATGAAAGTGGTTCACACCATGATATGCCAGATTTACAAGTTGTAACGCATCACGATACTGCACGCAGCAAAATCGAAGACGGCGTTGGCCAGATTGGCGATTTATGCACGTTATTACAATGGCATTTTGCCGACCCAGTCGATAGTTTTGAAATTAACAGAAATACGCTAATTTATACCTTTCAAGCAAATCGTAATCCCTTTATCGATCACCCTGAATGGGTTACGTTTTTGTATAAAGCCGATTGTGATTAAATCGTCTAATTTAGCTTTTACACAGTCTAAACAAACACGTATGTTAAATTTGCAACACCAGTAAACATCACTGCTAAGAAAAGGAACAATTATGGATTTTGCACTTTGGATAAGCCTTGTCGGAGTTTGCGCAATCGGTGCTATGTCCCCAGGGCCTAGTTTAGCGGTGGTGTTATCTCATTCTATGACTCGCGGGTTAAAACAAGGGCTGATTGCCAGCATTGCCCATGGCGTTGGAGTTGGCATTTATGCAACACTTGCGGTTGTTGGATTAGCGGGTTTTATCCATGAATTTCCTATTGCCTATAAAGTTATTTTATTTTCTGGTGCCGCTTATTTAGTTTATCTCGCAGTTAATATTCTGCGACAAAAAACAAATCATTTTGAGATCACTAATAATGCAAATACGGGGAATTTTGCTGCAGCGCAAGATGGCTTTGCCATTGCATTTTTAAACCCAAAACTCGCTATATTCTTTTTGGCGCTATTTTCACAGTTTATTGACCCAGATAGCATAACGATTAGTTCAGCGGCTATTATGTGCATTACTGTTTTAGTGATCGACACACTATGGTATTGCTTGGTCAGCCTTATTACGAGTCATGCTAATCAAAAATTTGAATTGTTACGATACGGCAAAGCAATTAATAATATTCTTGCCATTGCATTTATTTTGTTGGCAATACGCGTTGTAGTAACCAATATTTAGCGGCTGGCGTGTATTAAGTTTCAGGCCAAATCGTTTTTAAATTAAAATGAGATTAATGGCCGCGTTACTTTGTAGAACAACAAAGTAAAAATAGAAAGCGATAGCAATAAGCTGAATACGAAAAGATTGAGAAAAGTATATGGCGTTTAACGTAACAGTGATTGGTGCAACAGGCCTTGTTGGTAGCAAACTAGTAAAGCAATTAATTAAATGTGACCAAGTTAGGCACATAAATTTACTGGTAAGGCGAAATGTTGAGTACAACCATGCCAAAGTAACATGTCACGTTATTAATTTTGATGAGCTAGCGCAACATCACACATTGATAAACGGTGATATGTTATTTTCTTGTTTAGGCACAACAAAACGCCAAGCGGGTTCAATTAACGCACAACGTATTGTCGATGTTGATTATCAATATACAGCAGCAAAAATTGCAGCGGAAAATGGCGTTAGTCGCTATATTTTGCTGTCTTCTAGTGGCGCTAATAGTAAAAGTGTGAGCGCATATCTCAAAATGAAGGGCGAGCTAGAAACAAAAATAAAGGCGCTACCTTTTAAACATATTAGTGTTTTACAACCGTCATTACTTTTGGGGAATCGAGATACGTTTCGTCTTGGTGAATATTTAGCAAGTTTGATATTACCTACACTGTGTAAGTTAACTTTCTTAAAGCGCTTTAAACCGATAACCGCATCGCAAGTAGCAACAAAAATGCTCGATGTGTCACTTAATCAAGCATCACCGTTAGCGGTTTATTCACTCGACCAACTGTTTGAGTTAGATAAAGACTAATCAGGCTATTTACTACAAGTTCGTTCGAACTTTTAGATTACCTACATACCAATTTTCCTGAAATCGCATTGCGCTCAATGCCTTAAGTAGTACAGTAATCAAGCTTTTAATATTTTCCTTCCATAAAAACAACTAAAAATAGCCATGCTTTTTGACTAAGAAGATGAGCTTTTTTTACATTCACATTGCCTAATTTTGATCTCAATTCTTAACATATCCAATTGATTAATATTGGCAGTCTTAAACACATTTTTTACATCGAAAACCTTATGTAGCCGCTAATTAAATAAATTATTATTGTTTAAATTTCACCCGAAGATACATTAAACAAAAACCTATAACCTTTTGTATTATTTGAATTTTAAATTATTCACAAAGGTTTCATTTCGTGCGTAAATGTAAACCAATACAAAATATAATGTATACAATATTTACACGGCAAGCATATCCATGTTACATCTATTTACATAATGTATACATTATACTTTCGCAACAATTCAGGATATGCAACAATGATAAAAACAAGCAATTTACTCAAGCGTTCGGCATGAGCCCTTGCCGTTTCCGGCGCTATCGCAATAAGCGCACCAACGTTTGCAAATGATACCTTCAACGGCACTGTGAAAGGTGTCGTGTCAAATGCACAACAGCAAGTACTCGAAAATGCTACGGTTACACTAAAACATAAAACAAAAGGCGTAACACGTACTATCACAACCAACGAAGACGGCAGTTATACCCTACGTAAACTACCTGTTGGTGAATACATTATGACCATTGAAAAAAATGGTTATGAACAGATCATCGAGCAAGATCTTCTGGTGACCGTAGGTGGCTCAGTTGTATTTAACAATACAATGTATTCGGTCGGCACCGATATGGAAACCATAGAAATTACCGGTAGCAGCATTGCGCGCGTTAATATGGAATCTTCTACTGGTGGTATCGTTGTTACAAAAGCTGAACTAGAACGTTTACCTGTGGAAACAGGGTTTGAAGCAATCGCGTTACTGACACCAGGTGTTGTAAGTAACGGTGAATTTGGTGCATCAAGCATAGGCGGAAGTTCGTCTGCTGAAAATGCCTATTATTTAAATGGTATTAATATTACCAATATCAAAACCGGTATTGGCTCTATTGGTTTACCATGGGAAGGTGTTGCGCAAACCGAAGTTATGACAGGCGGCATTGACCCTAAATTTGGTGGTGCTTTAGGTGGTATTGTAAATGCCGTATCAAAATCGGGGAGTAATGAATGGGAATTCGAAGCATACGCTCGTATCGACCCTGAATTTACGCGTTCACACCACGACAATTTAATCGATAGAGAAGGCAATTACTTCTCAAACACAGCGCAAGATGAAAGCACGTTTACCCGCTACTCAATCTCGGCAGGCGGCGCTTTAATTGAAGATACCCTATTCTTTTATGGTGTTTATGCGCCGCAAAAGAATGATTACGAAAAAGGAAAAAACAACACCATAGATATCGGTGAAAATACATCAGATCGTTACCTTGCTACTGTTGACTGGTTTATTACCGACGATCACTCAATTACTGCCACAGCCATTGGCTTTACTAACAAAGGCAAAGGTAAAACTTACGCAAACGATTGGCAAACAGAAGACGTTGGAGAGTTCCTAAGTGATTATAAGTCGCGTACAGGTGGCGATATTTATGGCTTAACATATTCAGGTATTCTCAATGACGATATGTCGATTGAAGTGGTTGCTGGTCGCACTGTAGATAAAACGTATAACTCAGCAACCAGCTCAGATCCACTCGTGTGGTCACAACTCTCAGGTAGCTGGAACAAAATCTCACAAGAGTCAGCATCATCAATTACTGAGAGTGAGTTTATTCGCGATCAGTTCCGCGCAGACTTTAGCTGGACACTCGACGACCATGATATCAAGATTGGTTTTGATTACGTAAATATTGATGTTGATTACGAAAACAGTCCAAATGGTGTTGGTGATCGCGCTGGTTGGTGGGAAGTACTTTACGCATGGGAAGGTAACCCAGTTGGACACCCTGCGGGCGAAGCATTTATTGATCAACGCGTAAGAACCGACTTCACTAATTCAGAGGTCAACTCAACCGCATTCTACATCCAAGATACGTGGATGGTTACCGATCAACTAACCTTAAATTTAGGCCTACGTTACTCAAGCGTTTACAATACAGTCTCTACGGGTGAAAAGTACGTAGATGTTGACGACCAAATCGCCCCTCGCCTACAAGCGATTTATGATTTAGGTGAAGGCACGTCAAAAGTATATGCCACCTTTGGACGCTACTACCAGCCAGTATCAGCAAACATGAACATCACGCAAGGTGGCCAACGCAGTGATATTCATTACTACTATGAACTCGGTGATTTAGATGCAAACGGCGAACCAATGCTACTTGCTGATGGCTCACCAAGTACAGGTGCATTTTTAGGTGAAGATGTTGTACAAACTGGTGAGATCAACACGGGTATGATTGTTAGCCAAGACCTAGAAGCCATGTATTCTGATGAAATTACAATTGGCTATCAAGGTGAGTTTTTAGACGGTGATTTAGTTTATGGTGTACGCGGTATTTATCGCGACTTAAAGAAATCAATTGAAGACACCAACTACGGCCCTGTAATGCGCAAATGGTTTGCAGAAAACGGTATCGACAGCGATCCGGGTTACGCTTATATCTTGAATAACCCAGGTACTGACCTTGATATTTTCTACGATACAAATGGCGACGGTGTGGCCGAGCGCATTGTTATTCCAGCAGATTACATCGCATTACCAGACCCTAAGCGTAAGTATGGCGCAATTGAAAATACCTTAAAAGGCAACATTGGCAACGATTTCCATTATAACGCATCATACACTTGGTCGCACAGCTGGGGTAACACCGAAGGACTTGTACGTACCGATAACGGTCAAGCCGATCCAGGTTGGACAACCTCTTATGACTATGCTGATTTAATGGATCATTCAAGCGGTAACCTGCCAAATGACCGTCGTCACTCATTTAAAGTAAATGGTTATTACAACATTACTGAAAATCTTGTGCTTGGCTTTAACGCGCGTGTTACTTCAGGTGTACCAATTAGCCGATTCTCACGTCACCCAGAAGGCATTGATAGCTGCGCAGCGAGCTCAGTGTGGAGTGAATGTAATAGCCGTGGCTATGACCATGTATCATTCTATGATGCTGATGGTAACCCTGCTCCACGTGGCACATTTGGCGAAACAGATTGGCTAAAAGAGTTTGACTTAAGCCTAGCTTACAACATTTCAGTTGCCGGTAACCCACTTGAGTTAAAAGCAACAGCATTTAACGTGTTTAACTTCGATACGCAAACAGCTGTTGTACAAGAACATGCGCGTGACGGTGAAAACGGGCAAGAAGTGAATCCAAACTGGGGGATGACATCATCACGTTTAGGAGCACGTTACCTGCGTTTTGAAGCACGTTATTCATTCTAATTTACGTACGTAAATAACTAAAAAGCCCGAAAATTATTTCGGGCTTTTTGTTTTACATAATCAGGTCAAGTAACCTAAGTTCAAGTTACGTAACAGACTCAAAATCATCGCTTAATATTAGCTGACCTTGGTTATCACAATGAATGTAATTTTCTTGCGTTAAATACTCGATTACCGTATCAACATCGCTATCTGCCACGCCAGACAGTTCTAATTCATGGCGCTTAATTGGCTTTGGGTGAGATGTCATCAACTCACTTAATACCACGCGCATAATTAATTTATTTTTACGACACATAACACTTCACTTACGGTTGTTTTATGTACAACCACTTTGTACCATAAAAAATCAATTTCGCACATTTTTTATTCAAAGCAAATTTTACGCAACAAAAAACCCGAGAGTGCATCTCGGGTTTTAATACTAAAATCAGTTAATTAACTTAGCCTTTTGGCTTGTCTTCTGTTAACTTCTCAATCACTAAAATTAAGCCCAAACCAGCCATCGCTAACGCAAAGCAAATTAAAGCTTGCGGATCTTGTCCCGTCAGTGTGTGGTATGTTTCCGGCCCAATATTCGTTTGACTAAGTGGCTTTTCAATACCTTTCGAATTGGTATAAGTCGTTACCACTTGCTTCCAAGGCCACAATAAATTTAGTGAGCCAAACAAAAAACCAGCCAATAACGCAAAGGTTACATCTCTAAAACGTGCTAACAACCAGCCTAAAAAGTGCGAAAATGTCATTAAGCCAACAACACAACCCGCTAAAAATAAACCGATTAGCGGTAAATCAAAAGAGGTAACCGCGCTTAATACATGGCCGTACATACCTAACAACAACAAAATAAAACTGCCAGAAATACCAGGTAAGATCATCGCACAAATGGCAATTGCCCCTGCGACAAAATAATACCACCAGCTTGCATTGGCCTCTGCTGGTGCCAGCGAAGTAATCGTAAAGGCAATTAAGGTTCCGATAATGCATGCAATAACGGTTTTTATATCCCAATTCTCAAGCTGTTTTGCAATATGTAAGAAAGACGCGATAATTAATCCGAAAAAGAAAGACCAAACAAACGTTTGATGATTGGCCAACAAGTAGGTGATTACTTTCGCCAAAGAAAGTGCACTTAATGCTAAACCACCAAAAACAGCAACCAAAAAATTACCATCAATATGTTGCCATAATGCTTTTATTCCACTTTCCTTTAACACCTTAAACGCAGTTAAGTTAACGCTACGTATTGCGCTTAACAAGCGTTCGTATATGCCAGTAATAAATGCGATAGTTCCCCCTGAAACACCGGGAACTACATCAGCCGCGCCCATTCCAGCACCTTTTAAAAAGGTCATTACATAGTCTCTCAGCGTATCTTTGTGCTGTGACATAACCTTAATTTTCTCCATAAATAAAAACTAAGCGTATATTAGGGTAAGTCGCACCAGAATACTATCGTGAGTTATCACCCAATAACATGAAATCTATTGAATTTTGCGTACCTAAATTGTAGAAATTATTGCGCTATATCAAAAGCATCACTGGTAAAAACACTACTATAGTAGTAAAGGAAAACATTAAGGTGCAGGGAGGTACAGGTTTAAATAGGCGGATGTATATGCTTACCCCCCAACAAGCAAGACAGCGACTGCGTCGCGTTAGCTCATTAGCGATTAATGAAGCATCAAATTTAGATAGTTTATTAACCGATTTACTATCTGAAGGCTGTCACTTTTTATGTGTCGATCAAATAACTGTTTGGCTAGTCAATGACATTGATTCAGCTGAATATTTACATTGCGTTGCCAGCAGTTGCGAAATTGATGTGCAAACAATACCCACTTTAGATATCGCACAGCACCCAGACTACTTTGAACGCATGTTCAAAGGCGAAACCATTATGGCAAACCACCAGCTGCAAAATACCCACAATGATCAGTCTGATAACGTGGCTAACACAATACTAGATACAGTTATTTTTCAAAACGGTAAAGCGCAAGGGGTGATCAGCTGTAAAACAAAAAGCCCTCACTGCTGGAGCAACGAAGATATTGTATATGCCGAATCACTGGCTGATAGCTGCAGTCGGCGACTTATGGCGCTTGAAACACTAAAATTACAAAACAAACTAAGCGAACTGGTGTTTGTTGATGCGCTAACAGGCCTCAAAAACAGGCGTTATTTTAATGAACGCGTACAAAGTGCTAAAAATTCGCAATATCGCATACAAACACCGCTTTCACTTATCATGATCGACCTAGATCATTTTAAACATATTAACGACGAATTTGGCCACAAAGCCGGCGACATCGTACTTTCACAATTTGCTCGTACGTGTCAAAACCAATTGCGTTTGGAAGATTGTTTATGTCGATACGGTGGCGAAGAGTTTATAATAATTTTGCCCTATACTGACGAACAACAAGCAACCCAACTCGCTGAAAGACTAAGAGTGACCATTGAAAATATGGTAATTCAGCACGAACAACGCATTATAAAACTTACCGCAAGTTTTGGTGTTGCAGAAATGGCGTTAGAACACTCTATTGAAGATACAATTAAAAAGGCTGATGTCGCTGTTTATCGGGCAAAAAACGCAGGTCGAAATTGTGTAATTACCCTTAGATAAATGTGCTATTACACCAACTTAATGTTACATACAGCTTAACTAAGATTAAAAACTAATAGCTGACTAATATTAAAGCGACTACTTAAAACCTCTGATGAATTGCTTTTTATTGAAGCAAAGTGGTAACAATATCTCATGAAATTAGGTTAACTAATTCAGATTAACAGACCGCGGCACCTAAGGTGCCACGACACAGCACTTAATTTCTATTAGCGCTTAACCAAACACATTTCAAGGTTTACTCATGTTCTCACAATCAAACACCATATCATTTGGCACATACTCCACTTAGCACGCATTAATAGTTATTGTTTTAGCTGTTGCAAAAAAGCAATGCAGGCATTTTCAATCAGATCGAGCACCCTCTCAAAGCCGTGGTCGCCGCCATAATAAGGGTCTGGAATTTCATCAACCTCGTTATCACCGTAACTTAAAAACAGTTTCAGTTTATGTTGATACTGCTTGGGGCAAATCGCTTTTAAATCCGATAAATTGCTTTTATCTGCACAAAGAATCTCATCGAAGTATTCAAAATCATTAGCCGTCACTTGTCTCGCGCGAATTGATGAAAAGTCATAACCACGAGTCTCACCGGCAGCGCATGACCTTGGGTCTGAACGCTCTCCAGCGTGATACGCAATAGTACCCGCTGAATCTACCTCAACATTAACACCTAACGAAGCCGCTTTGGCTTTAAGCACCGCCTCACCCGTAGGCGAACGACAAATATTACCCATGCATACGACTAGTACTTTAAAAACTTGATGTTTATCATTTTTCACACTCATAAAATTTACCTAAAAAGAATCATAAAACCACGATTTATTTAAGCCCCTATTTGCGGAAGCACACCTCGTCTAATGTTTTTATTGTTCAACATAAATATTATTAATGACATTCGACATATACCCTTTTTTCTCTTTCACTTGATACTTCGTAAGTTTTTTCCCTTCACCGACTCGTCCGCTTGAAATAGCAACTAAGAAGTACATAGCGCGACTATTTCCCGAGATAGCAAGTCTACGGTTATCTACCGATACGTTAGGTATGTAAATACTTTCTAAACTTTCAAAGTGTTTTGTGACCAAAGTAATATCTACTTGTTTTGGATAAGTTTTCTCAGCACACCAACATTCAACTTCTAACTTTAATCGTTTTGAAAACAAACTTACCCATTCCAACTGATGTAAAGACTCTTTATTCAAAGGGTGCAGATACCTTATGATTTGTCCAGTCAATAAATAGCCAAGATAATCAATTGCATTGAACTCCAATTGATTATCTAAAACAAACGAATCAGTGACACTCAATTTATTATCAAGTATCTGAACTAAATTACCCCTTAGTTTCCCATCTGGGTTAACAACGATTCTAACTGGTAGTAGTAAGCTGTAACTTACTAATACACAGAGAAGAAGAGTAACTATAAAAAATTTATTTAAAGGCATAACTTGCTTATAAATCATTATTCGGGATTAACGGCAAAAATTACTGGGTAAGTAAGCAATTCTTTCCCTCCACCATCACTGAGTGTTATAACGACATCGATTTCAGCATTACTAACAGGCTCAGAGCTCATCATCTTAAAGCTCATTCTTATAGTATCATTGCTTATGAAGCTTGCCCCTGCTGTGTTGATGGTTATTCCTTGTGGCACAGATGAAAACTGACTATTCAGTCCTCTAACTTGAGAAATTAACTCTTGTGAATCAGTTATATCAACATAAAAATCAGTAGTTCCACCTTCAGTTACATTTACCACAACAACAGGAACACTTGTGTCTATTGTTATTGGTATAACTTTGCTTTGGGTCTGACCATTACTTTCAGCTGTAATATTAATTTGATGATTCCCGTCAGCTAGCGTCAGTTCAACAGAAAAACTACCATCGCTGTTTACAACAGTAATATTCCCATCAACTTTAACCTCTGATTCAACCTGATTAACGCTACCAGTTACCAACACCTTATTAGAGGAAAAATTGGTATTGGGCTTAGGCGAAAGAATCGTTAGTCTTAATTCATCAGGATTTGCATCTTTCACAGAAATAATTTGCTTAATCACCTCTGTTTTGATAACTGAGTTGCCAGCATCAAGAAGCGTTAGCGTTAAGTCTAATAGGTGCTCC
Source organism: Pseudoalteromonas sp. MMG024 (assembly GCF_021654175.1). Classification (NCBI taxonomy): domain Bacteria; kingdom Pseudomonadati; phylum Pseudomonadota; class Gammaproteobacteria; order Alteromonadales; family Pseudoalteromonadaceae; genus Pseudoalteromonas; species Pseudoalteromonas sp. MMG024. The sequence continues at coordinate 189,055 of NZ_JAKFZO010000002.1, forward strand.
CCAACTAACGCACTTGTATTTGCACTATATTTATAATCAAAGCCAATACCATTTTGCGTACCATACACACTAATCATATTGAAGTTGATACCATTAGGGTTATCAGACAAAGAGTACGAATACCGCGCGACTTTAGACAATTCATCACTTGTCAGCGAAATGATCTGAGAGTGAGTTGCACTTTCACCACCTTGAATAATTTCAATTACTTCCATATCATCGGTAGAGTTTATAGTAATAGTGACAACCTTTGTAACCTCATTACCGTTTTGAACCGCTTTTACCACTATATCATGTTCGCCAGGCATCAAGTTTAAGGATAGAGAAAACGCTCCCGTTGACTCGACTTGTGCTTGTAAACCATTGACAGTTACCTGAGAGTCAGAATGCGATACCGTTCCTGTAACCGTTATATCTGGATTATTAAAAACTTCACCACTTGATGGAGAGAGAATATTTAAATCTAGACTTTGTGTAATGACTTCAAAAGTAATGTTCTCTTCTACAGATTGGTAACCATTGTCTGCTCTCACTTTTGCAGTGTGGACTCCTTCCGAAAACGCCAACTCTTTTACAAATAAACCATCTGCATCTAGCGTTACTACTTGACCATTGATTTCTACTTTAGCTAAAACATCACTGACGCTTCCTTCAAATACAATTTGTGAATGATTAAAAGACGCGTTTTCTTTTGGTGAAATTAATGTCAATACAAGTTCATCGGTGTTTACATTCACATCGTAACTACGAATATACTCTTGCTCTAATGTGTTAGCTTTTACAGTTATTCGGTTAAACCCTTCATTTAACGTTAGATTATGAGCAAAGTTACCATCGTTATTTATCGAAACAGACTCACTATTAATCTGTAACTCTGCACTAAGATCATTCACGTTACCATTAAGGAGGTAGTTTAAAGTTCCAATTTTTTGGTCTTGCTCTAAATTATTAAAACTCACTGTTAAACGCTCTACACCAACATACACAGTCGCATTAACATAGCCTGTGTGGATAACATTGCGACTGTTATCCAATAACTCAATCGCAGTGGAAATATTATAAATACCCGGGACCACAGATTGTTCAGTTGTTACAGCATAATCAAAAATGATGGTATCTAAGGGTGAGCCAGTCATTTTATTGAAGCTAATACTAAGTTGAATCCCTTCAGGGGGAGAGTCAATAAACAAAGTGCGATAACTGCTCAATTGAGATAATATACTATTGGTTGTTTCCAACGCCCACTCAGATGTAACACTCGCGCCAACAGCAACTTCAATGTGTACTTGTTCGGGCTTATTTCTGGTCACAATGATACTCTTCGTGTCACTGCCAAATTGGTTAGCTGCAACAATTTCAATCACATTCTCGCCTAAGCTTAAAGGATAGTTTTGAGTAAAATCACCTGTCGATGGCTCAACATTGACAGCTATTCCGTTAACTGTCACTTGCGCATTTTTATCATCAACATTTCCCTCTAAATCAATAGTCTCAGAAATCGTAACGACATTCGATGAATTAGGGGAAGAAACCACTACGGAAGGACCACTTAACGCAACTTCAATGTCCACAAGCTGTTGTGACAAACCACTTGCATTCTTTCCCTCGAATATCAATTGGTGGTTTCCAGTACCAAATTTTAAAGAATGGAGAAAATTGCCATCGGTATCAATAGTAATTTTTTCACCATTCACAAATAACGAATCCAACGGAATTGTTGAGTCGACATAACCTTGAACTGTTATTTGCTTAAGGCCATCATTAAACAGATTAAACACTTCATTTTGTACAGGGCTAGTAACGGTAAATTTAGGCTTTGGCATTTCTTTTCTGATTATCTTTACTGTTTTTTCAGTAACCAGATCATTTAAAGAAGCTTCAGCTCTTATAGATACTAAGTTTTCACCTAGTGTTAAAGGGATATTTAAATAGTGATAGGAGTCGAACTCTGAATTATGACTTGAAACATTGTCTTTATCTAAGAAATGTTTCACTGCTAATTCGCCATTAATATATACATTCGCAAGCTTGTCATTTGGTGTATCAAGTTTAAAACGTATTTCAGAAAAAAATGTTTCATCACCATCAACAAAAGAAATTAGCTCGATATTTGGTGCAACAGTACTGTCTTCAAGCACATCAATATAGCTTAAAAATCGCCACTCGTCTGTTATGTTAAGCTCCGGTGAACTTGTTCTAAAATTAGCGTAATGAACAACATTTTTTTTACCTGACGACGCGCCACCCACTAGAGTTTCTACCCCCAAGCCAATACTGCCTATATAGATACCTTTATAGTTATCTTGATTAATGCCGACTTGAGTAAAGGAATTCATGTTGATATCGCTATGAGCGTTATCGTTGCGCTCTGAACGCGGTATATAGCCTTCATTGTGATACCTAATAAGTTCAACTTCCGACACCGCTGAAAACTCCTGACCGGCCTCTAATGTATATGTTAGAGGTTCAAAATTAAGCTCAAAATTCTTACTTATGACCTTACCGACAGCATTTTCAACAGATAAAGTAAAATGTTTTTCGAGTACATTCTGACGGCCCAAAATTAGTAAATATTCATTTATCCCATTATTGAGCAGTTGGCGTTTTATGCCCATAGGGCGACCATTCAAAGTTGCCTTCGTAGGTATAAAATTAGCTACGCTAGCCAGAATTGTTGCATATTTACTACTTGATGTGGCCTTGTTTCGATGACTCCATATATAAATTTCAGGCTGGTTATTTATTTCAACAAAATCCGCTGTGAAATGTATTTTTTGTGCAAAAAGCTGTTGTTCTTGACCAAAAGCGCGAATAAATGAATCAGAATCGACAGTATCTCCCTTTTTTACAAGCGATTGATAAATCTCGTAAGGGAACTCTATAACTAATTTTCTGTTTTGGAGTTCATTTAATCCGTGGTCAGCAACAACTTTTCCTTCAAGAATTCGCCCATATGCCCCGTAAGAAGAACTCGCATTTCGTGGCACTGGAGCTTGGAACAATTCTGATTCACGACTGTGTTTCCAACCAAAATCAAACTTAAACGCTTTTACCTGTTGATAGATTGTGTCTGGAAGGGTAATAGGGACATAAATAGAGTCCGGTTTTATAACCTTTAAGTCAAAATGCAACGGTTCAAAAAACACTGTTCTATGGAGTGTTTGTATCACTCCATCTGAAAATTCTATTTGAATAGAAATTAAATTACGCCCTTGTTTCAAGGTATTTTGAAAGTGTAAATTGGTTAAGAATATGTTTTTGTTATTTGCATCTAGCCATTCACCATTGTTTACTTTCACCTTTTTCATTTCTACAGTTGTTGCGATTTCAATGTTGGGCCAAGCAGTATGGATTGTTTCTCTATCCACTAAGTTAGTAATTTTAGCGCCGTGCTTGAGTCGATTCACCTTTATTGGAAATGCTGTTTTTTTGCCACTTTTTTCACCAGTCACATAAATCCAATTTTCACCTTCAAGTAGGTTAATCTCTTTAGAAAAAGACCCATTATTCAATGTAGTAACCGGTATACCATTAATTTTAATGTCGATATCTGATTCAGAAGCCGTGCCCGCAATAACAATCTTGTCTGTAGGCACATGTTCATCATGAGTATGAGATGTAACCGTTATATTTGGGTAACCAGCTGGGTGATAGTCTAAACGGTATGTTTCTCTATCAACCACATCATTCCTTTTCAATTCAAACTCTAGGTAATTTCGGCCAGCAGATAAATTAACTGGAATATCAAAGTAACCATCATTAATAGCAATACTTGAACCCTTGTATTCAAGTGAGTGCGCATCAATAAGATAACCTTGGAAACGAGGATTCGACATAGTTTCAACTTCACCGTCACGGTGTGAAGTCACGACCATTGCTGCACCACCATTTTCTTTAACTAGCGTAATATGAAACCATATTTCATCAATATGACTGATTGCATTGTAAGCATGCGTCACTTCAAAGGGGATCGAAAAATCATAACCACCATAAGATGGATCAATGCTTTTAGATTCAAAATTCATTGTTAGGCGAGGTATATTTTCCAAATCTTTATTTACGACACTGGCCATAAATCCAAGTTCGCTTAGTCCGGAGTAAACCTCTTTCCACATTGCTTTTGGCGCAACGACTTCTTTATCTAAGTGGTTCGCTTTGATGTATTTTGGTGGCTCTAAACGACCATAACTGGTCAAGCTGGTTGATTGTTCAAACGCTACATCTATATTGCTGCCAGCCAATAAAGTAATCGTCTTAGGTTGGCTGTGTAAGTGCAGGATTCTCTTAGATTTCACACCATATTGACCGTAGCCAATTATGTTAAGCACATTGTCCCCAGCTTCAAGCGGAATAGGATATGCTGTAAATACACCCGTATCTAATCGTGCTTCTACGCCATTGACTGTTATCCTCTCAGTCCCCTGATAACTTCCCGCTATAGTTATCGATTTTGCATTAACAGACTGCCTATCTTGATGAGAGGTAATATGTAAATTAGGCGCAACCGCATATTTTACAGTTAGTTGATAAACTATTGCGTTGCCGTATTGGTCTCTGCCTTTAAACTCAATTACGTTTTCGCCAAACACCAATTTATAATCAGACAGATTAAAACTGCCCTCAGAAATGGCAACAGCTTGCCCATTAATAAGCAAACTACCAGTTGGTGTATCTATGAATCCTCGAATATCAATTGAAGATTCAGATACAACTAAAATATCTTGTAAATTGCTAACCGTGAGCCCATCGTAACTTCGTGTAGCTGGCTCAATAAAAAATTGCTCGACGGCATTAATTATATAACCATTGGTTGATAGTATTGGAAAGTCTTCACCCGATAGCTCACCATTGACAAACGCCGCGGTTTGATACAGCCCTGTGTTTGAATTTATACCCACAATAGACTCGAGTTTATCCGCACCATATTGTGTCAAAATATCAAATGCACTCGTTCCAAACCCTATGCAAGGCAAAGCAATCAAGTTTTGCCCAACTTTTATCTCCGCAGAGTCACATTGAAAGTGACTAACACTATCGATCAAACGTTCTGCAATTGCCTCTACAACGATGGCTTGAGATTCAATCACAGCAAAGTTTTCACCTTGCCACTGATTATCATCATAATAATATTCTGCTGAAATGTTTCCTGAACTATCTAACAAAGCAATTTTACTGATGAATTCATGCCCTCCTAATTTAGTAACCAGTTCTTCAGCGTAAGGCGTTTTTAGTAATTCAGGTGGATAGTAAATAAGGTTACGTCCATTAATGAGCTTAATATTTGGGATCGTGCTCTGTGAACCTTGAATCGCTTCTTGTAAGTTAGAAACGCCATCGTTATCAAAATCGGCATTTGCGTCAGAGATTTCATTCGACCACGAAAATGCATTGTTAGGATCAGTGAATAACTCGTTTAACTCAATGTCATTAGACAGGCCGTCCCCATCGATATCGAGATCACAAGCATCGCCAAATTCATCGTCATCAAGATTGCTTTGTGATTCATTATGAATTTCAGGACAATTATCAACACCGTTCAAAATACCATCACCATCAATATCATTCGGTGAAATATCACAAACATCCCCTTTGCCATCGTTGTCAACATCCGCTTGGTCTAGATTTGGCGTAAATTGACAATTGTCATTAGTAATAAATGATGCACCTGACAACAATAAATTAGTTAATATATTTGGGTTTTGATTACTATAGGATTGGTACGCTGATCCATCTTCTGAAGTTAAAAATAATGTCGCTCCCTCAGATGGCACATGACTGGGTAATCGAATTTTGTTAACCCCTACATCAGTTGTTATTTCCAATTGACTGTGGGGTTGATTGATCATCACACAATCACAGTTATAAGGATCAATTGTCGCAATCAATTGGCCAACTGATGATTGTTGTTCTTCAGTCTGTGGCGCCTCATCGTAACGATGTAACGACAAATCAAACTCGCCAAGTGGGATCTGTTCACCTGTATCAGCCAACTGTTTTAAGAAATACACTTTTGCAACGGAATTTCTTGCAAACTGTAAATTAACACTCTTTACCATCACTAAACGTGAAAGTAGTAGCGCATGAGCAGACGGTTCACCGACCTGATGATAATCCAACACTGTATCGTTATCGTCATCGTCATCGCACAGATCACCAAGTGTATCTTTATCGTTATCTTTTTGTTCAAAGTTATGTGCTAATGGACAATTATCACTCACATCACCAATCGTATCTCCGTCAGTATCCTCTTGATTTGGGTTTGCTATTAATGGCGCATTATCAAGGTAATCCTCAATGCCATCGTTATCATCATCATCATCACATGCATTACCTAGTGCGTCATTATCTGTATTCAGTTGCGCAGCATTTGCAATACTCGGGCAATTATCATCTTTATCTGCAATACCATCGTTATCTTGATCTGCATGCGGAGGATGATTTTCATTACTTTTTGGGTCAAAGCCTGCAGCTACCTCTTCACCATCTGAAAAACCATCACCATCTGAATCTACAGAAAGTGCATCAGTTTGGTAAACCTCTGCTTCTTGGTAATCTGAAAGGCCATCATTGTCTGTATCTGAATGCACCGCAGAGGTGCCCAGTACTTTTACTTCTTGGTAATCTAAAATACCGTCTTTGTCAGTATCTTGCGAATTGGCAGCCGTACCTAGTCGATACTCTTCTAAATTTGTTAATCCATCATTATCAAAGTCAGCTTGCGCATCGTTTGTATTCACACTTAACCCATTTTCCAACTCATACCAATCAGGTATGCCATCACCATCAGAATCCTTTTTGTCAGATGCAAATAATGTAAAGGGCACAAATTGCAATTTACCCGTTTGAGAGTTAGTGGCTAATGTGTACTGGCTATTTTCAATACCCGTCACCTCATGCCCATTAATTGATAACGCCGAAGTATCGACTGTTATGTGCTTTTCTCCATCAGCCACATTCGACAAACTAATAGCCGCCATATTCTCAGGTAAAGCATCTCCAACAACATGAGAAAGCGGGTACTTGCTGTTAGGAAAATGGAAATAAACCAAGTTACCACGCGCAGAATCACTGGTCTGATGTTCGATATAGGCAGCTAAGCTGTCATTAAGCACAACATTCGCTCTCGACATCGTTTTTACATGAAAAAGCGCACCAAAATTGGGCACGGTAACCCTATTGCCTTCAGAGTCACTTTGCACTACTCGAAAATAATAATCGGTACCTGGTTGCAAGCCTGTTACCCGCGTTCTAAACAGGCCCTTTGTTAGTAAGATTTGACTAATGTTGCTGTCTTGCGCATAGGTGAATTGTGTCTCATTATGCGTTTTGACAAGTGATAAAGCCCCTTTTGGCTCCAAAAATACTTCAACTTGCCCTGAGCTATCCTCAGGTGCTGTCCAAGCAACAATAAATGAGCGGGTATTTACATCTGAAACCTCAATACTTGAAGGAAAGACCGCCAATGTTGCGAACGCTGGTAAACTTATAAAAGAAATAAGTGACAATAAAAAAATGATTAATCTCATAGTATCCCTACTGCTGACATTGAATAGATGTTGGATAGGTAAATGTGCAAATTGCTTCACTGGCTTCATTGCCCGCTGAGTCAGAAACAATTAGCTTAAAGGAGTTCTCACCTTCATTTAACTCGCTCGCTTTCGGGCGATACACAAGCTGAAAATGTGCTGGGGTTTGTTCCATTAAATCGTCTGTCAGCTCAGTGATTTGATGATAATCAAGCCAGATCTGAGCAAAATTAGGAGCAGTATTTAAATGTAACGACTGTTTTAAATTAGTGGCATCAATTACGCTGCCATTGGGCATGGTTATTTTCAGTTTATTTAAGTCCACACCACTAACACTCTTGATACCGGGGTAAATCGATGTATCGTTATCGCCATTTTTAAATACATCATCTATTGTAAATGAAATATAGATTGGTGTGGGGTAGATAGGGATAGTTGCACTTAAATTTTCATAAAGTTTTTCGAAGTAGAAATAGGACGTGTGGTATCGTTTATAGCCATAGAATATCTTTGATTTATCCGAATTATTTCCTACAAAAACATTATGGGTGTAACTAGGTATAACTGCTTTCACCAAAACAGGCTTATTAGCATAAAAATCGCCTATATTTGTTACTTGAACACGTCCTTTTCTAACAGAAAAAATTGATCGGTACCCATCACAATCCCCATCTTCTTTAGGTAAGCAAACAAGTTTTGTGTCAATAGCCTTTATTTCGGTCTGCTCATTATTAGAATTGATGACGCTGAACTCTATAGGCTCGGCTTTTGATGTGATGTTATAGTGGTTTAAAAAGTTTGTGTCATTATCAATCTCGTACGCATCAATCAATATATTAGTCTTATCTCCTAGGGCATATTTAGGCTGCGCATGCTCATTGATAGGATCATAGTTAACATGAAGTTCTCTTACATCACTCCATACATTTTGTCTATTACCAGAATTTGCATAGTGGTATGACCGTTCAAAACCATGGGGAACAAACTCAATCACTTCGTCCAATGGCTGGCCCACAATAGCAGATAAATTGTTAGTGCCATGTTCGTGAACTAGTCTAGGACCCATATCAACAGCTAATGTATAAACAACAGAATGATTGTCCAACTGTATATTTATAGTATAAGGTTGTGCCAGTCCTTCCGTATCCGAGCGACCAAATTCATCAAAAGTTGGTAATACATTGCCTACAGATATTGACCCAATCCAAATGCCGTAGTCATTTGTTTTAAACCCTGTAATAGGTACGCTTGGTGAGTTACTGGGCTCAATTGAAATACCACTATCAGCTCCAGGCGATATCAGCTTCACATCCGCATTGGCAACTGGATTGCCATACCCATCTTTGGCTATCAAACCAATTGAATTGTAACTTTTTGTTAACATTGTTAACTGGAGATCGGTCATTCTATTCGCTGTAACCTTACTTACCTCTCCAGCCTTACTTTCTGCACTAAAAACAACCGGTGCCGATTGACCCGGTACAGTCATCATGACAACTTGCGGTAACGTGATTAAAGGCTTCGTAATATTATTGTCATTATTGATGTAAAGTTGCTCGCCCAATTTATGAAATGCTTTCACTGTGCCAGTAGCATCGGTTGTCAGTCTTAACTTTTGCTCTGTTGTAGCGCCGGACTTGTCTCCTAACTTACCGTCTCCTGATACAACCACCCAATCAACGAAAAGTCCTTCTATACCCTGTCCTTCAGCGTTTAAAAACGTCGCTGTCCAAGGTTCAGGTAGTTCAGTGCCTACCGTGCAGGCACTACCACAATTTTGCTCAGTTTTAGCTATTTCAACCCTCGCAACGGGCGTATCAATCACTTTTACATTTAGCTTTATTGGGTCATTTTCAGGGATCCCTGGCGTGGTAATTTCTAACTCAAAATCACTAATCAAGTTAGGTCCCGTCAATTTCACCGCAACCATGCCATAACTATTTGATTTCTGAGTATCTAAATATGTATCAACCGTTTCGTTAGCAGTGCTGGAGCTACCCAGTTTCTTTTGTTGTATCGATTTTGCTTTTGTTTGAGGTGACACACTGGTTGTTCGTTGCGTAATGACCACATCTGCATTTGAGATAGGTTGACCACGTTTATCTGTCAAAAGCAGTAAAACAGGTTCTTTCAGTTCTGTACCTCTCACTGCGGTCTGAAAGTCGCCCATTAAGGTTGAAATTTTAGAAGGACCGACAGGCGCTTCAATATTAAGCGAAAGTTCGTAAGCACCAACCATTTGTGCGCCAACAACAAGCGTGTATATCCCTGTTTCTTTGACTTCAAAACCGTTAACAGAGATATAATTACTCGCAACCTCCACACTTTCATGCAGTAGCAAACCACCTTTTGGACTGAGCATTTGTAACGTGAGCATTGGCGCGCTATTAATGGGGTTCACCATAACGTTAATTTTTGACCCAGCCAGCGCAACAAAGGTATAAATATCTTGCTCGCCTAACGTCTCAATTGCAGCCTCAACAATCATACCTGATAACAACTGCGTTGAATCCAAGTCGGCTTCAGTGATGCGATTAGAAATGACACTGATTGGCGCCGAGTTACTCGTTAAGTCGTTAACCGTTACCGATAGCGAATAGTCGCCAGCTGCTATAGTCTCAGGCACATGAACAAACAAACTATTATGAGATGCACTTTTTACCTGTAATCGTTGACCATTCAGTAATACAATATTGTCATTAATATTTGTAACAAAGCCTTGTCCTGTAATAAGAACATGCTCGCCCTTAATCACACTACCAGGCGAAATATGATTAATCACCGGTGCTGTAATTGACTCCTTTGAGAGCGCAAACTTTCCAGCATCCGCTAACATGCGTACTTCAACAGCCACACCATGAGTAAGCGTAAAGCGGTCTCCCACCACTTCTGAGCCTTGGTACTGAGTCTCAAAATACTGTTTTGTCTGTGCATCATAATAGCGAATGCTTTCAACTAACTTAGAATCACCTAACGCACTTATAAATTGATAAGAATCAAAATTTGCCGGGGGGCAACTAATTGCAACTAAGTTAAGCCCCTTCTTTAACTCAAACTCATGACAAGAAGTCACACCGGGAAAGACCATTTCTCCATCCGTCTCACTGGTAATTAAATAGCCTTCTCCGGGCTCAATATCAAATGAAACGCCTTGCGGTTCACCATTAAGCATAAATGCAAACTCGAACCCACCCGTGCGTTTATTAAATTTTTCAATTCGGTTTACGCCAATAAATTGACCAACTTGCTGCAATAAATCGTGTGAATTTAAACCAAAAGGAATATGTTGCGGGTAGCTAAAATAATTTAACCCGCGCTTTAACGAAAAGGTAAACTCACTCTCAATTTTTTGATTTATGTAAAAATCGATACCTGACGTTTGTGAACCTGCGGTTACATCAAATAACTTCGGCTCTTCACTGCCCTCTTCGTAAGACGATTCATTTAAGTCGTAAAATTCTCGCTCAAAAAAAACGGCATCAGGTAGACGCACTAACGCATTCATCCGGGCGGCTTCTAGTCCCGGGTGAGTCGCATCTAATGGCTCAATTTGTAAAAGGTACTTTCCAACAGGCACATGCAAACTATAGCTGCCTCCTGTCAGGCTATACGTGCCCACTACTTTTTCGCGAGTCTCACTATCTATGGCAATAATATGCGCACCTCGGATAGTCTCACCAGACACGCCATTTATTACTGCGCCCTCAATACGGCCATATCGCTGTTGAGCATCGTTTTTACCCATATAACTTGCCAACGTTGCGATATCATCAGGCTTAATTTGCGCGCCTCTTATAAGGTCAGTGTCTAACACAGGATACATAGTAGTGCGCTCAATAGAACTGTGCGCCAAACCGATGCAATGGCCAATTTCATGCAGTGCAATGTTGTGAATATGTTGCTCAGAAAACGTTTTTGAGCCATCAAAGAAAATGTCAGCATCAAAAATACTGCCAGCAGGGTAAACTCCCAAGGGAATATCTGCTTCACCATCACCATTGAGGTCGGCATTATCTGCGGTTATTTCAATAGCAGAGTTAAATACAGAATAGGCACAAACAGCCAGCACATCATCTGTAAATGTAATACCCCGATTAATAAATGAAACAAGGTTGTAACCATCAATTTTTGCTCCCAACTGACTGCCATCTCCACTGCCGCTTTCTGTTGACAGGCCTTGATATTGAAAAGACAAATGACTATCCGGTAGATTTTGCCATGCTGCAAACGCATTTTTTAATTGTTGCTCAAGCGCTGTTAGCTCAAGTTGGTTATACCCAGCATCATTTAAATGCCATTTGTAGGGAAGATTAGCATCGTGCCATTTTACGGGTGATACGTTATTCGAATCGTCGATTGTCCAATTAACACTTCCTGCCAATACAGGAAACGTTGCCAACATGAATAGTTGGCAAATCCAATTAAATGTTTTCATGAATTTTTATTCTTGTCGGTTAGTGATTACAATGCGCTTGTGTTGCCATTTGCTTTATTTGTGTTTGCGTGGCCGCTGTTAATATTTTCAGCCCTTTAGCAGCGCTTACTGTTGTGGTGCAAAAAGGCATTAACAGATGGGCGGCTTTATTTGCAACTGGCTCTAACCGCGAAAAAGTCAAAGTAATATCTGTAAGCTCACTTTCACTATCCCACCAAGTGGTTAACACATACGCTTTTTCAAGCTCAGCGTTCAGTGGGGCTGTTAAAACTAAGTTGGCTAAATTAAAAACAGCGCGATTGAGCGTTGCATTCACAGCAAGGGGGTACCTACTGAGTTCAGGTATTGCAAGCACATATTGCCCATAATCACGCTGCCATTTAGGAGCATATACCAAGGGAAGTTGCTCGCTCCAGTGCATTTGTTCAGCCGTTGCAAGCGAAGCCGACATACCCGCATCTGCTAAAACCGCTAAATTTTTAACAACCGCCGCTTGTTCACGTCCTAACGAAAAATGATGTATTTGCGTGGTGCCAGCAGACAAATCAACTGCTTTTTCAAATTTAATCTCACTGCTGTGAGGCGTAACATTATACTGAATAAAATCAGCACTCACGGGCAATGCAAGTGTCATCGCGACAAAAGCGGCCGCTTTAGTTAAGCTATCCATCTAAACGTCCTTATTTACTTGCTGGCGCGGTTATTTTGTCTGTAGTTTTTGGTTTTACCACATCACCACTTGCAGGCTTTTGCGTGATCCGTGCATGTTGCTGTATGCGCCCTATCCCCGTCGCGCCTAACGCAACGTTTGTGGCATCTAAGCGCTTTACAATAAATTTATCGGTAAAGTTCGTTTGGTTAATCTTTTCATGTGTTAAATGAATTACTTTTGCCGTTGGCTTGTTTACTTTATTGTTTTGATGCTGTGTTTTAATTGGCGTCGTTGCTACTTGCTTCGTTGCCAATGGCTGCCCTTGATAACGCGTTGTATACTGATTCTGTATCATACTTTCAATTAAATCTTGCTCAGTTTGCGACGCCTCAAGCTGACAACACACAACGACAAACAAACCAATCACTATGCACTTATTTTTCATTGCCTAATCCTTTATCTTTTCGTTCACTTAATAGCTTACGAATACGTGCTTTAGCATTCATTAAAGTAAGTGCCTCTTGCTTTAATACTGCCTTATGCGGCTTGCTCTTTTGCTCAACGCCCGCAGTTGTAATAGCTGCTTGACTATGCGTGGCAACTGCAAGTTGTGTTAGCGCAGGCAATATGGGTTTGTCGCTACCCAGTCCCTGAATGCGAATCACAGACGCCTTTCCATCAAGCAAAGCATGATGACCAAGACCATCTGATTTTGTAAAATAAAGGGCTTCGTCACCTAGGTTTAATGTTGTTTGATGTGAAAGGTGTTGCGACACCGAGACATTCAGTTGAGGATGCAGCGCTGTTCCACCTAACTGGCTAATAACTAGGTTTTTCTTAGCTGCGTGCCCATTCACTGCTGCGGTCAAGTCATCTCTTACTAAAATGTGCGTAAGTGTCATAATTTGACCATCTACCCATTCACTCTGCTTCGACATAACACGCCCCTGCACCACGACTTCTGCATTTTTTAGTTGTGACTTAAGAGAATTTGCATTACTTGTTTGGCAAAACAATAATAGTGATAGCATTAAAATATAATTAATCCGTGCCACTGTTTGTTCCTTCCTTAGATTCTGGGGTAAATGCCCCTTTTGTTGCTTCTAATCTGATTTCAGGCTTTGTACTGTCAAATAACAACACATGATTGCGGTCAAAACCGGGCTCATAAGCAAAGGCACCCACCTTATCTTTTAAATCACCAAACATATCGCCCGGTACGGATTCGGTTGTGTGCCAAAAATACTCATTTTCCCGTGAGTAGATAGAACCTTCTTCGCCCGCATAAATAAGATAGCTCGGCCCCGTTTTTGTTACATAACGTCTCGCAGGTGTCGCAGGCGTGCTATCCAACAAACTACCTAACATCACATCCTCAGTCGGCTTACCGGTTTTATCTCGGTGATTATTAAGATCCGCCGCTTTTACTAACAAGGTAATACGTCCGTTTAACCCATCAGCAAATAACCCCGCGAGTTCACTGGCTGGGATCGTCACTTGCCAACAGTTACCCGTGGTTAATACGTCTGTACTAAGCGACACACAACCCGAAAATCCATCATTGAGTACGTTAAACGTTAGGTTATCTATATTAAACAGTTTATCAGTGCCCATCTTGGTTAAACCCAGCTCAAAACCGCTATTGGCAAGATTGGGATGGCGAATGGCTTCATTAAACTTAAGGTTCACTGTGATGGCGTCATTTTGATTTAAAAACCCTAAATGAGGAATGGTTTGCGCCTTATAGCGCTGGGCAATAAAGTTAAACGGTTCTTTCACAGAATTATCTGTTAAAGGAAACTGTGCTTTCTCATACATCATGGTAATCCGGCCGCTTTTGTTTACCTTACCTTGCCACTTCATGCCATAGTGCGTGCGGTTGTTTTGTGCTACCGTCACTTCTTGCAAATAAGGCGGTAAGTTTGCCACATCATAAAAAAACTGGCTGTAGCCGGTTAAAAATTCCATTGAATACGGAATTAACACCTCTGCAAAGCGCTCCAATAAACTATCGCCTTTTAAACAGCGGATTTGCGCTGCCGAATATTCTGTGCACGTTTTAACTAGCGGATTGGTTGCTGAAAATGGTTTTGTAATATCTTGGCGAAGATAGTTTGGCCTCAATAACCACTCTCCAGGGGCGATGTTTTTGCCATCCTCTTCCCCTTCGTAAACCATGCCTTTCATGGTTTGTTCTATGTAGTAAAAGTCTTCAGGTCCCCCCATGGCTGACGCCTCCCACCAATCGGCAAACAAGCTGTTAAAACTGCCTCTAAGCCTAACTCTATGAGCTGGATAGTCGCCGCTCCCCTCTCTATGCTTGGCCGCTGCATGCAGAATCTCGTAGTGGGGTAACTTGCGTCGCGACTTAAGGTTTAGGCGCAAACCACACTGCGTCAGTTTTGGGCCTTCTTCACTTACATAGTCAGCAAGGTCGCCAAAATAAAACATTTTGCTAAGTTCCCCTTGACCACACAGCATACCCGCAGCCTCATACGATGCAAGGGTTGCTTCTACATCAGTAAGCCACTTTTTACCGATTTCACTTGCCCTTATTGGCTTTGAATAGGAATCATCGATAATCTGTATTTTAAACCACGTTGGTAAATGACCTTGAAATAACGGCACGTTATAAATGCCGCGCGACATCACATTTGGGTCAAGTAAATCAGTTAATCCACTCACAACAGATGGGTCGCTACTGCGCCCCCAAAGTTGCCCCGCACTCGTTACTAACTTTGCGTGTGGCACCGCTCTAAACCAAGGATCAGCTATCCCTCCAATAAATTCATAGATTTTACTGGGAATAAAATGGGCTTCGTAATCATCTGGCTCGCCATGTAGCTGATAATCTTTTGCATGGGTGAACACCGTTAAATGAGCATCGCCGTGCACATGGGCAATGGAGCTCATATCTTCCGCGTGGTGTAGGGCATGGCCAAATAACCACATGGCTTTAGCACCGCTTAGCTGCTTGCCGTGGTGCTTTATACTCCAGTCCCCTTGCGGGTCCATTTCGACTAAATCATCGATGGTATTTAAATAACCCATGGTCGTAATGGCATCGTTAAAAAACCGCCCGGCGGCGATTTCGCTGGGTTCAATAAAACCATAAAAGTCATGCACTGCACCCGTTGCGCCAATCACCCAATCGCTTACATTCATCGGCATGCCCGAATACGCGTGTTGAAAATGCGACATCACGCGGTTTGCAGGTTCATCTTCCATTACCACGCCATCAAGTACATCCAAACTCGGTTTACGAAATGCTTTATAGGGCGTCTTTTTTGAAAAAATCGTACCAGCATCCTCATCGATGTCTTTTTGATCTTTATTTGGAAACAACGGATCAAAACCCCAAAGGTAAGGGTATAGCTTGCCAAGTTCTGATTTTTGCTGCGCTTCACCAAAGTGCTTAATTTCATAGGCCGGGTGCTGCTGATACAGCTGGTAATACGCCCCATCAGTTTTGTCTAATGTCTTAATAGACTCGCCGATGATATGGGTGATCCTAGGGTGAGTGGTATTCGTGTCATGGGCTATACCTGTTAGGCTCACTCCTAATAGTGCTAAGCAGAACGCTATTTTAGTTAGTGTAAACTTACAGTCCATAAAAATGTTCCGTCCTTGGTTTTTTAATATCGTCTTGGCAATCCACGCGGTCAAAACAGTCAGTTTCTGGGTAGCGATAAAACCACTCTTTGTATATGGGGTTATATTTTGCCTTAATGCGGGCCTGCTCTTCGGACGAAAACTGCGGCAAATATTCTTCTCGCATCATACGAATTTGCCATCGAATTTCTCTTCCTAAGTTATATCGACCTTGCTCGTATAACATTTTATTAGAATGATGCTCTCTAGTGCCCGGCGCAAACTGCACCATTTTAGCTTTGTAGTCAGCCGCATACCCCTCAATATAAGCTAATTTCGCTTCAAACGGTTCGGCATCAAGAGTGAGCGGAATTGTTTCATCTGCGCGACTTGGCGCAATTCCTCTTTCTGTGGTTGAATTAGAATAAAGCGGATGTACTAACGTAAAAAGCATATTGGCGTAGGCATTTGATATAAATAGTTGCAGCTTTTCCCGCGGAAAAACCACTGCTTGATTAGCGTAGCCGAGCTTTTTATGGCGATAGTGGTTGTAGCTATCATCACGGGGGCAGCCACCATGACCACAGGTTTCAACATGGGCCGATGTGATAACAAATGGCTCTGTCGATTCAATGCCATCTTGTGGCTTGACCGTAACCGCAATGGGCCCACGGTAGCCGTGTGACTTATCCATCAAGCTTGTGCACCCGGCCAACACCAAAATGCTAAGTGTTAAAAATAAGCGTTTCATTTTATTGTTCCTTGTAAAGCGCCGTTAGCCTTGGCATTGGGGGATTAAATACCAAAATAGACTCGCCAATAATCTCATTGATACGTGGATGGGTGGTATTAGTATCATGGGCTATACCTGTTAGGCTCACTCCTGATAGTGCTAAGCAGAACACTAGTTTCGTCAGTTTAAACTTACAGTCCATAAAAATGTTTCGTCCTTGGTTTTTTTATATCGTCCTGGCAATCCGAGCTACCGGAACAGTTTGTTTCTGGGTAGCGATAGAACCACTCTTTATAAATGGGGTTATATTTCGCCTTAATCCGGGCCTGCTCTTCGGGCGAAAACTGCGGTAAATATTCTTCTCGCATCATGCGAATTTGCCATAGAACAGCTCTTCTTAGATTGTATCGCGCTTGCCCGTATGACCATTCATTGTCGCGATACTCTCTAGTCCACCGCGCAAACTGCGCCATTTTAGCCTTGTAGTCAGCCGCATACCCCTCAATATAAGCTAATTTTGCCTCAAACGGTTCGGCTTCTAGGGTCAGCGGAATTGTTTCATCCGCGCTACTTGGTGCAATTCCTCTTTCTGTGGTTGAGTTAGAGTACAGCGGATGTACTAACTTAAATAATATATTGGCGTAGGCATTTGATATAAATAGTTGCAGCTTTTCCCGCGGAAAAACCACTGCTTGATTAGCGTAGCCGAGCCTTTTATGCCGATAGTAATTGTAGCTATCATCATACGGGCAGCCACCATGACCACAGGTTTCAACATGGGCCGATGTGATAACAAACGGCTCTGTCGATTCAATGCCATCTTGCGGTTTAACCGTCACCGCAATGGGCCCACGGTAGCCGTGTGACTTATCCATCAAGCTTGTGCACCCGGCCAACACCAAAATGCAGAGCGTTAAAAACAGGGGTTTCATTTTATTATTAGTCCTTTTCAAGCGCTGTGTTGTCTTATCATATTGTTGTTATTGGCCATTTTTAGTCACTTTTCGCTACACTAGAGCGCGTTAAAGTGCTGTGTTTGTGGCTTTTGCGCATCTTGTTACAGTGCGTTCCTAAGCACAGTTTTCACTTAATATCTGTAAAGAAACAGTCACAACAACGCGCAAAGCTTGGTTTATCGTAGAATTACGCTTTGTTTAATTTAAGCTTTTTGCAGTAATCACTGGGTTATCGGCACTGCCTGAAATGGTATACCCTAAAATGTTTGCTAAGTCGGCTAGCTCTGGGGCAATAAATAAACCACTTTCAACATCATGCATAAGATTCAAGTTAGCTAAAATAGACGAGCGATTTTCTGTCAGTAAAAGCTTGAGTGCTTCATCACGCTCATATTGACTCATAACACGATTAAAGTTCGCTTTAATTAAATTAAGCTTTTCTGGTAATAGTGCCTTTCGATAGGTAATGTAACGCTCTATCAATGTGAGGTATTCGGGAGGCAACCCTGCACTACCATAGTTAGCTGTGATATATTTAAAATCAGCAACTTCAGCTAATCCTAGTAGCGTCAATAGCGTTGTATCAAAGCCATAGTTATCTGCTATTGATTGATCTAATGCTTTTGCAAGTTTGGCTATCGCCACACTATCACCAGGCGTACTCAGCTTGCCAAATATCCAACTTGCTGGGCCTCTAAAGATTGGATGCGCCAGCTCACTGGCAAAAAAGTCAATGTCTGATTTTATCTCTGGTTTAGGGTGATAGGTGAAATACATAAGCGTTTCACGAAAACGTAAACCTCCAAGATCGAGATCCGATAAATAACTTGTATAAAATTGTTCAGCACGCGTGGTGGGGCCGCCGAGCATAATAGCCAAGTTAATCGACTTCTGTGCAAGTGCAACGTGACTCGTACCATTTGCAAGTGCAATCATGTCAGCTTGTAATGAAGGGTAAAGAGCATACTCGTAAACATGATTTGCTAGTAAAAACTTAGTGCGCAAAACCGCCTCTTCAAGAGGTGCATGAGTATTATTAGGTGTCGTTGTCAGCGCATTATATTGCGTTTCAAATTGGTTCAGTTGTGTCACGAGTGAAGGAACTTGACTGAGGCCTTTATCTGCACTTTCTGCCAAGTCCTTTACTTGCGCTTCTGCCGCTTCAATTTCAGCGAGCTCCAGTGCATTCAATGATAGGTTTGTACATAATATACATGCTGAAATAAGCCCTGAAACGAGGCTCTGGTATTGATTTCTCACCTTGATAAATCCATTTAATCTGTCTCCGTAATCGGGGCATTATACGTGTACAACATGTTAAATCAAGAAAATGAGAAAAATTCACACTAAAACATTAAAAATTATAAACAACTGAATTTAATGCAAAATATTGCCGACCCCTTTGAATATAGAGTTATTACTCAATTTAAAGCGATTGTAAAATTTGACATCTAGTCATTTTATACTAGCGATAAATCGTGTGGTTTACTTTCAAGTAAATAGGTTTTTACACCATGTTTCAGCTACCTGAAATATACAAAAAAGAGTCTACTTATTTTGATGTTATTACAATCAAAAGCGGTTACTAAGCTAAAGTTTGCAAATGAAAGATGCCAAAAACATAATGCGAAGTTTTAGGCGAGTTATAGAGAATGCATTAAAGCGTTATAATTTGATTAAAAAAAACGTAATTTCAAGTGATACTATCCCATAAAAACAACAAACACTTTATATGGCGCATTTCCTTTATTCATAGAAACCTTTTTCTTAAAAATTCATGATTAGGATACAACTTGGTTAATGAAAATGCCTCAAATCACTTAGCGATTCAAGTAAAGCCATGTCATGTAACTAGCTTGAATCTGTTAGGCGTTCAAGATTCAGCTTTGTTTTTCCTCTGGCAGCCACGCGCGCAGTTTAGTTTTAAGATTGGCTTCAACAATTGGTTTAGTAATGTAATCATCCATTCCGGCTGAGATACACTTCTCGCGATCGCCAACCATTGCATTTGCCGTCATAGCGATAATTGGAATACGTTCGTTGTGTTTGCCTGCCTTACCATTTCGAATCGCCTTGGTGGCATCATAGCCGTCGAGTTCTGGCATTTGGCAATCCATCAAAATTGCAGTAAAGCTGTCTTCACTTTCGTTTAGTATATTGAGTACCTCTTGCCCATTTGAGGCAATTTTAACGTCCGTTAAACCTAATTTGGCTAAGGTGCTTTTGGCAACAATTTGATTTACTTGGTTATCTTCAGCAAGCAATAGTTTAATATTTTTCGCCCATTTAACCTGAACATTTGTCGCGTGAGTTTGTAGCGTTTGAATATAATGGCGAGTTACTAAAGGTGTTGCTTGCTCAAGTGCATCGCCGCCGTCAACCACAATCGATAACGCATCGAGTAAATCTGAGGTCGTCGCGGGTTTCGGAAAATAGCCCGCAAAACCAAGCTCTGCGAAATAAGATGCATCGCCTTGATGGTTCATTGAGGTCATCATCACCAATTTTGTTGCATGAAAATCTGGATGCTGTTTAATCGCTTTACCTAATTGCGCACCATCAACATTCGGCATTTGCATATCCAAAAACGCAATATCAAAGCAACGTTGGTGAGTTTCAAAGTAAGATTTACACATCAACATCGCTTCATCTGCTGAAAGCGCTTCAGTTACACGTGCACCCCAAAACTCAAATTGACCACGTAAAACGTCTAAATTTGTTTTATTGTCGTCAACAATCAAAATATGTAATTTACTAATATCAATCGATGGAATACTGGCTTTAGCCCCACTGCCACAGCCAAGCACTAAACTAAATTTGAAGCTGCTCCCCTTGCCCTCGAGACTACTCACCTCAATGCTGCCCCCCATCAGTTCACACAACTGTTTAACGATAGCCAAACCTAACCCAGTGCCACCATATTTACGTGTTGTAGAGGCGTCTACCTGAGAAAATGTTTTAAAAAGCTTGGATTGTTGCTGCTCTGGAATACCAATTCCGGTGTCATTAACTTCACAATTAAGCAGATATTGATCTGAACCTTTTACTTCTAAGGCCGCTTTTATCACTACTTCACCCTGTGCGGTAAACTTAATGGCATTACCGACTAAATTGTATAATATTTGACGAAGACGGTTTGGATCGCCCATCACCGTTTGTGCATTTACGTTGGTAATGTCCAGTATCAATTCAAGGTTTTTTTGATGAGCCTGAATCGCGGCGGCCTCTGCAAATTCGCCAAGCAAGGTGCGTAAATCAAACTCAATTGATTCAAGCTCGAGTTTACCTGCATCAATTTTTGAAAAATCCAAAATATCATTGAGTAAGTTTAATAGTGCATTTGCACTGCCAATTGCCACATTTACCCGATGTAATTGTTCTTTCGACAGTTCGCTTGTTTGCAGTAAATTAAGCATACCTAACACCCCGTTCATTGGTGTTCGGATCTCATGACTCATTGACGCCAAAAATTCACTTTTCGCTTTATTGGCATTTTCCGCTTGATGTTTAGCTAATTCCAGCGCTTTGTTTATTTCAATACGCTCGGTTACATCGGTAAGCGATCCCGCCATACGCGTGGCATTGCCATTTTCATCCCAAATTGCGGTACCTCTTGCACGATAAAACCGGTACTCCCCACTTTTTGTGCGTAAGCGGTACTCAATATCGTAAAGCTGCCTTTCTTTTAAATGTTGTTCGATTGCTGTATTGACGCGTTCTTTATCATCAGGGTGCAGGGCATTTTCAAAACTCGCAAAGGTATTAGGAAACGCCTCATCGTATGACGAGTAGCCTAGTAGTTCTTTATAGCGCGGCGCATAATAAACCGTTCCGGCTTTTATATCCCAATCCCACAAACCATCGTTACTTCCAGCTACAGCCACTTTATAGCGTTCTTCACTGAGTTTAATTGCACGCTCAGAAGCCGCTAAACGCCGATAGGGATCGAGCAATAATCTGTGGCCGACGAGATAAAGTACTATCCAAGCCACCAAAAGGCTTATTAAAATTGACGACGCTATTTTAATAATCACCGCCATCACGCGCTGCTCAATAAGTTGCATATTTAAATGATAATTGAGCGTAAGTCCGGTGTTTCCAAGTGCCAGCGTAGCAACCGATAAATATTCGGTATTGCTCTTTAAACTTGAGAAATCTAACCATTTTCCATTAAGCGTTACGCCATAATTCGCACTGTTTATTACATCTTGAAAAAGCTCAGCGAGGGAATAGCGGAATTCAACAATCATTACCCCTTCGGTAAACCCGTTATACTCTACAGGTACCGCAATTAAAAAATGATCACCGTCTTGCAACGTATTTAAAGTCACTACGTGAGCAACGTTTTCACTCAACAGTTGTGCAAGCCAAGGGGCGTTTAAATCGGGAGGCTCTGCTTCACTGTTACTATAAACAAGTTCACTAGCAATATTCACAAGCCAAATTGGATGCTTTTTACCAACTAAATGATAGTCATCTAAATAATCTGACAAAGATGCAGCAGACACATCTGAACCCATAACACCATTCACTAACATAGGTTGCTTAGCCAAGTCACGCAGCAGCTGTAATCGTGTTTCTACAAACTGTTGAATGTAACTTGCGCTTAATTTAGCTTCGGTCTTGGCGTTATTAATCTCATATTGCCGCATATTTTTATCAGTGGTGAAACCGACAAATACTGCGCTCACTAAAACCGACAGTAACAGGCTTAGCACCACAAAAGATAAAAACGCACTATTAGCTGATAGCTTTGTAGTTAATTTATTATTCGCCATTTAGCGCTCTATATTATTAAACACACGAATACCACCATTCGCTTTGTATTCAGCCATACATAAGTTTTCAAGTCCTAACGCGTCATGGGCATCAGGCTGGGTAGGACTCCATTGAGAAAACGGTGGTTGATACGTTTTAATCAAACCTCTAATGGGCTTCTTAATACGCTCTAATTCATCGCGCAGAGATAAACGAATATCGCTAATATCGCCCTCAGTTTTAACATTAACAAACGCGGTTAAAAATATTTTTGCTAAATCAAAGCTATGAATAAATCCAGCTGGCGCCGATAAGTTTTCCAACCCAGTAAATTTATTTGGAAACAACTTTGTGGCTGTAACAGCGGCCTGTTTTGCAAGAGGAGACTGGTTTTGTGGTTCGATAGCGAAACACGTTTGAATAAAGTTTAGTTTAACGTCAGTGGCTAGATGTTGTTTTACATAGCTATAAAAGTCGCCGCCAGTGATCCCCCAATGGCTCACTATTGGCACGCGTTGGTCAGCCGGCAGCGCCGCCATTGCATCAACAAATTGCTTGCCCTCTACTGCATTACCAACAAACAAAATACACTCTGCGCGCGTTGAGGTAATATCTCGCAGCATTATTTTGGCTTGATTAAGTTTTGTATTCCAACTAAACCAGGTTACAGCACTGTCATGTTCGCTGCCTAGCGCCTTTCGCATGGTACTGTGATTAGACTTGCCCCAAGGCGTTTGCTCAAGCAGCATGTGGGGCTGCTCACACCCTAATTGATCGCGTGCAAAGCTGACGATGCGATACCCCGCTTTAGTGTCATCAACCGATACACGAAATACCCAATTTGTAGGCTCTGCATGGCGAGTAATTGGCCCACCTGCAGCCCATGGCACAAGTAGCAACACTTCATTTTTACTAATAAACTGCTTGTACTTTATATAAGGTGGCGAATGTAAGCCGCCCAACATAAACAGAGCATGTGGGTCTGCCAAAAATTGCTTCATATGCAACAAACTACGATTACTGTTACCGCGATGATCTTTTTCAATAAAGTTAAATTCTATGTTGTTAAACTCGTTTTCGTATTGCGAAAGCGCAGCTAAAAAACCCATTTTCATCGCATTGGCGGATTCGCCATGATTTGAATAGTCAGAGTCATGGTAGATATTAAAAACGCGCTTTTGTGCAATTGCGTGACTTGTGATAAACAGGGAAACCAACAGCATCCCTCTTACTAAAACTAACATCTGTTTACCTGCAAAATTTCCAGTAATTAAACAATAGTCAACATTTCAAGTTTAGAGTAGTGATAAGCAATTAATTTTGTTCAATAAAGCCGCTCTATATTTGTTATGACGCAAAAAGCTGTCATTACTGAAATCACGTGAAAATTGCGTTCCGAGCGGGGATGCTGTACCCTGCTCGGCCGCCGTTATAAGAGTTACTAAAAATGCATTTCTCAGACTTAAACCTGTGCCCTGAAATAAACCAAGCAATTGAAGAGCAAGGTTATGAAAGCCCAACGCCAATTCAAGAAAAGTCAATTCCAGCAATATTAGCGGGACGTGACGTAATGGCTGCGGCGCAAACCGGTACAGGTAAAACCGCAGGTTTTACACTGCCAATGCTAGAAATGCTAAGCAAAGGGCCAAAGGTTCGCAGCAATCAAGTGCGTGCATTAGTACTCACACCAACGCGAGAATTAGCAGCGCAAGTTTGGCAAAGTGTTGCAACCTACAGCAAACACCTCCCCCTTTCGTGCCAAGTTGTTTACGGTGGTGTTAAAATTAACCCACAAATGCTGAAACTGCGAAAAGGTTGCGATATTTTAGTTGCCACGCCTGGCCGCTTACTTGACCTTTACCAACAAAATGCTGTTAAGTTTGACCAGCTTGAACTCTTTGTGCTTGACGAAGCCGACCGCATGCTCGACATGGGTTTTATTCATGATATTAAACGCGTTATTAAAGCGCTGCCTTCAAAGCGCCAAAATTTGCTGTTTTCAGCAACCTTTTCTGACGATATTCGCGCACTTGCTAAAGGCCTAATTAACGACCCAATCGAAATCTCAGTTGCTCCTGCCAATACAACCGCTAAAACAGTGACCCAATGGGCGTATCCCGTTGATAAAAGTAAACGCACTAGCTTGCTTAAACACCTAATAAAAACCAATAACTGGCAACAGGTATTAGTATTTACGCGTACTAAGCATGGTGCAAACCGTTTAGTTCGTGACCTTGAAAAAGCAAAGATTAATGCCGCTGCAATTCACGGCAATAAAAGCCAAAGCGCACGTATGAACGCACTTAATGGCTTTAAATTAGGTGATGTAAATGTACTGGTTGCTACCGATATTGTTGCGCGTGGCCTTGATATTCAAGAGCTGCCTTATGTGGTTAACTTTGATCTACCAAATGTATATGAAGATTATGTTCACCGTATTGGTCGTACTGGCCGTGCAGGTGCATCAGGTGAAGCGATTTCATTTGTAACCCAAGACGTCGCTGCCGATTTATTTGGTATTGAACGACTTATCCAAGAAGTTATTCCGCGTAAAATTGAAGCTGGGTTTGAACCACAAAGCCCAGTGCCAGATTCAAAGCTAGATACGCGCCCAATTAAGCCTAAAAAGCCGAAGAAACCGAAAAAGCCAAAAGAAAACGCTAGCACCAACGACAAAGTAAAAGCTGAAGCAAAAGCGGTAAGTAAGCCAAAAAAGAAAAGCAGTTCACACAATGCTAAGCCTAAAAATGGCGAAAAACCAAAGCAAAATAGCAAAGGCAGAAGTGATAATAACGCACAAGCTAAACGCCCGAAACGAAAGCCAAATAATGTAAAATTTAACGCCAACAAATAAGCTGCAAAACATAGTGTAAATACGCTTACCAAGTTAAACGAATAATATCACTTTGTGCACTTAACGATTCCACCATAACTAGGGTGGAGTCGTTTGGTTGAATATCAAAATTTAAGCGAAACATGTTTTTACCTATCGCGGTACATTGCTCTGCTCCTAGGCTTGTTTGGGCTTTTATTGTTCGCTGACAAAGCAATCCAACCCGTTGTTCCAATTTTGTGTAATAAAACACATTGCCCAAGTAATCCCAACGATGCACATTTGCTGAGTGCACCTTGCCGAGCGCATTCACTTTTTGCCATTGCCCATCTTGTTTTGTTAAATGCCACGCCATTAAGCTTGGGTCGATTGCAATGGCACTTTTATGATCAGAATTCTTTTTAAAACTCACAAACCCATCAATAATTCGGCTTCGTTCATTCGTTTGCGTATTCAATTTAATAATGGCAGGCGAATTACCAACATAATGAGCAAGGTATATATGAACACTATCTTCATGCCATACTGGATTTTCTAAACGCTCAAGCGCTTTACTTACAAACTTAGGCGGGTGTGCCGTTTTAATCGAGTGAATATCATTAACAATAAATAAGCGCCCATCAACAACTCCCGCGATTCGATCTCCATCAAAAGAAGCAGCTATTGCACTGAGGCCTTCTGGCGTATCAAACGAAATAATATCCTGCTCTTGGTTGTTATTATTTAGTAACGTCAAGGCAAGCTGATTAGCCTCTAATGAAGCATAAACGAGCGCTTTACGCTCCCCCACATACAGCGGTAAGTCCTGCGCGCCATTTTTTTTCAATACCCTAGTATTAAAAAGGTGCGGTGTTTCGCTGTGATTAACTTGGTTTAATTTGGGCTGTGGTATTTCTTTTAAATCCAAGTAGTCACCATTGTGCTGTCTTAAGATCAAACAGCGTTCGCCACAACTTGCGTAAATATCGATTGCATTAGGGGGAAGATCGATATCAAAAGCAAAGCCGTTATTTGCCAACTTGAACGTGGCAGCTTGGCCAAAAAAGTTACTAATAATCACACCACTATCATCAAATAACCATACCATGCGGTTTGCCGTAAAAGGCAGCAAGTGATTTGCAATCACATCATTGCTTGTCAAATCCACAATGATTAAAGATGACTGATTGTTTTCGACTTCTCTCAAAATAGCTATCTGCTCACCATTTTTTGACTGTGCAGCATAGTAATCACCACGACCAGTGACATTGGGTAAAGACACAGGCTCTATATCTTGCGTGGTAAAATCAAAACGATAAATGCTGTGAGGGGTTGGATTCGTTACTTCATCGGCAAGCCATAGCCCTGACTGATCAATTTGCCAGCCAAGAATGTATTTTGGCGTATTTGCCATTATTTCAAAGGGTGTTACTTCAGTAACATTACGGTTTTCATCAAAACTTGCGACAAAGTGTTTTACCTTCGGACCAAAGCCAGATGTAAAGACCAACTGCTTACCATCTGGCGACCAAAAACTATCGGTATAGTGTTTGTCGTCCCAACTTAAACGTTGAATTTCATTCGTAATCAAATCTTTAATATAAAGCTGCTGCGCACTGATGTTTGATTCGCGATGAAGAAACACCAGTTGTTGTGATGCTTTATTATAATCAGCAAATATTTCAGAACCAGATAACGTGGTTAATCGATCGATAGTGCTTTGTGGCGAAACTTCAGGAAGGTGTTTTGGGCTAAAAATCCAGAGTAAAAGTCCCAATACAGCAATCATCAAAACGATTAATACTGGCTTGAAACCTTTGCGTTGCTGTTTTTGCTCTAACGATGAGGCTGTGATTTCCTCAACTGACGCCAGCCATTTATATCCTTGTTTAGGTATTGTTTTAATAAATAGAGGTGCACGCGCATTGTCACCTAATAAATCACGTAGTTTTTTAATCGCAGCTCGAATCGATTCATCCGTTGCAGGGCGACCTGCCCAAACTACACGCTCTATTTGCTCTCGCGAAACAATATTAGCGCGGTTGGTAATCAAAAAATGCAACAAGCTAAATAATTGCGGCTCAATCGCAATGCGATTTCCAAGCTTAAAAAACTGCTCAGAGGTAGTGCACAACTCAAACTCACTAATGCGATACCCTGTGCGTATTTCATTATTTTCTTCCATTTAAAACAATACCTTATTGAGTTGTGACTTTTTGTGAACACGGTATTTTTGCATACTATCACAAGACATAACAAAACTTTCTTTGAATTTAGAAAAGCATTAAGCAAATCATGTTGCCATCACTTCGTCGTAATTAATAATCAAAAGGTGAATACGTGAAATCTTTGTATTTTTTGATAAGTTTGTTCCTTACAAGCTTAATTTTTAGCTATATCAACCTAGCCCATGCAAACAACAAACATGCGCTTGATAAACAAATTAATGAAATAGTAAAACAACATAAAATACCCTCGATTGCTTACGCAATCATAGAGCCTGGCAAGCCGCAATACATCAAGGTAATCGGTAACGCCAATCAAAAACAGGCTCTACAAGCTACAACGTCAACTCAATACCGAATAGGTTCCGTGAGTAAACTGTTCGTTGGAATTGCTGCATTGCAATTAATTGAACAAAATAAACTGTCTTTTGACGATACACTCAAAACCTTATTACCTGACTTGGAATATCATAATCCCTGGGCCGATAGCCACCCCATTAAACTGATCCATTTATTGGAAAACACAGCAGGTTGGCGAGAAATCTCGTTAAGCGAATTTGCTTATTCCAACAACCCTCCTATGTCATTAGAGCAAGTGCTAGCGGTTAATCC
The DNA here is from genome assembly GCF_021654175.1 of Pseudoalteromonas sp. MMG024. Classification (NCBI taxonomy): domain Bacteria; kingdom Pseudomonadati; phylum Pseudomonadota; class Gammaproteobacteria; order Alteromonadales; family Pseudoalteromonadaceae; genus Pseudoalteromonas; species Pseudoalteromonas sp. MMG024. Next base: position 217,355 of record NZ_JAKFZO010000002.1, read on the forward strand.
CAATAGCCGCACCTCTCGTTGGCCTGCCGGCACACGTCATGCTTACACCAACACAGCATCAACTGTTGTCGCACTGATTATCGAAAAAGTGACAGGGGTTGCTTTTGAAAGTTACGTTGAAGAACACATTCTCAAGCCGCTTGCGATGGAAAATACGACCTATGAAGGTTTTGAATCAGAAGCGTTAGCAACAGGGTATCGTAAACATAAACCTGTCGCTTACAAACACATTCTGATGAAACCAGCGGGTGCGGTATCGTCAACAATTACTGACATGGCAAAGCTGTTAACGCTATTCATTAAAAAAGACTCAACAATATTAAGTTATGAAATGCTAAGCAGAATGGGATTCTCACATTCTACCAACGTGGGTAAATTTGATGCCGGTTACGGTATTACAAATTCAGCACGTTTTTATAAAGGGGTAAAATATCGTGGCCACGATGGATCATTGCCCGGCTGGATGACTGAATTCGTTTACTCGCCAGAATTCAATGCCGGTTTTGTGTTATTACAAAACAGTGATAATGCTCGAGCAATAAGAGAAATTGGTTTTGCTATCAGTAAATCGTTAGAAAAATATACCGACACAAACGCGCATAAACCTTCCCCTATCCCGGCAGCTTTATTAGAACAATCTGGCTATTATCAATATATCAATCCGCGCTTCCAAAACCGCTACTTTCTTGAGCGCCTTAGTGCATTTAACAAACTACACATAACACATGATGGCGCCTCTTTTAAGCAAGTTTTTCCGTCTGGCTGGCAGCGTACTCTTACATTGAATGGTCAAAGTGATTGGCAAAACAGCCATGGGAATGTAGTAATGAAGCAAGGAATTGATCCCATCGAAGGGCTTGTTTTTCACTATGGCGATCGTGTATTTAAACCAGTTTCAGCGCTCAATGCTTGGGCAGATAAAATCATTTTATTTATTTGGCTAATACTGTTACTGGGTATGTGCTTTTACAGCATTATTTGGCCTATTCAAGTTAAACGTAAGAAGCTTACCAACAAATTTGCCATATCACTTCGCAAAAACGTGTCATCTGCCGCGTTAACAAGCTTGCTGTTTTTAGTATTGATTGGATTAGGCTTAGCCGAACCAATTTCACGTTTAGGCACACTGAGCATTTTCTCACTCGGGATCTTGTTAAGCAGTTTAATGATGCTGTTAACGAGTGCTTTAACGCTGCGCTGTTTATATTTGGTTAAATCGAAGATAACGCATAAAACGTTTTTTATCATCTCTCTGATTTTTATCTCTTTACAAAGCATTATTGTTATTTATTTAGCATGGCATGGTGGCATTGGACTGCGCACTTGGGCATAAGCCTGATTTAACCTGAACCCGGAGTAAGAAGTTAACTAGTAACATGTAATATATGTATTTTATTGTTTTAAACTTTCTAGCTTGATAGTTTTTCTTAGTACAAGGCAAATTTGAGCGCCAATAGCTCGTCTATTGCCAACTAATTTAACGCAGTAATAAGTTAAAGTTGCAGCTAGAAAATAATTTATTATTCCGAATTCAGGTTATATACATACCCATGTTTAATTTCACTTATAAATATGGGTAATAAATTATTATTCGCCATCTAACGATTGTTCAAAATGTGCTGACAACAAGCAAAAGTTTCCTGCACTCTACTAGAGGGTATTACACCCCAAACGACATTACATCTCAATTTTAATGGCCCCTGCCGGTGCAAAGATCCACTCCTAACAACGCTGCCTACCCTCCAATACCTTGCTAATATCTTTTCTGTTTCGATAAAAACCAATTTAACAGTGTAAAAGAAACAAATGAAAAAAACACAATAACCTTATTGAGATCGATTATCATTTAAATTACGATACGCAACAATTTTTAGTCACTTGTGAATTTAGGTCCCTGTTATGAAATCGCGTGCTTTTAAACTAAGTACTTTATTTGTTGCCACATCTTCAGTGTTCGCCACCCCACTTTTTGCCAACGATCAAACGGATAAAAGCATCGAAAAAATTGAGGTGTTAGGAAAGAACCACTCAAACTACCTTGCCGTAGAAGCAGAAACCGCTTCGAAACTTGGTATTTCGATTAAGGAAACGCCACAATCTGTACGCGTAATTACTCGTGCCCTTATGAACGACTTTTCACTTGATGATGTGAATCAAGTACTTGAAACAACTCCGGGCGTTTCGGTTGAAAAAATTGAAACCGATCGTACTTACTACAAGGCACGCGGTTTTGATATCACCAACTTTCAAGTAGACGGGTTAGGCTTACCGCAAGAAAGTGGCGCACTGCAAGGCACACTTGATACAGCCATTTATCAACGAATTGAAGTGGTTATGGGTGCAAACGGCATGATGACAGGTGCCGGCAACCCATCAGCTACGGTTAACTTTATTCGTAAACGTCCAACCGATGACCTGCGCGCCGATGTATCAATTACTGCGGGTTCTTGGTCAAATATGCGTTTAGATGCAGACGTATCAGGCCGCTTAAATGAATACGCAGCAGGACGTGCTGTAGTCGTTAAACAAAAACTCAAAACGTAAAGGTCGCGCTATGCGGCCTTTTGTTGTTTTTATAAACGGACGTCACCGAATTATGAAAAAGAAACTCCATCTTTGGCACCGCTACTGCGGTTTAGTCATTGCCCTGCCGCTTATTATAATTTCGCTTACGGGCAGTATTTTAGTTTTTAAAGAAGAAATTGATCACTTAATTATGCCCGAACTGGCAAGTGTGAATGCTTCACCTGGAACTCGGCTTAGCTTCGATAACTTGCACACAACCATCAAACACAATTTGCCTAACTATGAAATTGGCAGCTGGGAAATATTTGATGATGGGCAAACCGCTGATCGGGTATACGTACTCAAACACGGTACAGACGAGTGGTTTAAAGTCTATTTAGATCAATACCAAGGCATTGTTCGATCAACGCCACAAGCGGTCGACCATTATCTTACCGATTGGCTGTTAGACCTACATTACAAATTTTTAATTGGCGAAACTGGCCTTTGGTTTACTGGCACTATTTCGCTTATTTTAATGTTTATGGGCATTTCAGGCTTTATTATTTACCGCCAGTTTTGGAAGAAATTTTTTACCTTACGCTTAAAAGTTAAGCGCATCGCTTTTTTTAGCGATCTACATAAACTAGTCGGAATTTGGTCTGCGCCAGTGCTGCTTATTTTAGGTTTTACAGGCGTATACTGGAATATATCTGAAATTATTCATCATGAATTTGAGCACGCTGATGAGCCACCACATTTAGTTAAAGGGCCACTATACAACCATCAGCTTTCACTCGATAACTTAATGCTAACCGCAAAAACACAAATGGGCGGCTTTAGGGCGACTTATTTAATGTTTCCTTTTGAGCCCGATTTACCGATAACGTTTTTTGGCGACGTTGCAAATACCAGCTTTGTTACAAGCGAATACGCGTCAACAGTAAGCTTTGATAAAGAAACTGGAAAACAACTGCCTAACTACGATATTCGTGAAGCACCGTTCTTTTTAGTTGCGGTAGATAGCTTTCGCAAGCTACATTTTGGCTATTTTGCAGGGTTACCGAGCCGTATAATTTGGTGTTTAATCGGTTTAACACCGCTTATATTTGCGATTACCGGATGCTATTTGTGGCTTAAACGCAGAAAGCCTTCACGACGCAAGCTAGCTAGAAGTGAATTTGCATCTGCCTAACCAAGTATTTTTGCCGAATATAAATATATTCGGCAAAAATTAGTCTCAAAGAAACATTAAGTTAGAATCCTCTAACATTTGAAATTAAAAATAAAATAAATTTTTATTAAAATAAATATTGAATTATCTACCAAACAGACCCACTATTAAATTAACAGTAATTTTTAAGTTGTAAATTATGCTTCGTTGGTTGTTTGTCGTTACAGTAGTTGTTTTGGCGCTTAGCTTAAGCACCACGACAGCTATTGCAAGCGATAGCCAAGCAACCGTTATTTGCGTTGATAACGCTGAAGACTTAAACCCAAACCAACTTGATTTTGACGATGTCGCGTTAGACGTCAGCTCAAAAAACGCCATAGCGTTAAATTTTCACCAACCCAACCAAAGAACACAACCTGCGATTCAATCACGCATCGCGATTAAACTAATAAGAGCACCGCCTACAACCTGTTAGCTTTTTATATTTATCTTAATTCTAACAGTTAACAAATAAGGTGGTCGTTATGAACCAATTCACTTCATTTTCAACAAAACCGCTTCTTGAAGGCGCCAGCGTATTTGCACAAGTTCATGTAGACACTAGCGTGTCACTTTCAAGCCCTGCTTCATTTGTAATGCATGGCTTCCACCTTGAGCCTTTGCAGTATATTGATATCGATACTAATTTAGATGATGCAAACCGCATTTTGGAAAAAACCCATATGCGCACCAGCTTTGTAGTTGATGGACAAAACCAACTAAAAGGCGTGATTTCAAAAGCGCGCCTAGCAAGCAGTTATGTACTTAAAATAGCAAGTAAAAAAGGCTTAACACGTGCACAACTTACGATTGGTGACATTATGGTGAGATTAGAAGAGATTGATACTGTATCAGAAACAACACTTGCCAATGCCAAAGTGGGCGACGTGTTAACAACCATGGAAAAAGCCAGCTACGAATATCTATTGGTAACAGGTGCTAATCAAAACGAATTGCGCGGCTACTTTGATTTAATTGATATTGCAAAAATCACAGGCTATTCACTTAATCAGGCAAAAAGTGCCAAGACTTTCAGTCAATTGGTCGATTCGCTAGTCAATCACAGCGAAATTTAGTTCAAAAATCGCCCAGTATTTACTGGGCGATAGCTTAATGTCTTTAACAACAAGGAGGCGGTTTACAATCAGCTAAGTTGTGAGCGTCTACCCGCTTTTACTTTTAAGGCAATAAAAACCACAAGTAATACACTGCCTAACATAAACAAGCTCAATGAAATGGGAATAAGAAAAAATGCCTCCCTTAAAAATCCATTTTCATCAACCGTAACTCCTGTAAATTGATAAGCAAAATACGCGATTAATGAGAAACTAAAACACACTATTGCAGGCCAAACTTTTTTAAACGACATCTCTATCTCTAATGATTGTATTCTTATCAATAGAGCTTGTATGCGCTAAAAAGTTGCAATAATTTTCACGTATTCATCACGAGTTACAAGTTAAAGGCTCTACCAGCAATATCCACATTAAAGGTTTCAATGGCGCCGCGTTTTTGCATGGTTACAAACAGGTTTTTACCGTTTTTGCCACCAAACGCCACATTTGTTGGAAATTGCCCTTTTAGTTTTACTTCTCTTAGTAATTTACCTTTTGGAGAAACCACCGCAATAACACCTGCACCATAGCGTGCAATATATAAGTTACCTGCCTTATCTGTACGCATGCCATCAAGGCTGAAATCATCAAATTCAATCAGCAGTTGTTTATTAGAAACATTGCCTTGGGCGTCAAGATCATAACGCCAAACTTTACGCTGCACACTTTCGTTCACATACAAGGTGTTATTATCTGGGCTTACTTCAACACCATTAGTGGTACCCATATTCGCCTCTAATAAACTTGATTCACCTTGTTGGTTTATACGCCATAAATTACCTGTGCTGGTTTGCCAGTTTGGGTCGCTCGCAAATAAAATACCGTTATCCATAATGGCGAGATCATTTGGTTGATTCATTTTTGCATTATGAGCAAATACCTTAACTTTGTCTGCGAGCTCGCCGCCTTGCGCTGAGTCTTTGGCTGCTATTTTCAGTACATTGTGATTAACGTAGTCAGCAATATACATGTTGCCTTTTTTATCAAAGCGAATGCCATTAGCGATAGAGCCATTTTTAAGCGTGACGAGCGTCTCAACATTATCTTTACCAAGCACTTTACCGATAGTGCCTTGGTGTTTGTAATTCACCGCATATAACACACCTTGCGAGTCAACCGCTGGGCCCTCTATGCCATTGGTGAACGCATTATCTTTCACCCAGTCACTTGTCTCGAATATCGTGTTACTGCTTACATGGGCGGCAAATAATGCCAGAATTAGTGCACTTGCTATGTTTAATTTCATTGTTATTCCTTATTGTTCGGTGCAAGCAAGATAGAGATCTCGCATTGGATAAATACCTGCAATCACAAGTTCGTCTGTGAGTTTTTGTAAATCAAGCAATTGCTCGTCTAACCCGGTGCCTTTTATTTCACCTTTACAACTGCTTATCACCTGTTGTGAAAGCCCAATAAATTGCGTTAGTGATACAAGCGTCGGTTTTAGCTCGCTTAATGTTTTACTTGATGAAAGGGTTTCAAACCCCATTTCAAGGCCTTTTTGCCACTTTATTAATTGATCATCTAATTGCGTGAGCGAATTAACATCGCCCGCGGTATAGGCTAATACCCAGCGTTTAATTTGGCGTACTTGCTCGCTTTCAACATTTAAATAATCAACAAATAAATTAAGTGGCGCCTCTTGATGATATTCATCGTTTAAATATTTAATATGGTGACGAGTATAGTAATGAGCAGGTTCAAGCAGTGCTGCCATCGTATTCAGAAGCGCTAAGGTAGTGACTTTTTCTTGTTTACTAAGCGACTTAGAAAGCAAGCGTTCAAAACCACTTTGTTGCTGCGACAAGTGCGCTGCCCCAATCACATTTGCAGCGAATGTATTGATAAAAGCCAAGCGCAAATACATGCTGTTTTCATCTGTATTTTTTTCATTTGACCACAAGCGTTCACTTATCACGTACAAACGCGGCCAAATGCGCAAATCAATATTGTCGTCGCTCACCATTTCGCTCCAAATGGTGGCTTCAGCGCCTAAAATATTTGCTGCATTTGTGTTTTTTAATGGTCGCGATAGCGATATTTCTGAGGGCGCATTGAGCGTTGATAACTTGACTGGGTAACGGCTATTACCAATCATCACTGCGCTATTTTCGCCCTTTAAATCAAATTCAAAGGTCAATGGCCCCATCCAACTGTCCATTTTGGCTTTAAATGAATTTGTTGCGTGATTGGGGGCTTTATTAACAAATGCCAACTGATGGTGGTTATTATTAAGTTTAATTAAAACCCGATCACCTAAAACAACCAGCTCACCTTTAACATCACTGCCTTTTAAGCGGTCAATCACAAACGACTTTGCCAATAACTTCGGTTTCGATAAATCAACCTGAGGCAATTTGCGTAGTGGATCATTACGATAGTGGTAGTCGCTGTATTGTGGCTGATCAATGTAAAACCCTGTCGATAAAATACCTAAATGACCGCTATTAGCGACTTCATTCAAAGAGTCATGACCGCGCCATGATTGCACCACAATGTCTTTTGGTAAATCTTGATGAAAAATCTCATCCCAGCCCATCATGATGCGCTGGTGTTTAGCAATAATAGGTTGAATTTGGGTATTAAAATAATTCTGCAAATCATGGCCATTTTTAAGGGAGTGCTTAGCCATTAGCGCTTGAATATCCTTATTATTTAGCCACTGCTCGGGGTCCACTTCATCACCGCCAATGTGTAAATACTGATCAGGAAAAATAGCCGTCATTTCTTCAATTAAACTATCTACAAACTGGTATACCTCAGGTTTTGAAATATCAAGTAACGGCTTAAATACGCCCCAATGACGCTCCATTTCATAGGGCTTTACCTCTGCCATAAGCTCAGGGTATGCAACAGCAATGGCACTAGCATGACCTGGCATACCAAATTCAGGCACCACTCGAATACCTAACAGAGCGGCATACTCAATAACTTCCTTTACCTCACTTTGGCTGTAATAGAGGCCATCTGATGCCTTTTGCGTAAGCTGTGCAAAGCGTTTACTTTCAATGCGCCAACCTTGGTCGTCTGTTAAATGCCAGTGCAGCACATTTAATTTGGCTGAAGCCATGGTGTTTAGCTGACGTTTAATTGTTTCAATGGATAAAAAATGTCTCGCACTGTCAATTAATAATCCACGCCAAGCAAATCGTGGTGCATCAGTAATAGTTGCATGAGGTAATATCAGTTGATTGTCAAAATGGTTTGCCGCTATTTGTATGAGCGTTGTTAAACCATGCTGTGCGCCAAACACGGTATTGGCGTTTAGTGTGATGCCATTTTGGTTAATTTCTAATTGGTAGCTTTCGTCGTTATTGAGCTGTGGCACAAGTAAATCGCTTTCCTTGTCGCGCACGATGACTTTAAGGGTTTCGTTATCTGGGGTTTGATTTTTGTTATTTGCTAAGTCTATTAAGGTGATTTTGTGCTTTGCTAAACGTGTTAAGTGCAATTCTAAACGCTTTGCTTGAAATTCTTTTCGCTTATCACTAAACCCTTCAAATGAATAATCAATTTGATTAGATAAACGCAGTTCACCCGTTAGCCTCTCAAATGATTGTGGTATTGGCATTAAGCTGGTTTCAGCAAAAAGTGATGTGCTAAACAGCAATAAACTACACAGCTTTAAAAATACACATGCTTTACTAATAAAATGTATCGACACCTAAACACTCCTGGTTCGAAAGTTTGGGAAGAAAATGAGTTGGGACAAGCGCACCATGCTGCTGAATCACCGAAGCAGCTACCTTATGCGCAAAATGCGCGGTACTTTGCGTATCACGCCCAATTAACATTGCCGCTAAAAAACCTGCAGCAAATGAATCACCTGCGGCGCAGGTATCGACAACTTGCTTTTGGGCAAGCTGCTGTGCTGCCACATAAAGCAATGCGTCTTTGCCTACTTCTTGAATCACACAGGGCCCTGCACCTTGTCGAATAACAAGGGTTTGCCTAGAACTTTTCCCTTTGAAATGTAAGTCAATAATATCGCTCACCGATTGCGTGCCATAAACGGCATATTCATCGTCATTGGTTAAAAATGCGATGTCGGCAAGTGCCATTAACGAAAAATAGTCTTGAATCGGCGATATCGACTGCCAAAGCGCCGGGCGATAGTTATTATCAAAATAAATGATACCGCCCTTCGTTTTAAATTGCTGTAACGCGTTTATAAGCACACCTCGTTGCTTTTCATCTAAAATCGCAAGGCTTATGCCCGAAAGATAAATGGCATCCACCTGCTTTGTTTCAAGCGCTGTAAGTAAGTTGTTAGATAACAATAAATAATCTCGTGACGCACTGTTTTGCCTATCAAAACGAAAAGAACGCTCGCCACAATCACTCACGTCAACCCAATATTGCCCTAATGTTTTTGTTGGGTGGTGCGCCACAAAATCAAGCTGCACTCCAGATTGTGTCATTAACGCTTTTAGCATTTCACTTTGGTTATCATGACCTATTGCCGTTGCGTAATAAATTTGAATTGGCTTTTCGCTCTGAGAAGTTATGAGTTGACTCAGATAATAGGCGGTATTAAAGCTATCACCACCAAAAAACACATCGCCATCAGCGCGATGCTCAATCATACACTCGCCTAAAAACACAATAGAGTTAAATGGTTGTAACATCACATTAGCTCCACTTTATGCTTCTGCACTATTTTTGATGGCGTTTTTACTTGTGTAACTAGGCTCACAACAATGCCAAAAAACGCGCCACTTATTACCGCCGGTATTGAAGGGTTACCAAAAAACGCGAGCCACTTGGAGTTAAAACCTATTAGCGCAGCTGTTAATGTACTCGCTACTAAAATTGCAATACTGCCTTGCCATGTTAGCTTTCGCCAAAAACGACCAAGCAACCCCATGACAAACAAGCCACACAGTGCGAGCGAGATCATTTTAGTGATATAGGTGATGATATTATTTGATAAAAGGGCAAATAACAGCGCAATGGTCACGGTTAAAACCATGGCAAAACGTGACAATACAAGTTGCTGTTTATCTGTGAGAGGTCGCTTACTCAGTGATTTTTTAAAAAGCCACGCATAAATATCACTGACGAACACACTCACACCAGCGATAGCATCGGAGCTTGCGCTCGACAAGGTGGCGGAAATGCCCGCTAATAAAATAATCCCACCCAGTAACAGTGGCAGAGTATTAAGTGCAATATACGGAAAAGCATACGCTGGATTATCTAAATCACCCTTAATTAAATAAGCGCAAATACCGATAATTGCAGGTACTAAAGAAAACCCCAAATACAATACTCCAGACATCACAAACGATTTGCGAATACTGCTTACATTGTCACCTGAATAGATGCGCTGGCGAAATGAAGGTGTTGCCATCACCCCAACCAATACTGCAAATGACATAGAGATTGCTGGAATAAGACCGATATTCTGATAAGACAAAAAGCCACTACCGTTTATCAGTTGATTGTTTTGTACCGCTTGCCAACCACCGACAGAATCAATCGCAAAATAGGCCATTAATAAAAATCCTACAAATAAAATCATCGCTTGAATGGCATCGGTCCACACCACTGCAGAATAGCCCCCTAAAGTGACATAAATGGCAAGGCCAATGCCGATAATTAGCTTCGCAGTGGTATCATCTATACCCGTAAGCCAGGCTAAATACATGCCACCGCCAATTAAATGCGCACCTAACCAGCCAATACTTGCGGCATAAATAATCACAGCGAGGATTTTTTTTACAAGTGCGTTATTGCCAACATAGCTCGCAAGCTCTTCACTCATGGTAGCGAATTGTTGTTTGCGCACAGGTGCAAATACCCACGCCAATAACAGTATTCCCACTGCACCACCTATGCCATAAAGCGCACCAGCCCACGCATTTTGATAGGCAAAGCCGACAGCCCCCATCGAAGAGCCGGTGCCGACCATAGTTGCAACAGTGGTGCCGAGCGTTAAAAGTAGTGGCACTTTTCGCCCCGCTAACAAAAAGTCGCTACCCGATTTTTGCCAGCGAGAAACAAACCAACTAATTGCAATCATGGCAAGCAAATAGGCAAAAAATGCAGCCAGAAACGTCATTTGTTGTGATGTCATAAGTGCCCCTATTTTTTATTATTCTTTTAAGGTTTTAGTTCCCTTATTGACCTTTGTAGCAGGTCACATCCACTTCCACTTTACAGTCGACAACCAGGTCTGCCACCATGCAAATGCGCGCAGGCGGGTGCTCACCAAATACTTCTGCAAACACTTTATTAAATGACTGAAAATAACGAGAGTCAGTTAATACCACCGAAACATGGGTCACTGTTTCTAGGCCGTACCCTGCTTCAGTCATAATGTCGATGCAGTTTTGTATGGCAAGACGCGATTGCTCAATAATGCCGCCTTCTACAACTTCGCCATCGCGCATGGGGGTTTGTCCTGAAACTTTTAACCATCCACCCGCTTCTACTGCGCGTGAAAAAGGTAAATGTTGGCCACCTGTACCTGTGCCGCCTTCTGCGCCAATACGTCTAATTGTCATAATTTCCTCTTTTAAATGCTGCGTTGAGAACTTTCTCTCAACATTTCAAAGTTTTTATTTAGTTGGCGTTAATATTAAGTGCGCGCTAAAAATCGCCCGGCTCTGCCATATTGCGTAATGCTTTGCGCATCGAGACCCTCAACAAAACTTACTTTGCCGTTGACCCATACACACTTAATGCCGTCAGCTTGTGCTTGAGGGTTTTGATAGCTGGCGTTATCGATAATCGCCTTTGCATCAAATAACACTAAATCTGCAAAGCTATCTTTCGCAATTTTGCCGCGATTGTTTAGCTTAAATCGCGATGATGGCAACGCTGTCATTTTATGAATAGCTAATGCCAGAGACAGCGTTTGCTGCTCTCTTGCGTAATGCCCTAATACTCTTGGGAACGTACCCCATAATCTCGGATGCGGATGTGGATCGCACGGTAAACCATCCGAGCCAATCATGCTGTTCTCATAGCTTAAAAACTGTTTTACATCATCTTCTAACATGCAGTGATAAACCGCACCGGCAGGCATTAATTTTTTAGCAGTGTCGATTAATGATAGTTGCCAGTTATTTGCTATATCTCGTAAACTTTTTTCAGCCATTTCAGGATGGGTTTCAGACCACGTAATGTAAATCTCGGTGCTGTCAGTGACTTGATTTAAATCGAGCGTGCTTGAGCTTGCGGCATATGGATAACAATCGCAGCACGCGAGTTGTGATTGTCGTTTATCTTCTAGATGCGCTAATACTTCCTGTACTCGGCCCCAGTTATCAATGCCGGCGCATTTTAAGTGGGAAATAATCAGCGGAAGCTTTGCTTGCTTCGCGGTTGCAAATGCTTCATCCATAGCATCAATAATGCCTTGAAATTCTGTGCGTAAATGGGTGGTATACACACCTTCAAACGGCGTTACGCATTTGGCAAGACGATTCACTTCTTCACGACTTGATGCTTTAGCATTCGGATAAGCAAGCCCGGTACTTAGCCCTAATGCGCCCTCTTCCAACTGAGTACGCAGTAACGACTGCATTTGGGTAATTTCTTGTTCTGAGGCAGCTTTTGATAGATCATTCATTACTTGCGCGCGAAGGCTAGTATGACCAATTAATTGGGCAAGATTAACGCTTGGCTTTATGTCGTCGAAAGCACTTCTAAAATCAGCTAAATTGGGATGTTTGAAATCTGCTTTCTGACCCAATAAGTTAATCGGGTCTACCGGCTCAATATCTGCAACATAGGGCACACTACTAATACCACAATTGCCTGCAATTACCGTAGTTACACCTTGACTGACTTTGCACAGCATATGCGGATTACGCAGCACTTCTAAATCGTCATGCGTATGCACATCAATAAAACCAGGGGCTAATGTTAACCCAGTTGCATCAATGTCTTGATCTGAGTAGAGGTGAGAGCAATCACCAAGCGCAATAACGCGGTCGTCACTTATGGCAACATCGCCAACAAACCATTCATTTAGCTCGCCCGTGTAAACAGTCGCATTACGAATAACAGTGATAGTGTGGTTATTATCACTCATATTTAATCGCCTAGGGGAAAGCGAGTGTCCGCCGGTGGCGCGTCGCTGTTTTGGTTACGGTGCTGATCTAATTGAATTTTTAAACGACGTAACTTTTCTTTTGAGCGGCGCTGATTTTTAGTTGCCACTTCACTTGATAAAATATCAATCGCGGCCATCATTGCATAACGTGCAGCACTTGGCTTAAAGATGTAATCACTTTCTTGCGTTTTAATCGGCAAATGCACATCTGCAATATCAGCAAGTTCACCTAGCGGGCAAATGGCGATAATATTTGCACCGTACTCTTTTGCGATACGCGCAGCAGCAATCACATCTGGCGATACGCCACTTAGCGATAAACACAGCACCACATCATTTTTGTTGATGGTTGATGCCGTCATACGCATCATCATAGGATCAGAGTGGGCGTTACATAACACATCTAAGCGAAATAGGCGGTTTTGACATTCCATCGCCAGCATGCTGCTGCCGCCACCAACACCAAAAATCAAGCAATGGCGTGTATTACAGATTGCTTCTGCAGCGGTCATGACTGCTTCTTCACTAATTAATCCGACATTAAGCTCTAAAATTTCTTGAATTGATGAGTAAACATGAAAGATATCTTTCTTTTCGATTGGTTCTGAAGTAGTGAAGCGCTCACCGATCGCAGCCGATTGCGTGATCTGAAACTTTAAATCGCGCACATTTTCGCAACCTAAACTTTTGGCAAGGCGTGTAATACTCGCGTGACTCACACTCGCTTTGTCTGCCAGCTCATTAATTGAAGCCGTCGCTGCAAATTCAAGATCACTCAAAATTAGATGAGCAACTTTGTCTTCCGCTGGGCTAAAGTGCCCTAACCCTTCTTTTATTTTGTTAATAATATCCATATGTTACTGCTTCCTAGCTAAAAAAAGGTTGAAATGGTTTTGCGAATTACCCAATCATCATCGGCGATTGCAACTTGTCGCCATTTATCAAATGTTAAGCACGGATGAGACGTCGAAAAACAGACCATATCACCCACTTTCAGATTGCAGTTGTCAGACAAGGTTAGCATCGCATGCTGATCCATAATTTTAACGGTTTCTATTAAGGCATCAGCCGCTTGCAATGTTTGGTTATCAACATGATAGATTAATTCTGCTTTTGGTAAACCTGCATCAAATGCGACATCACGTTTACCTAAACCAACAATGGCAAGCCCTGCTTCGGGGCGCGATACAACATAGGCCCACACCGTTAAGCTCGAGGCTAAATTACCTGTTACGTCACACGCTAATTGACTGCGTGCCATCACCGCATTTTGTGCATCTTGATAAATGCCAGTGTCATGAATGAGGTAACAACCCGGGCGAATGACTAAATTAAAGCTATCTTGGTGATTATGTTTGCCTAGTGTATTCGCTACGATGTCATACCAGGCAGAGCCCGCACCAGTAATAATAGGTTTACCCACATCAAACGCATTTTGTTGTCGAAGTGTGCTTGCGAGTTGATAGATTTCATCAACAAAATTAGTGACTTTATCGAGGGCATTACTACCGCCAATCACCCCTTCATAAAAACCAATACCTGCGAGCTTTAAACTTGGATGTTGTTTACATGCAGCTAAAAATGCATCGGTATTATTCACATCACGCCAACCGCAGCGACCGCCTTGTGCACCAATTTCTAAAAGAATGTTAATTGATACTTTTCGCGCATCGAAAAAGCGGCCTATTTGCTTGGCGTTTTCCACCGAATCTACAAAACAGTAAAATTCTACATCGATGCTTTCGAGTAAGTTGGCTATTTGCTCAAAGTGGTATTTTCCTACCAATTGATTTGCCAGAATAATTCGTTTAACACCGTGACTTACTGCGTTAAGTACTTGCGCAACCGTTGCAAGGGTAATGCCCCAGGCACCGTGCTCAAGCTGCATTTTAAAAAGCTCGGGTGCCATTGTGGTTTTGCCGTGGGGGGCTAAGTTTACTTCTGCCTTTTGACAAAAGTCGCTCATCCACTTTGCGTTATTATTAATGGCCGATTGTGATAATACTGCAACCGGAAAACTCACTTCTTCACGCAATATATGCCAGCCACCGTGTGCTAGAGATTGTGGATTTCCCGCACCTTTAATTACTTCATTCATAAAAATTGTTACCAAATTGCTAACAGCGAAACACCCAACTAATACAATTCTATTCAATCTAGATGCATTTCAAACAAATTTGTTATCAAAGTGTTGCTTTTTTAATTATGTTAATGTTAAAAAGTAACAAGTTCAAGATTTTTATATGTTACTTTTTAACATTAGATGTAACAGACATTCACATTTGAACTAGGTGAGTCAACTTTCAAGTATCAGCTAAACTGGGCTGTTGATAAGAGTTTAGCGCTGCGTGAATTGAGCTGTAAAACGCGTACATTACTGATGAAGTTACGACCCTTTTATTAATTTTTTGACAAGCAATGACAACGCTGTCAGTAAATTATACAAGTAATCACAACAATAAGGTTTCTCGGAATTATTTTCTGATAGAACTAAACACTAATAGGGGAAAACTGTGTCCAACAGAACATTTAAACGAAGCGTGTTGTCTTCAACCATAGCGGTAGCTCTCTCTGCCGGTTTCGCACAAAACGTTATCGCTGAAGAAAAATCATCGGCAGACGCCGAAATGGAAGTCATTCAGGTGAAAGGTATTCGCGCCAGCACCGTTAAAGCAATTAACGTAAAGCGTTTTGCACCTTCACAGGTTGATGGCATTGCATCAGAAGATATCGGTAAGTTACCCGACGTAACAATTTCAGACTCACTACAGCGCATCACTGGTGTACAGGTTGAGCGTACAGCAGGTGAAAGTGGTCCAGTTCAAATTCGTGGGATGTCGCAAGTTGATACTACACTTAACGGCGAAGTATTTTTAAGTGCAACCACCATTGATTCATCAGGCGCTGACTTTGGAGACTTACCTTCTCAGCTTTTCTCTGGTGTTGATGTTTATAAAACAAGTGAAACGAAACGTACAGTTTCTGGTATCACCGGTGCAGTTGACCTTAAAACACGTCGTCCATTCGATATGAGCGAAGGCTGGACAACAAACGTTGCAGCAGATGTGACACAGGGCTCTATTAGTAACGAAACCGATCCTAATCTAAACGGTTTAGTTAGCTACAACGCTGAAAAATGGGGGGTTTTATTCTCAGCAGTAGCACAAGAAGCAACCCTTGCTACTGACTACAATGGTTTCTTCGATACCTCTGAAAATGGTGGTATCGGTGCGGCTAACAACAACTTCACATGGGGTCAAAACCCTCAAGGTAACGACATTCGTCACGTTGTACCGCAAGGTTTTGCGGCATTTAACAAGCAAGAAAAGCGTGAGCGTCAAGGTTATCAATTTGCTTTTCAAGCTGACTTAAGTGAAGGCTTTGAGCTAGTTTTTGAAGCTTTCTATACCGATCAAGAGCGTTTCAACGAACGTCAAGGCTTCTCACATAACAACCGTTGGTACTCTTTTAATGACTATGCATTCCCAACAGATTCAGGCTACACTGATAAATTTACCGATATTCATGGTAATGAGTGGGGTTCGGTAAATGATTTTTACCTGCAGCCATGGCGCATGCAGACGTTCACTCAGGTGAACAACAACTATGAAACATCTACCAACTTAAATTTAGAGCTAAACTTCAATAATGGCGGTCCATTGTCTGGTCAAGTACGTGTTACACGTGCTAAAGCGGATGCAAGCATGCGTCACGGCTATGGTGAAGGTGATTTACTGAGTATTGACCAAGGAACTCGTGTAACTGGCCCAGGTCAGTTCACACCAGCTGAGTACTGTGGAGCAGGTGACACGATTGTGGGCGACCAAGGTGGTTGTTACGCAGCCTTTGCACCAGGCGGCATCGAAGATGATTCATTCCTTATC
The DNA here is from genome assembly GCF_021654175.1 of Pseudoalteromonas sp. MMG024. Taxonomy (NCBI): domain Bacteria; kingdom Pseudomonadati; phylum Pseudomonadota; class Gammaproteobacteria; order Alteromonadales; family Pseudoalteromonadaceae; genus Pseudoalteromonas; species Pseudoalteromonas sp. MMG024. Next base: position 234,137 of record NZ_JAKFZO010000002.1, read on the forward strand.
CGATATGATGCACGTGGCGAATCTCCAGTATTTAGTGGTTTTGACCAAATGGTTGACGGTGGTCAAGGCCAGATGACAATTGCTGACTACATGGGCAGCTTAGATTCATACCATATTGGTGCATTCTCATCAGAAGGTAATACCGATGATGAAGGGGAAATCAATACATTCAGCACAAACTGGAATTACCAATTTGACGATCTTCCATTCATTACAAGTGTTGATTTTGGTGTACGCTATATGGAGCGTAAAGTAGATCACGACCAATTTACATACACGTCTGAATTTGGTGATGGCTGTGATATTGCACAGTGGAAAGCGGTTGACCAATACCACACTGTTGATACCTGTGAAGGTAACCCAGCGGCAGGTGAATACCTAACAGAAGATGTTGGCGATTTAACTGCAGGTACTTGGGTACCATATACATTATTAGGTCCATCACGCCTTGATACCTATACAACAGTTAGCCAAATTTCTGACTTTGGAAGCGTTAAGGGCATTCCGACAATGTGGGCAATTGACCCATCTAACTTCCGCGACCCTCGTCAATTCCACCTAGATACGTTTGGTAATGTTCAGCGTACAGAAAATGCCGGTGCATCATATGATGTAAAACTAAACGAGTTCAGCTACTTTGCACAAGCTAACTTCGAGTGGGAAATGATCCGCGGTAACTTTGGTATGAAGGTGGTTGAAACTGACCTTTATGTTAAGCAAAACCTTGCTGGTTCAAACTTACCTCACTCAGGTTTAGGCCCGGATATCGGTGATGTGGTAACTGAGCGTAGTTACACTGATTACTTACCTTCACTAAATATCATTGCAGATATTACAGAAGATGTGATTGTTCGTGGTGCCTACTCTAAAAATATGCAAGCACTTAGCCTTGCTAGCTGGGGCGGTGGTAAAACAGTGGGTAAAGCCATTAACGGTGAATGTGACTGTTTACGCGTAGTAAATGGTACCCTAACAGGCAACCCGGCTCTTAACCCATGGCGTTCAGAAAACTTCTCACTATCTGCTGAATGGTATAACGGCGAAGCGTCAATGATGTTCTTAGCGTTTTATAAAATCGATATTGAAAGCTTTACTACAGGTGGTGAAGTAATGATCGATGAGCCAGATGACGATGGTATCCGTCGTGGTCCTTGGCCCTTCAGTACACAAATACAAGGTACGGGTGGTCACGTCCAAGGTGTTGAAGTTGGCATGAAAGCAGCGTTTAGCGACTATACGGACGTAGCAATTCTAAATAACTTTGGTGTAGATGTTAACTATACGTACAGTGATAGTGGTTACGAAACTGATGAGCCAAGCCCATTTGGTTCGCGACCGTTCCCAGGTAACTCTGAGCATACATACAACTTTGTACTATGGTACGAACAAGACGATTTCTCAACGCGTTTAGCATGGAATTCGCGTAGTGAACGTATGATCACAGAAGGCTCTGACAATTCTGTAGCTAAACAACGTCTTCTCCAGGACCCTTATTCGCAACTTGATTTCAGTGCAACATACCATGCAACTGAAAACCTAGATATCTTTATTCACGGTTCTAACCTTACTGAAGAAGTACAACAGACTTATCTGCAATTCTCTTCACAAAAAGCGTTCCGTAACGAGTATGAATCGCGTTGGACCCTTGGTGTTAGGGCAACATTTTAATCCTTAGAATTATTAGGATTTAGGTTGAATTAACACTTTCTGCCCAAGACTGCCGTCATTTGGCGGCAGTCTTTTCTTTTGGTTTCATCACGATACAATGCAAATACCCATTTGATTAACTAATTGCCTATTTACTTAATCAAGTTACTTAATCAAATTGGTATTGAAGTATAAGCACGAGTGTGAACCATGACAGAAACGACAAAAACAATAAATTCCATCGTCATCGTTGGCGGCGGCACATCTGGCTGGATGACAGCTGCAGCCCTTGCTAATCACGCCCCGCTAAAACACTGTAAAATAACCCTAATCGAATCAAGTAAACTTGGCACCATAGGTGTCGGTGAAGCCACCATTCCAACTTTGCGCCGCTTTTACCAAAAGTTAGGGTTGAGTGATGTTGAAGTATTAAAAGCTACCAAAGGTAGCTGCAAACTTGGCATTGAATTTCAAGGCTGGGCAGGTGAAAATTCCCGCTTTATTCACCCGTTTGGCATTTACGGGCAAAGTACGCCTACTACCCCATTTCATCATTATTGGTTACGCGCAGAGCGTGCAGGTGCACACAGCGATTTAACTGATTACTCACTTGGCGTGCAAATGGCAAAACACAACAAATTTGTGCCACCCAAAATAAAACCAAAAAACCAGTTAGAAATTTTTGATTGGGCGCTGCATTTTGATGCCAGCTTGTTTGCCAAACTGATGTTCGATTATTCAACCAATAAAGGTGTTCAGCATATCGATAACACCATTTTTAGCATTGAAAATCACCTTGATGGCAGCATTAGTCAATTACATTTTGAAGATGGCTCAAGCATCGCGGCGGATTTATTTATCGATTGTTCTGGCTTTAAGGCGCTGTTAATTGGTGAAAACCAAGCTGTTGAATATGAAAATTGGAGCCATTGGCTATTAAATGACAGCGCTATCGCAGTGCAAACAAGCGCAACGACTGAGCCCATCACTCGTACTCTCGCTATCGCGAAAAAAGGCGGCTGGCAATGGCGTATTCCACTTCAGCATCGCGTTGGCAATGGCTACGTTTACAGCAGCACATACCTTTCCCATGAAGAAGCAGAGCGAAGCTTGCTTACATCAATCAGTGGCGACATTATACAACCACCACGTAAATTTAGTTTTACCCCTGGCAGGCGCAAAACAGCGTGGCATAACAACTGTGTCGCCATTGGTTTAAGCTCTGGCTTTTTAGAGCCATTAGAGAGCACCAGCATTGCACTTGTTGAAACGGCCATCGAAAAACTCTTACTTACTTTCAATAGCAATCAATATTCAATAAACGATGTCGCTAAATTTAATGATGTGAATGCACAAGAATATGAGCGCGTACGAGACTTTATTATTTTGCACTATAAGTTAAACGGCCGCAGCGACAGCCCGATGTGGCAGTATTACCGTGATATGGCAATTCCGGCATCACTCGAAGAGAAAATGCTAACCTTTGCTAAAACTGGCGAGTTAAAACGTCTGCCTTGGGAAATGTTTGGCCCTGACAGTTGGCTGGCTATTTACCACGGTTTAAATTTTTTACCCGAAAACTACCAAGCAAGCGCAGATAATATGCCGCTCAATTACTTAAACGCACATTTAACTAAAATGCGCGAAATGGTTTCAAGCCAAGTAAACAATGCGCCTACCCACAGCGAATTTTTAGAGAAGCACTGTGGCTATCAACCAATCAAGCAACAGGAAGCGGTATGCAGTTAACACACAATCCCATTGAAAAGTTTGTTATTGTCGGTGGCGGCACCGCAGGTTGGCTTGCTGCAGCAACGCTTGGCAATATTTTTAAAAACAGCAACACCCAAGTTGAGCTGATTGAATCAGACGAAGTCAATATTATTGGTGTCGGCGAAGCCACGATTCCACCGCTCATTGATACGCTTGAAAGCTTAGGCATCGATTTAGTTGAATTTATAAAAGCCACTCAAGCCAGTTTTAAATGGGGTATTCAGTTTGAAAACTGGTATCAAGAATCGCATAGCTATTTTCACCCGTTTGGTGAAGTTGGCCAAAAGATTGATGGTCACGAGTTTTACCAATGTTGGCTAAAACAAAAAGCCGAAGGCGACAACACGCCGTTAATGGCTTACTCGCCAGAAGCGGTATTATCTGAAAAAAATCGCTTTTTTGTACCGCACCAAGCGATGAATACGCCACTTGCAGGCGCCCGCTTTGCGCTACACCTTGATGCGGTGCTGGCAGGCCAATACTTACGTAAATTTTCTGAAAACATTGGTGTAAAACGCACCGTTGGCCACGTGGAATCAATTAGCAAAACGATTGACGGACATATATCGTCCGTCACATTAAAATCAGGCGAGACAATAAGCGGCGACTTTTTTATTGATTGCACGGGCTTTAAGGGTTTATTGATTGGTAATGCGCTTAATACTGAGTACCAAGATTGGTCTGAGCATTTACCCTGTAATCGCGCTGTTGCGGTACAAACCAAACTTACGGGTGATACCAAACCGTATACCGTTTCGCGCGGGCAAAAAGCCGGTTGGAGCTGGCATATTCCGCTGCAACACCGCACTGGCAATGGTTATGTATATTGCGACAAATACATCACCGATGAAGAAGCGATTCAAACCTTACTTGATAATGTTGACGGCGAGCCGCTAACCGAGCCAAGAGTGATCCCGTTTGTTACAGGTGTGCGCGATAAAGTATGGAATAAAAACTGCCTATCACTTGGTCTGGCACAGGGGTTTTTAGAGCCGCTTGAATCCACTGCAATTCATTTAGTCTCTAAATCACTGGCACTGTTTGTGCGCATGTTTCCGACTAAAAAGCCAAATGCGGTATTACAAAACGAATTTAACCGCCGCATTATTGGCGATTATCAAGAAATTCGCGACTTTTTAGTGCTGCACTACTGCACCACGAAACGAGACGACTCAGCGTTTTGGCGCGACTGGCAGCAAAAACAAATTCCGGCAAGCTTATCTGAGCGCATTGAGTTTTTTAGACAAAGCGGCGGATTGATCCCAGGTGTAGAAGAGCTATTCCAACCCACCAGCTGGTATGCGGTGTTTGATGGGATGGGGGTGATACCCAATGGTTACAACCCAACCTTAGATGCGCTTAACAGTGAAACGCTGGCAAAAAGTCTTATGGCTGGCAGAAATGCACTAAAAAAGTGCGCCGAAACGCAGCCCACGCACGATGACTTTTTACAAAAGTATTGCCCGGCAGAAGAGGTGATTTTTAAGTGAATCATCTTTATCTATCATTAGGAACGGTTTCTTGCAGCCGATCCTTTTAACCGCATAGTGAAACTTTCTTCAATCATCAGTTGAAGTGAAAATGTACTTTGAGTTAAGTTGCCCACAATGACATCGCCTAGGTTAATTAAATATTAAAGTAAGCATTATAGATCGCTTTTTTGTACCTTTTTTACAACGTATCATTGACTTAATTAGTTCTGTATGAGATTTTGTGCCAAGAAGACATACTATGTCATGGATTAAGGAGTCAGTAATATGGATTTAAATGAACTATCAATTAAATTAGCTAACGCTAATTCTCAAACCGCAGAGTTTGAGTCATTTATCATTTCAAACAGTAGCCAAGACGTTCTTCAAATTATCGTAGACGGTAACGATGAATTACCTATTTTTGTAACACGCACCGAAGAGCAAGTATTGTGTATCTCATATCTCTTCAACGAAGAAGAAATCAAACCAGAACAAAAAGTTGAGCTCAATAACTTATTGCTACAGCTCAATGTACCAATGCCACTGAGTGCATTTGCAAAAATCGACGACAAATACGCTATTTTCGGTGCGCTATCGACCACTTCAACGTTCGAACAAATAGAACACGAAATAATCACTTTAGCAGCCAACAGCATCGACGCGCTGGAAGCCATTTCTGAATATCTAACGGACTAATTTTACAGGAGTAAACTTATGAGTATTTTCCAAAAATTATTTACCGCTCTGCGTGGCGGTGCGCGCGAAGCCGGTGAAGGTATTGTGGATGCAAACGCAATTCGAATTTTTGAGCAAGAGATTGTCGATGCAAAAGCCGCGTTAAATCAGGCAAAGAAAGGTTTAACGGAAGTGATGGCAAAAGAAATGCAGTCAAATCGAGCGATCAAAGCCGTTGACGCTAAAATCAGTGAGCATGAAGACTTTGCAGCCCAAGCTCTTTCTCAAGACAATGAATCGTTAGCATTAGAAATTGCCCAAAAGATAGCTGAATTTGAGCAAGAGAAAAGCCATCAAACAGAAGTGTTACAGAGTTTTCAAAATCACATTGTCACTTTAAAACAGCAAATTAAAAAAGCTGAAAAGACAATCCAAGAAAACCAACGTCAGTTGAGTATGGTTAAAACAACTGAGAGCGTACAAAAAGCCACTTTGGCAGTTAATGACACCCTAGTGAGTAATAACTCTTCAATGGCGTCTGCTAAAGAATCTTTAGAACGTATCAAGCAGCGCCAAGCTGACAAGCAAGACCAGATTAATGCGGCAGAGATGCTTGATGCAGAGTCAAGCGACAGCGACCTTGAAAGCAAGATGCAAGAAGCTGGCATAGGTAAAGAAGCAACTCGCAGCCAAGCAATCTTAGATCGCATCAAGGCTAAACAAAGCTAAGTTGAAAATGTAAAGGACTACATGTGATTAACAAGAAGGACTCTTGGCAAAAGCAAGAGCAAGCTGTCAGAGCCACTCAGCTTGCTTTTGATTTAAGTTCAGAAGCGCAAAAGTTCATCAAAAAAAAAGCTATTGATGCTGAGCTAACACCATCCGACATGATCCGACGGATTCTCGATTTGGAAGTCAAATCCAAGAAAACTCGCCAGCGCTTAAGCTTTAATCTAAACGATGAAGAATTACAGCTACTAGCCACTCGCTTTAATGTCGACCCAAATGATAAACGCAGTGTTAAACAAAAAGTAGCTGAGATACTAATTCAATTTGCACAACAGCCTAATTAACCAACATTCACAATACGAGACTCTAGTATGGATTTTCTAAATACCGCATTTAGCTTTCCCAGTAGCATTTATACCTTGCTAATGGTGATAGTTATTTTATTTTGGTCAGTTACCCTGATTGGGTTTGCAGATATTGATATGCTTGAAGGGGATGTCGACGTTGATGCCGAAGCTGACGTGGGTGGTGATTCCGGATGGTTTCAAGCGGCATTTGGTGGTGTTCCGCTTACTATTTCATTGAGCCTAGTAATTATGCTCAGCTGGATGTTCAGTATTTATTGCCAAATGTTTTTTAGTTACTTACTAGGTGACGGCATTTTATTTTATGTATTCGGCATCTTCATGTTGTTAGCAAGCCTTATTGCTGCCGTGCCACTTACAATCGTATTTCTAAAGCCTCTTAAACGGTTTTTTAAAGGCCATAATACTGCATCTCGCAATGATCTTCTCGGTTTAGAATGCACAATTGCGACCGGTAAAGTTACACAGTCTTTTGGACAAGCCCGCGTTTTTCATAATGGAGCAGAACATCTCATTGAAGTACGTTGCGAGCATAACAATCAATTTAAATCTGGTGATCAAGCTGTACTCATTGAACACCAATCAAGTCAACACAGTTACATCATCGCAGATAAGCCTTGGTAACAATACACTTATATAACTAGGAAAATTCAGGAAGAAAACATGGAATTTTTAGACAACTTAATGCCAATCCTGACAGTTGCAGGTATAGCCGTTGCTATCATTTTTAGCATCTTACTTATCATTGGCAAATTTTATCGAAAAGTAGAACAAGGCCAAGCGCTTATCATCAATAAAATGAAAAATGAGCCGGATGTAACAACCACAGGTGGTATTGTTTATCCAGTTATTCATAAAATGGAAGTGATGGATATTTCAACTAAACGTATGGTATTAGATCGTCGCGAAAGTAGCGGTTTAATCTGCCGCGACAATATTCGCGCAGATATCGCTATAACGTTTTATATCCGCGTTAATGAAAGTAAAGAAGATATTTTACGTGTTGCTAAGCAAGTAGGTTGTTCACGCGCTTCGCAACCAGAAACGCTGCAAGAGCTTTTTGAAGCTAAATTTTCAGAAGCATTAAAAACCGTTGGTAAGCAACTTGAGTTTGAAGAGCTCTTTACACAACGTGATATGTTCAGAGACAAAATTAAAGAAGTCATTGGTCAAGACTTATCAGGATATACTCTTGAAGACGTTGCAATTGATTACTTAGAGCAAACAAAGATAGAAATGCTTGATCCTAACAATATTCTTGATGCCGAGGGTATTCGCCGTATTACTGAAAAAACCGCGCAACAGAATGTTGAAACAAACCAGCTAAAGTGTAACGAAAAGATCAACATCGAACATCAAAACCAAGCTGCGCTTGAAAAGTCTAAGGAAATAGAGCGTCAACGTGAAGATGTGTTAGCCAAACAAAAGCGTGAAATTGAAACAGTGCGCGCTCGTGAAACAGCTGAAGCTGAGCGCGTTAAGCACGAAGAACGTGTAAAATCGGAAGAAGCACGCGTTGCCGCAGATGAACAAATCGCAATTGCAGAAGAGAACAAGCAACGTGAAATCGACATTGCAGAGCAAAACCGTTTACGTGTTTTAGCTATTGAAGAAGAAAAAGTAACGCGAGCACGTCAGGTCGAAGAAATCGATCGCGAGAAAGAAATTGAAATTTTACGTATCAATAAAGAAAAAGCACTTGAAGTCGAACGTAAAGAAATTGCAGATGTTCAACGAGATCGCGTAGCCGTTGAAAAAACAGTTGCCGAAGAGCAAGAACGTATAAAAGATGTGCAAACAATCGCGGCCGCAGAGCGTGAAAAAGATGCCATTGTTATTAGAGCAAAAGCTGAAGCTGAAGAAGCGCTTGTTAAGGACATTGAAGCTGCAAAAGCAAAAGAGCAAGCAGCTGAATACAAAGTACGCGAGCTTGAAAAAATGGCGGAAGCAGAGCTTCGTGTAGCACATCAAAAAGCTGAATCGATTAAGATAATGGCGGAAGCCGAACAAACTGAAATAGCTGCTAAAGGTCTTGCTGAAGCTGATGTTATTAAGGCAAAGGCTGAAGCTGAAGCAATTCAAGGCGAAGTAGATGCAACGAAACTAAGACAACAATTAGAAGCTGAGGCTCAAGGAAAACGTGAAATAGGTAACGCTGAAGCTGAAGTGCAAACTGCGATGGCCGATGCTATTAAACAACAAGGCCAAGCGGAAGCTGATACGCTTGAGCTTAAGATGACCGCAGAAGCAAAAGGTTTGCAAGAGAAGCTCGAAGCATTAAATGCGATGAATAAAGAAGCACGTGATTATGAAACATTCTCTCTAGAGTTAGGACAGCAAAAAGAGCTTACTCTTGCGAAAATTGATGCAAGTAAAGACATCGCGGCTCATCAAGCAGAGGTGTTAGCGAAAACGCTAGGAAATGCGGACATTAACATTATGGGCGGCGATGGTCAGTTCTTTAATCAGTTTATGAAAGCGATATCACTTGGTAAATCAATTGATGGTTTAGTTGATGAGAGCCAAGTTGTACAAACAGTATTCAAAGATCATTTAAATGGCGACCGTAATTTAGTTGAAGATTTAAAAGGCGTACTTGCTGGCGCGAACGAGTCATCAGAGACACTTAAAAACATCAACATGAGCAAATTACTGAGTCAGTTATCAAACTCAAGTGATTCACAAAAATCTCAACTTTTATCACTATTGGGCATTGATTTAAGCCAATCTCAAAAACTTGAAACGCAAGACTAACTTCCACTGTGAAAAAAGCGCACTATAGTGCGCTTTTCCCTCTAAGGCTATTTTTCAGGACACATTGTAAATGACGGAACAAGCACAGCAAACCGCTTTAGAACAAGGCTCATATGACCTTATTAAACGCCGCCTCAATAACCTCGGCAATGAACTAAAATCATCTGTTGACGCTATCAATCAACAACGTATTGAAAGTTTTGGCAGCACAGAACTGCAAGTAAAAGGTCGAGTCCGTGTGCGCACAGAAAATAACTGTGTACCGCGTGATATTGTTGTTATTGGCGATAAACTGATCTTTGCTTACAACGTGTTTATTGGCCTGAAAACAAACACCAGTATCCATGACGTATTTAGTGTTCACAAACTGTCAGTTGTGGATGAGCACTTTGAAATTGATGATTACCCAAGTGAAACCCGCTTTTTAACAGACAGTCGTTTTATTCGTGATTTTGAAGAGCTCTATACATACTACAAACAAGCAAAACTGCAGCATTTATTTGCTCAACATGGCAAATTATATGCCCTATTCCAAATCGGTGACAAACTCAGCGATGTTCGTGTTTTTCGTTGGCAGATTGAAAACGACAATACACTTAATTACATCGATAATCGTGGCGAAAGAGACATACAAAATCGCCAAGACTACGATTTCGAATGGGAAAAGACTTCGCGAGAACATCATGTTGAAGGCGCACACCCTCATATCAACGTAAACGATACTATTTTTATCGATACCAAACGCGGTGCACTGACGTTTAAAATCGAAAACAACACTGATTCTGGACAAGGTATATACAGTGAACCACTCGATGATAAAAACCAATCGCTTGCAGATTGCGAACTGGAATATGCGCTCGTTGGCGATTTAGTATTGCTTAAGGTTTTGCCCTACCGTGAAAAAGAATGGCGATACTTTATCTATAATACTCGTACCCAAACCATTGTTAGGCAAGATGCAATTTCCCATGCCTGCGTGTCTTTACCTGAGGACCATGGCATTATTTACCCAGGTGGCTATTATCTACAGTCGGGCCAATCTCGCTACTTTGAGGATAACTTAAACGACTTAGAATTCCATAAGCAATTGCGCTCACCAAATGGTGAGGATGTGCTCTATGTGTTTTATGAGCCAAGTGAAGGGCGCTACGCACTCTTTGCCTACAACATCATTGAAAAGAATCTACAAAATCCGATTTATTGTCATGGTTACGGTGTTTACCAAGACGGTTTAACCGTCACATTTAAAGGTGAAAAAGACGAAGCTGAGCGTGTTCACCCATTACAAATATGGCAAAGTCCCTTTGTCTCTGCTGAATACGCGGCTAACGCACCCGCACCAACCGATACGTTCGGAAAAATTGGCAATCCCGATTTAGTACGTGGTATATCAGATTTATTCAGTGTATGTCGAGCGATTCAAGAACAAACTGCAACGCAAAATCACTACGAAGATCTGATCTCCCTTGCTCGCGCAATATTTGATCGTTACCACTGGTTAACTAAAACCGAGTTCGAAAAGCTTAATTCTGAATTACACAGTGTGCTTGAAACTGCTGAGCAAGTGCTCGACGAATTTGAAAAGGTTACTCAAATTCAAAGCAAAGCTAAAGAAGCACTCGATGACATTAATGAGCAGGTTCAAACAGCACTCAAAGGGATCCGTCCCGATAGTTTCAAACTGGCCAACCAATTTGTCGAAAGTCTCGCCATCCTCAAGCAACTCAGTGGCAAGGTCATCAGTCTTGAAGACGTTAAATATATTGACGTTAACGCTCTGTCTAAATTGCAACAAGAAATTACTGAACAAGAAGGCTTGCTTAGTAACGCCACAGCAAAGTTCTTACAAAAAGACGAAGCGCTAGAGCCTTATCATAAACAACTTAAAGAAATTAGCGAACTTGGCGAAAAAAGTGAAGGCGTTAGCGAGCTTAACGATTACTTAAAACAACTTGACGCCTTAGCTGGCGAGCTGGATTTGCTCAATCATACCATGCTTGATTTGGAGATTGATGATAGCCGAGTTCGCACCCAAATATTAGAAGACATTAGCGGTGTATACGCACTTGTTAACCGTGCAAAAGCCAGCATTGAAATAAGACGCAAAAGTTTAGGTTCTGTTGAGGCAAAGGCGGAGTTTGCCGCGCGATTTAAATTGTTCTCGCAAAGCATTACCGGAGCGCTTAACAGTGCAGACACACCTGAAGAATGTGACGAGCAACTATCTCGACTTTTAATCCAATTAGAAGAGCTAGAATCTCTCTTTAGCGAACACGATGAATACTTAGCTGAAATCATCGCTAAACGCGACGATGTGTATGAAAGCTTTGAAGCGCACAAACAAAAATTACTAGATGAACAGCAGCGCAGAGCACTGTCATTAACTAATGCGGCTGAGCGTATTTTGCAAGGCGTCACCCGAAGACTCTCTAGTTTTAATGAGTTAGACGCCTTAAACAGCTACTTTGCTGGCGATCCAATGATCAGCAAATTGCGTAAGTTGATTAAAGAGCTACAATCGTTAGGTGATGAAATACGCGCCGACGATTTAGAAGCAAAACTCAAAGCAACGCGCGACCAAGGTATTCGTGCACTGCGCGATAAGCAAGATATTTATACCGATGGTGGTAACACAGTGAGTATTGGAAAACATGCCTTTGGTGTGAACAACCAAGCACTGGATTTAACGCTACTGCCTCGCGATGACGCCTTAATGTTCCATCTTACTGGCACGGATTATTTTGAACCAATCACCGATGCCGAAACAGCAGCAAAAATGTCCGATTGCAAAGCAATTTGGCAACAATCTTTGGTTTCAGAAAATAACGATGTATACCGCGGTGAATATCTAGCATATCAAATGCTACACGCGGCACGTAATCAAACCCAAGAATTAACACTTGATACTCTATTAACCGCTCAAAAAGAGTCTAGCCTACTCACGCTTGTGCAAAAATTTGCTGAGCCAAGATATCAAGAAAGCTACGATAAAGGCATACACGATCATGACGCAGCAATTATTTTAGACAACTTGCTGGCGCAATCGCAAGAATTAGGGCTTCTTACCTACCCTATTGCCTCTCGTTTTATGGCGCAAGCGCTGTTTATTAACTTAAGCGATGTAGAGCAAGACACTTTGCAAAGCCAAGCTCAAAATAGCCAGTTAATGAGTGAGCAGTTCGGAAATGACCAATTTAAACTGACACTGTCTCTGGCTCTGACGGAAAAACTTGAGTCATTTGCGAATAATTTACCAGCACTTAATGCATTGCTTGGGCAAATCTCATATGCACTCGGCGCAGATTACTTGATCAACGAACTTGCTAATATGCCAAATGGCTCGCTGCAATTTACTGTAAATAAACAGGCCAAACTGGCAGCAGAACAGTTTATTGGCGCCGCGAAAAGTAAAGGTTTTTGGCAAACTGTGACTGACACGCTGACTAAACTAACCTCATTCGATGAACAAGCAGCTCTAACGGTCAACTGGTTAAAAGCCTATGCGAAAAACAATGAGCATGATGACAAAACGGCCATAGAGGCAGCCAGTTTTGTACTCTTTAGCACGCACTTCAAAGCAAAATTCAGTGGGATTGACACTAAAGTAGAAGCACAGGTAACTGGTTTAATGGGCCAGCATGCACGTATTAATGAGCAAACAATGGCACTTGATTATGCTGAGTTTAGTCAACGTCTGACCCACTACAATCACTCCATAGTGCCGAATTTTGAGCGTTATCATGCGCTTAGAAAAGAAGTAATCGATTTACAAAAAGATAAATTGCAACTAGATGAGTTTAAGGCGAAACCTCTGAGCTCATTTGTACGAAACCAACTCATTGATAAAGTTTACTTTCCGATTATTGGCGATAACTTAGCAAAGCAAATTGGTGCCTCTGGCAAAACCAAACGAACCGATTTAATGGGCATGCTCTTACTGATATCTCCACCGGGATACGGTAAAACTACACTTATCGAATACATAGCGAACCGTTTAGGGCTTACCTTTGTCAAAGTAAATTGTCCTTCAATTGGTCACGACCAAGTCTCGCTTGATCCTGCCCAAGCAATCAATGCTACTGCAGCCAAAGAGATTGAGAAAATTAACCAAAGCTTTGAGATGGGTAATAACGTGATGTTGTATCTCGATGATATTCAACACACAAACCCTGAGTTTTTACAAAAATTCATCTCTCTTTGCGATGGTTCAAGACGTATTGATGGTGTTTGGAACGGCAAGAGTAAAACCTATGATTTGCGCGGTAAAAAGTTCTCAGTCGTAATGGCTGGTAACCCGTATACCGAGTCAGGCGAATCATTCAAAATCCCAGACATGCTAGCAAACCGCGCCGATATCTATAATCTCGGTGATACCTTAGCGGGATGTGAGCAAGAGTTTGCCATGAGTTTTATTGAAAACTCCCTGACATCCAATGCAGTAATGGCGCCGCTTGCCAATCGAAATATGCAAGATCTGTATAAGTTTGTTCGCATTTGCCAAGGCGAAGACATTTCTCTTAACGAATTAGAGTATAGCTACTCAAAAGCTGAAGCCAATGAGATCACGTCCGTTCTAGATAAACTGATGCACGTCAGAAATACCGTGTTAAAGGTAAATGCACAGTATATTGCATCGGCTGCACAAGATGACATTTATCGAACCGAGCCACCTTTCAAACTACAAGGTAGCTACCGTAATATGAACAAAATGGCTGAAAAGATTGTCGCTGCCATGAACGATGATGAGCTTGAAAACCTAGTACAAGACCATTATCGCGGCGAAGCGCAAACATTAAGTAAAGGCAGTGAAGAAAATCTTTTAAAGCTCGCTGAATTAAGAGGCACGCTGAGTGAACAAGATGCTGAACGCTGGCAGCAAATAAAGAAAGACTACAGCAGTAAAAATAAACTCGACCAAGCAGGTAGTGCAGAAATGATGGCAGTAGAGCAACTTGCCAATGTACATAGCTCACTTGAGCAAATTGGCGACAAGTTAAATGCAAATACGCTTGTGCATAATTACCAAGAACAATTTGGCTCTCTCGTAGATTCAATTCGTAATTTAGATAACGCCAATGCTTTGAATACACTAACCGATACTTTGTCGACGCAACTTTCTACTTCGCCATACCAAGATACGCTGACAGAGATTGCGCAAACCATCGCCAGTAATAATTCAATTGATGCTCTGGGCAGTATTTCTAATGCACTTGCTCAAGGCAATCAGCAGAGCACACAGTATACCCACTCATTGCAAGATCTCACTCAAGCTGTAGAAACACTTAAACTAGAGAACATTGAACAGTTGCTTGCTAAGCTTGTGACCGCTCAGGACAATACCGCAAATTCTGTCGCTCTACAAAGCGATGTGCTGAGCCAATCTATTGCTCATAACAATACGAACGAAACACTAAACCACATTGCCAAGCAGTTAAGTGAAGGTAACGAGCAAAAAGGCCATGAGCTAGAAAAACTCCAAAGCCTTGTTCAAGCAGTTGATTCTGAAAAACTAACCAAAGTTGAGCAGTTACTAGAGCAACTAGCGCAATCTCATCAAAACGCCGCGGAGAGTTTAAATCAACAAGGGGAGATTGCTATTAAACGTAATTCACAACTAGCTGAAATCTCGGAGCAACACCGTAAACAACTCGACTCTTATGTTCAAAAGCAATTAATAGCAAATAGTATGGTTGAACAAATGGAAAGACTCAATGCACAAAGCGTTGAAGCAAATAAGTTGCAACAAATCTCCAACAAAGACACATCAGTACTTATTGATACACTCAATAGCCTAGTGGAAACACAGCAACAAGGCATCGAGAGCGATCAAACGTTAGAAGTGAGCGAAAAGTTATTAGCGCCACTTAATCTCATTGCGCAAAGTACCCAGAATCAATCTCAAACTCTGAATGAGCAATTGGCGGCTATCTCAAGCGTAATCGAGGCGCAGCAACAAGTATCTAAGCAAACCGTGCAAGAGCTAACCACGGCGCTCTCCGCGATAACACCAAATGTAACGGTGGATAATCATACCGACCCAAAAGTTGCCGAAGCGGTATCTGCTATCGCAGAGACAATTGACGCTTCACTATTGCCTGTACTAAAAATCATGCAACACAAAGTGAGACTCGATCACGATGTTTGGAATAAAGTAGATGCCGTCTCTAAGCAATTAAAGACACTTGATAGCTCGTTCGAAGAACCTGAACCTGTAATCACCGCACAAGATAAAGCGATTATTGTTTCATAAAACTGACAATGGAGCTTAAATCAATAAGCTCCAACATTTAAAAGTAAACAAAATTTACTTAAGCTTGGCAAAAGCTTAATGGCGTGTAAAACAGCGCTCTAGCAATATGTCTTAAAACAAACAACCCACGATGACTTTTTACAAAAGTATTGCCCAGCCGATGAGGCGATTTTTAACTAAATCGCCTTTGCTTTTGTAAAAAGCTCAGTTAAAGTGACTAGAATTATTTCACGTATGTTGTAAAGGGCTTAGTTATCATGCGTTTATTAGCTTTTATTGTTAGCTTATTTTTCTCTCAAGCAGTGTTTGCAACACCAGACACACTATTTTTGCTGCGCCATGCTGAAAAGCGCGATGGCATTAATCCGAATCTATCTGATGCAGGTAAAGCACGTGCAGAGCACCTGGTTAGCATGTTAAAAAACAAAGAAATTAAGCATATTTTTAGTACCAACTACAACCGCACGCTAGAAACCGTAAAACCGCTCAGTCAAGAATTAGACATTGTGGTGACCCATTATAATCCGCGTCAGTTAACAGCCTTGGTTAAGCAACTCAAAACATTAAAAGGCAATACCGTGATTGTGGGACACAGCAATACCACACCACAACTTGTAAAATTACTAACAGGCCAAGACGTTACTATCAATGAAGACCAGTTTGATAAGCTGTTTGTAATTGAAGGCGGCACGTTAACCTTGCTTAGCTCGAACAATTAAGCGATAGCCTTGAGCAAGCAATACCCATTGAGGTTTGCTTATAAATACGGGTAACTTATTGTTGAAGGCCCGTTTTATTTAGCTTATTAAATACAGAACGACACATTTAGCACTTTTCGAAAATCCGGCCATCAACATCCCGCTTAATAATACCAATTATTGTGAAATACGGTTAAATCGCTGTGCTAATTCGTTAAATGTGCAAAAGCCAAGGGCCAATGGGTAAGCTTGATTATTATCGTCAAGGTAAAATAAGGCGGGAAAGCCGGTTACGTGTAATTGCTGTGCCATACCTAGGTGCTGTGTAAGCCTTTTTTGCGTTTGCTCAGAATTAAGGGCATGAACAAATTCCACTTCATCTAATCCAATTTCAGCAGCACATTCAATCAGGGTGTTTTCTAACGATGGGTTTTGCGCCTTTTGGTAATATGCAATTTGAATTGCATTTACCATTTTTTCTGCCCCATTATCCAGTAAATCACTTGCCACAATCACTGCGCGACACGCTAAATAAGTTGATCGATACGGTGTATTACAGCGCCAATAGTCATGATTAAATGTCACGTTTGTCTTCGCTTCAATTTGATGCCAATAATCAGCAATTGTCGCCCGCATTTGCTCAGTCATAGGCTGGTCATTGTCAGGCGCTAGTCCTCCCATAACCCATTCAATATCGATATCTGAATGTGCTTGTAAAAACGCTTCCAGTTCAGGTGTAAACCCGTAACACCAGGCACACATTGGGTCCATTACATAAATAAAACGCATATTTTCACCTTAACTACACACACTAGCTTTACCTGCTTTACGCAGCGCATAAGGACCACCCTGCTCATCTAATACCAACGCTAACCACTGACCGGTGTGCGTACTATCAAATAAATTCGAAGACGCCATTAATTCAGCAACCACCTCGCGTTTTATTTTTATTAAAGTCGAACCATCACAGCTCTCTAAATGCCAATCTAATTGGGTATTAAGTACCTTAACGGTCATTACATTTGTATTATCTGATGCGTTGTTAAAACGTCGATTTAAGTTCGCTATTTGCGCATTACGGTCATTTTCTAACGCATGTTTTTGAGTCGTAATAGACCAACTTAGTGTTTCTGATTGACGTTCTACTACAGCAACTTGATAGTAATTCGCTTCATTAATCTGGCTATATTGAGGCGCAGCCTCTCGCTGCACTTGGTTAAACACAACAAATCCGAGCATCGTTAA
Source organism: Pseudoalteromonas sp. MMG024 (assembly GCF_021654175.1). Taxonomy (NCBI): domain Bacteria; kingdom Pseudomonadati; phylum Pseudomonadota; class Gammaproteobacteria; order Alteromonadales; family Pseudoalteromonadaceae; genus Pseudoalteromonas; species Pseudoalteromonas sp. MMG024. The sequence goes on from NZ_JAKFZO010000002.1 coordinate 251,745, forward strand.
CGCAGCAATGCTCATTGCAAATTGAAGGCGATAAAAAAATTTAGATTTTGGCTTTTTTGTCGACTGGGCAATAATGTTATCGCTAAATTCACGCCTCTGCTTTACGCTTGAGTGCAGTTGTTGTTTGCGCTTTTTATAGAGCGAATCAATTAGTTCGTCTGCTTTGTTACTCATCTGCGTACCCTTTCAGCATATTGCGTAAATTTTGTTTTGCGTAGCGTAGTCGTGATTTTATTGTCTCAAACTCGCACCCTGTAATATGTGCAATTTCATCAACCGAAAACCCTTCTTTTTGTAGAATAAACGCTTCTCGTTGGTAAAAGTTGAGTGCGTTAAGCGCACTATCAAGCACCGCCAACATCTCATCTCCACTCACTTCGTGTGATTGGCCGCATACTAGCTGCACATCATCTAGCTGGGTGAGTTTATTTTGGCTACGAAATTCATCAATCAGTAAACGCCTTGCAATCATAAACAACCAAGATTTAAACGAAACTGATGTTTTAAATAACGCTTTTTTTTCAATCACTTTAAGCCATGTTTTTTGACTAACATCTTGCGCAAGCACTTGATCTGACTGACTTACCAAAAAATGATACAAATCGTCATAATAAGTATCTACCAATTGATTTAAATACCGCTTTTTCCCAGAATCACGGTAACGCACCATGATTTCCTCTGCGCTGAGGTCTGCACTAAGCCAAGTAGTCAAAGTTAACAACATCTATAACGACTCCTTTTGCTCGTTGGTCCAACTTTTGCGTAGAAGCTGTGTTAGGGGTTAAGCGTATTTACGAAAAATACGCCCATAAAGTTTTTTAAAACAACACAATAAGTCATTTACATTCGCAAAAACAATCCCCTAAACATAACAGCACTTTATTCTTGCGCTAATTTAAATTCAAGCAACACTGACTGGTTTGTCTGAATATGTGCCACCCCGTTATCAATAGAGGGTTTATACTTCCAGCGTTTTAACGCCTTTAGTGCAGCAGTATTAAAAACACGTTTGGGTTCAGCAGCAATCACTTGCGCATCGATAACACGGCCGGTTTTATCAATACTAAACGTCAACTCCACCCAGCCCTCAATGCCATCGCGAGCTGCTCCTACAGGATACTTAGGTGGCACACGCACAATTGGGCTTGCCTGCCCACTTTGCGACATAAGGCTAGGCGCACTGCTTGGCATACTACCAATAGACACATTTAAGTTGGGTGCAAATGTTAACGGAGCATTGCTCGACGCATTTGCTGGTGCTTCCAAAACACGTTTCGGAGGCTCCGTTAACTTTGGTGGTGGTTGAATTTTAGTTTTCTGCTTAACCTCTGAAATTTCGCGCGCTTGGTATAACGCAATATCAATAATTGGTTTGGGCGCATCAACAACTCGATTTGGTGATTTTATTAAAAACTGCATAAACGCGAACAAACTAAATGTCACAGCCAACGCAGCAATAAAGCAAAGTGTTAGTTTTAGTATCGGAATTTGTGGCTCGAAAGTATCAAGTTGCAATAACATAGGCTTTCCCTTTTTTTAATTGAGTTACCTATAAAACGCAGCGCCATACTAAAAGGGGTAAAAATTTTTTAATAATTTTGAGTTTAAACCTCAACCTTTCAAATTATAAACAGTTATCAACGTATTACGGCCCGTTCTGGTGCAATAAAATCAATCAAAAATCGTTTACTTAAGTTAACACCCATTTCTTTTCTAAACCTTTTTAAGCCCTGCTACGACTTAATAAATAACCAAAGCGTTAAATGCTTTACTTAACAAACAATAGGAATAGAGATATGAACACGTCAAATGCGTTTGATTTATTATTTACAGCAGGTTTAACTACATTTGTTGTTGCAAGCCTGATTACTGCGGGCATGACATTAGCACTTGTAACAGGGTCATTAATTGGTGCTACTTACTTAGTGTTTAAATAACCAGATAAAGAGACAATCCCAGTAAACAAGGAGTTTCTTATGCACAAAAGTACAGGTTATTAAAAAGGCACTTAGTTTAAAACTTAGTGCCTTTTTTATTTAAGAATTTTCAAAAGTATTACTCGGGGATGGATTAAGTTTTAATTAATAAATAAAACTTGGCTAATATCACTCCCAAAGACCTTTTAATTAGATATCTACCATTTCAATTTTAACCACTACATTTTTAAAGCCGGCCTCTTCCAGTTGCTGCTTTAAATGTGCCTGATTATTGCTAGCATCGTAAGCACGCGATGCATTAAACGTACGTGCGCTATTATTAAGAGGTGCCTCATCACCAAAGTAAACATTACCGGCAAATTGGCTTTGCGCATAGAAGTGGCCTGTTAGCGTTGTTTTCTTTGGTCTAAGTACACGGCTTAGCCAGTATTGCATAGTTGTTAAGCTTGTTTGCTCTATCATCCAAGGCCAATCCCACTTTTTGTTCTCACCTGGAATATTGCGATGCTCCCATTGATACGGAATACTTTTCTCTTGCCCAGACCATCGGCCAATGACAAAATTAGCCGTTTCATTTGGACGGTTATCAGGGTGCGTTAATAAACCATTACCGCTCCAACGCATAAATCCGTTGACTGTTAAGTCATACGTAATGTCAGCATCAAATTCATAAGGGTATGAAATTGAGGATTTAAAAAGATCAACTTTGGCATTTAGACGTGTGTACGCAGGAATATTCGTACGTGCCTGTATAACCACACGCTCAGTTTCAGAACCACCATTACTTTCCCCCCAAGCTTGGTTTGCCGAAATTGTGACCGACAGCGAAGTATCCGATCCCCCTGTCACCGATGGTGATTTCCAAGTATTTGATAATGTCACCGATTCAGAAATGCTATAGTCGTTGGTCTTAGACCAATTTGTGGACGTATCGTACTCTATGGTTACAACCGACATCTGATCTGCTGAAGTGTTGTTAATTGCTGGCACAGAGACCGTTCTAATTAACTCTTTCTCAGTCGCAATCACATCACCAGTAATCTTATAAGAATCGGTATCCATTACGTATTCGAAATTAGATACGTCAATGGTACTTTTCTCACCACAGCGATAACCAGAACAACTGCCCCCATTATAACCTCGGATATTCCAGCCATCACCTGCCCGCGTAACCTCCATATCCTCACCAACATAATTAGAACGATTACCTCCCACCCAAGCAAAACCCATATAATGAGCAAGATAGGAAAGCGGCTTGATAAAGGCATCTTTTTGGTTTACCAATTGCCACTCAATTTGACTTTGGCTGCCCGGAGTAACATTAATAGCGCTTAATGTTGGGATTTCAGTCATCGGATTTTTCGGGTAACACCATGAGTTTGACGCTGTACCGCGTTTAATTTCACCTGAATAACCCGGTCCCATAATTACCCAACCATCGGCAAGACCTGTGATTTGCCATTTACCCATTTTTTTAACAATATCATTACGGTAAATCTCAGCTTCACTTTTGGTGATCGGTCTATTTTGAGCAGAGCAAACACCTTCGCCTAGCGCCTCATATTGAATTTGATCGAGATAAATAACCGAAGAGTTTGCATGGGTAAGGCCTGCTTGGCCAATAAGCATTAACGCGAATAGTTTTTTCATTTACTACTTCCTTTTTAGTCATATATAAATTCAGTCCATGTATTTATAAACATCAGAAATAATGGACTGTTGAGAATAGTAAAAATCGCTAAAGCAGATTAATAGAGGCATCAATGAAAGTTAAATTTTCAAAAATGTTAGTTGTAATTTAGCTTTTTGGTTGACTAATCAAACCTGACGTTAAATATCTATGCCACTCAACGAAGAGGTCAAAAAATCAATTAAATAGCGCGTACTTTTAGGGATTAATTTATCAGGCCAAATTAGATTAATATCACGCTTAATTGGCTTAACATGGTCAAGTACATTTACTAGGCGATTGGCATTTAGGAATGGCTTTACACAATAAGCCGGACCGTAATAAATACCGCGCCCCTCAACTGCAGCTAATGCGCACATTTCGATGTCATTTGAGACAAAATCTGGATGTGGTTGGAACACATGGCGCTCACCTGTGAGCGTGATAAAACCCCAATTGTCAAAAGGTGAGCAACAAATATGTGGAAAATGAGCCAGGTCATCAAAGTTTGCAGGCTTGCCATACTTCGCAATAAGAGTTGAAGAGCATGCCATAACGAAATGCATCTGATTTATCACCTTACACATATACTGCGAATTTTCGAGCTGGCCAATTCTAATAGCCAAATCGAACTCGGTGGCTTTTAAATCTAATCGCTCATCAGACAGTAGCATATGTATCTTTATATTGGGGTGTAAGGTATTGAATCGGCTGATCAAACCTGTGAAGTAAACACTTTTAATAAAGTTCTGTGGTGCAATCAGTTTAATTGTACTTACCTTATTTTCACCAATATTTTTAAAATCACACAGAATACTTTGTAAATCTTCAACATGATTCAAACAATGCGCGTAAAAACTTTTACCCGGCTCAGTTAACCTTAAACTACCTCGCTCACGATAAAACAGGGCTAGAGATAAATCGTCTTCAAGTTTTTTAATGCGTCTTTGTAACGTTGGCAATGGAATATTAAGTTTAACTGAAGCTTCATGAAAAGTTTTAAATTGATTTGTTTTGATGAACAGTGCCACGATATCTAGCAAGGTATACCTCCTGTAACAATTGAAGATAACTGCTCAGCCATATTTGGAAAAACGACTTACTTAGCGCATTTATCAACCGAGTATTTATTCAAACTACTTAAGCGTACCCATTTAGGCAACGAATTTTTATTAATGCTATGTGTTGAACTGCTATCAAGCCTGATATTTCAATGGCAGCTACCTAATTTAGCTTTGTTAACAAATGAAAACAATGGTGTGATGCGTTGTAAAAATTAAAAAATTCGCTCGCGAACCAAGCTAACAGACTAAATAAGGGTTTTAAATATAGAACGATACCGTTGCTTAAAAAGTATCAAGCTTTTAAAACTAATTTACTTACTTCTTAAATAACGCCAGGTTTAACTGTTTTACTACTGCTTTCCACCCGGTAAAACCTCGTTGTTTACACCCATTAACAAATTAAAGGAAAATCATATCTCAATGAAATAATTGAAATAATTACTCTAAAATCACCTTCCGACTGTGCTTACTGCTGTTTTTTAAACCACTTTTTGGACAAAAAACATTGAATTGTTAATTTTTAGTAACAATACTGAGTTGACCTCTGAGGTCTGACAACCCAGAAAAACACACAATGACAACAATTAGCTTGGAAGTTGATATGAATAAAAATAAAAGCAGTATCACGTTAAGCAGTATCTTTGCATGCGCAGTAGCGCTTTCAACAAGCTTTGCAGCAGCAAGTAAAGAATATAAAACAATCCTGATCCATGGATTTCAACCCGCACAATTAATTAATGCAGCAGGCACTGATGTGACAGCTGATGGTGCTAACTATTGGTCATCTTACTGGGATCAACTGGCAGATGAACGCATAGACTGGCCGTCTTATGAACGTGTTGAAGGTAAAATTGCATCAGATTGGGTTTGGCCCAAACTAAAACAATTTTCCCAATCAGGGTTATGTGACGCAGGCTGCGTTTTTGTCACCCACTCAACGGGAGACTTAGTTGCTCGTTATATTATCGACAACCAAGCAAATTGGTTGCAGAATGCTGGATTAAAGGCGCTTAATATTGTTGCAACCTTTGATATAGCTGGCGCCGGTGGTGGTAGTGAGTTGGCAGATATTGCTGTCAGTGCATTATCAGGGGCAGCCTCTTGGAACCCACTTGTTGATGCTGCGCTCGAGTGGTGGCTAGGCAGCAATATTAATGAGGCAGTGGGTGTATTACACGACTTAAAAGTAAACAACGCACGTAACCTTGCGCCTTTGCCCGATAGCAGAGCCCCCCGCTTACGCTTTGTTGCCGATGGTGATGACTTTTTTGGCGCAACCTCGTTATTTATTCGTGGCAATGATGATGGCGTTGTAGCTACTCATTCCGCATGTGGTGCAAGTAGCGTTGCAGCTTATGGTAGTTGCAGTACAGATGTTGACACAAACGGCCGAATCAAAACTCAAAACGACGCTGTATCTGGTTTTATGCCTTATCACTATCCAATGTTAATGTCTGACAACTACAGTCATAACAATATTCGTGAAAGCAAACATCGTGGTGAAGTTACTGTTGCGATTAATCGTGTTGGGATTGCAGCAAATACAGTGTCATTTGATAGCTATGAAAAATCAACCGGCGCGTGGTTTTGGAAAAAAGAGTTTCGCCTTGTTAATCAATCCGATCAGCTAAGCGCATCAGAATTAATTTATAACGCGATTCCCTAACCCCTGGGCCCTGTTAACTTGCGGTTGGCAGGGCTATTTCTAGATGTGATATTTTATGAAAAAATCCATTATTGCACTTGCACTTACTACGGTATTCGGTTTTTTAATATGGCTGTTTTTCTCTGATAAAAGCGTTGCACAACCTAATACATTTAAAACATTACCGGCAAAAGCATCTGTTATAACAACAGCTGTTCAACCAAAAGCTTCAAACGTTACCCAACAAAAATTGACGATTGCGCAAGCAAAAAAACACTTTGATGAATCCATTAAATCTGCGGCAAAACAGGTATCCCACCAATATGCTGCTGCACTGAATTTTCCTCCTTATTCGCAACCACTTACTTCGCTTGATACAGACCGGCTAGAACCCAACAAGTTTAACCCTGTCGCCATACCTATTAACAACGATGGCGCTAACTTGGTATTAAGTTTAAATAAATATCGCTTTGTATACCCAGAGCCAATAGCTGTGCGTATTGAAGGCGAAAATATCGGCGCGGTGACATTGAGTTTAATGGACGTCGACAGCAAAAAAGTGTTGGCATCACAACGAATTAATAATGCTAAACAGAGCTATGACTTTTCATTTTCGGCCCGCGAAGATTACCCTAGAAATTTGCAAATCTTAGCTGAGGCACAAATTAATGCGGATCAAGTACCGATTGTTGCACACCTACAATATATGAATCCAAGTGCCGTGTTGATGGGGTTTGATAACGCTTGGCCTAACAGCGATAAAATGACCATTCCCGCCAAGCTAAAAGTTTACAAAGCAGGTATGTACCGCATTAGGGCCAACTTGTATATCGGTGAGCAACCCATTGCGCATTTAGTCTCGCGAGAACGCTTAGAAACTGGCAGCCAAACTATTGCATTAGATGCTCATTGGTCAGTGTTAAAAGTCACTGATCAACCTATGCATCTGCATGGTTTTGTCATTGAATTAATGTCACCCGCACCTGGAGAGCCAAGTGTTTTTGGCCATAGCGAAATAAAATCGTTCACGATTAGTGAGTTTCCAGTTGATAGTTTAAATAAAACCCCATATCACCCCACACATGCTGAACGCCAAAGTTTACAGTTTCTAAAAAGCTTAGGCACAACAAGTTAATCGATTAGATGAAATAAAAATAGGGATCACCATCGATCCCCATTTGATTTAATAAACATCTATTTTGAATTGTCTAGCAACTTAGCGTGAATAAACGGTTTTTCCGCGACTAATTGTTTGCTCAATGTATAAATCTTTTAATGTTTCAGGTGCTACTTTTAATGGGTTTTTGTTCAAAATAATTAAATCCGCTTGCTTACCGACTTTTAAACTACCTTTACTATTCTCTTCAAAGTGTTGATAGGCAGGCCAAAGCGTCATTGATTTTAAACCTGTGTAAGCATCTACACGCTGTTCGGGTCCAAGTACTTTATGTGTGCGCGTAGTGCGATTTACTGTGGCATCCAGTACTCTAAATGAGCTTGGCAATGCAACAGGCGCATCATGGTGGCTACTAAAAACCATTCCCGCATCGAGTATAGCGTTAGTCGGCGAAATAAAATCAGCTCGCGGTTCGCCTAACACCGAGTCGCGATGCCAATCGCCCCAATAAAAGGTATGCATTGGGAAAAGCGCTGGGAAAATACCTGCATCTTTTAATCGTGCTACTTGATCTTGTCGTATAGTTTGGCCATGAATTAGTACTGGGCGACGGTCTTTTTTGCCAAGTTTGCTGTTAGCTTTTTCTACAGCAGTAATAAATTGTTCAATTGCCGCATCACCATTGGCGTGGGTCAATACTTGCCAATCATTTTTAAAAGCGGTTTCAACATAGTTATAGGCGGTTTCATCTTTAAATGTTGGGTAGCCAACATACTCATTATTTTGCCCATGAGGTGGATGAAAATACGGCTGCGTTAACCACGCTGTTTTGCCTTGTGGTGAACCATCAAAATTTAACTTAACACCACCTATGCGAAAATGATTTGTGTACGTTGGCGCATTGTATAGCGAAGTCATAAAGTCACTGCTCGATACCATATCCGCATACGCAACAACATCTATTAGCAGTTGCCCTTTGGTTGATGCGCGTTTAAGCGCTTCATAGCCATCGGTGGTTGCACGGCCTTCTTGCGCGGTAGTGTAGCCAAATTTCGCATACATCTTTTGCGCCGCTTCTAACATAGTGTCTTGCAAGCTTTGGTCGATGAGTTTATTGAGGCTAAATAACACTGCAAAGTGCGCGTTTTCTTCAAGCACACCGTTTGGCTCTTTGCTACCTTCAATACGGCGAATAACACCCCCCTCTGGATTAGGTGAATCTGCATTAATCCCACTTAGTTCGAGTGCTTTACTATTTGCCACACTTAAATGACCCGAAGTATGCACAATCAACACCGGCTTATCGGTACTTACCTTGTCCAGGTCATCTTTAGTAGGGTAGCGGTCAAGTTCGGCATCGTCATAGCCAAAGCCTAAAATCCAACCTGTTTTCTCGATAAATAAGCGTTGCGTTTGCTCTTGGTCGGCCGCTTTTAATATCTCAATAATACTGTCTACCGTATTTGCTTTTCCATCAGGCGGCGGTAAAACATTGGCCACCACGGCTTGAAGCCCTACACCATAAACATGGCTATGCGGGTCAACAAAGCCCGGTAACAGCGCTTTACCTTTTAAATCAATCAGTGCAGTTTTACCAAACTTATGCGCCATGGCACTTTTTTTATCACCGACAAAAATGATTTTTTCGCCAAGGGTTGCGATTGCTTCTGCGTATTGAGGCGTATCACCTTCCATAGTTAATACGTCACCACCAAAGTAAATTCTATCGGCTGCTGTTACTGCAAGCGGTTTTGACACTGCCTCACTTTGTGTTGGTTTTTCTGAAAAACAGCCTGTTAGTGTAAGCCCAACAGCGCCTGCTATCATCCAATGCCATTTCATAACGTACTCTCCTTTACTTAAGTTTGTGAACTCGCTTTATCAGTTCGCACTCACTAAAACCAGTAAACCGCATCTCATTCAAAAAGGGAACAAATTATTTAAGCGATTGTTATTTCAGATCAAAAATTAGTGGCTGTCGGTCTCTCAAGTTAGCTTTTCTTGTAGTAGCTCAACAAACTTTCTAACTTTTGGCGATAAATGCTTACGACTCGGATATACCGCATACACATGAACTTCAGTCGTTGGAAAATCGGTAAACAGTACTTCAATATCGTCATTCTGCAACGCCTCAGCTAAGAAAAATTCGGGCAGGCGCACAATACCATGGCCGTCTAACGCCATTGCTAATTCCATATGGCCGTTATTGCAGCGAATACGTTCTTTAACAGGCACCGCAAACTCGCTGCCATTTTTATCGATAAAGTCCCATTTATCGGCCTTCTTTAAATTGCTATAACAAATGCAGTGATGATTAGACAGCTCACGTGGGTGATGAGGTTTACTATACCGCTCAATGTATTTTTTACTGATAATGGTATACGTTGGAACACTAGCCAGTCGTTTACAAATTAACGTAGAATCATCCAGTGCAGGCGTTGCACGAATAGCTAAGTCGTAGCCTTCGTTAATCAAATCGACTTTTTCATCGCTGATATTCCACTCTAAACTAACATTGGGATAAAGCGATAAATACTCCGACAATGCTGGCTGTAATAGCCCTTTACTCAAGCCAAGCGGACAGCTCACTTTTAAACTGCCTTTCGGTTTTTCATCACTTGGTGAGATCGATTGCAGTGCCTGCTCAGTATCATTCACCAGCTGCTCGCAGTGATTAAAAAACACTTGCCCCTCAGGCGTAAGTGAAATAGAGCGTGTGGTTCGATTTAATAAGCGCACGCCTACACGCTCTTCTAACTTACTGATTACTTTACTAACATGGGAGTTTGAGTGATTCATCGCCTCAGCAGCTGCACCAAAACCACCCAGTTTTACCACTTGCACAAAAATGGGAATACCATCAAATATATTATTAGCCATATGGAAACAGTATTTTAATTTTATAAGTATTAATATCGTAAAGGAATTAATATAACCTTATATTCAACAAGTCAAGGTAACTACTTAATTAGAATTCGTGTCGGAGAGCATTATGAAATTATTAGCATTCGCAGCAACAAACAATAGCCAGTCAATTAACAAGCAACTAGTACAATACGCATCATCATTAGTAGATGCAGAAGTTGAGATTTTAGATTTAAACGACTTTGAAATGCCAATTTACAGCCAAGATCGTGAACAACAAGGTGGCATTCCAGAGCAAGCACAAACCTTTTACAAAAAAATCGGTGATGCAGATGCCGTTGTAATTTCATTTGCTGAGCATAACGGCTCTTACACAGCGGCTTATAAAAACCTATTCGATTGGACATCACGCATTAATATGAAAGTGTATCAAGATAAGCCAGTTGTATTAATGGCATCATCACCAGGCCCTGGCGGCGCGCAAAGTGTATTAGGCGCAGCAACAGGCTCAGCAGGTTTCTTTGCGATGGACGTTAAAGGCAGTTTTTCACTACCAAGCTTTTTCGATAACTTTGATGTAGAAAAAGGTCAAATTACCAACAGTGAACTCGCCGATAAATTATCTACCATAATGGCGCAGCTTGGTTAATTAAAACGTAACACTTACGTTTTATTATGAGGTTAAAACACCCTCCCCTTCAACAGGTGCATTGCACCTGTTTTTTTATGGTTAGCGTTTGATAATTAACAGTACTTTTTAAAGCACTCACCCAAACTTGACGTTACTTTTAAAACCACGCTTTTAGCTTGCCTGCCATTTTTTTACTACAAAATAGTAAAAACCATTTGCATCTTTCGTTTTAAAAAACTATTTTGTAGTAAATTAAGCCTTGATAGTGTCCATAGGTGGTTTGTGGGTAAAAGTGATAAATTTTTAGGTGAGTTTGAGCAAATGGTTTTACTCGCCTTATTACAACTAAAAGAAAACGCTTATGGCGCGGCTATTCGTCAACTTTTAGACCAACAAATTAAACGCACTGTTGCTCTGGGTGCACTTTACGCCACCCTTGAACGGCTAGAGAAAAAGGGCCTAGTGTCATCAAAACTAGGAGAAGCAACACCTGAGCGCGGCGGTCGCCCGAAGCGTTTTTTTAAAGTAACTAATGATGGATTAAAAGCGTTACAGCGGGCAAAAGATGCCATGGATACCCTTTGGCAACACGTGCCAAATCAGCCTTTTGAAGTATAAACGGTGAACACCATGGCTAAAAACAATGTAAATCCACCTAAGCTCGCTGCTTGGCTAATTGCGCGCTTTACACCAAAACACCATCAAAATGCCCTTTTAGGCGACTTGTACGAAGAGTATTCTCTACTACAAACGCAAAACCCATCAGTTGCAAATTGCTGGTTTTGGCATCAAACCTACCTTTCAGGCCAAACGGCGTTTCATCGCCTAGTTACTAATACGAATGTCATTAAAGGCGTTATTTTTAGTATCGGACTTAGCCTTTTTACAATTATCGCCCTCTTGGTAATGTGGTTAAGTAGCATGGATAACGTTGATGGCTTTAGTGACGGCTTTTGGCACTCGCTGTTAAATGGCAATATACACCTCGCCTTACTCGAAGGTGCATTTTGGTTAGGCACACCAGAATATGTGATGAAAAGTGTCGATGATGGCATTTGGTCGTTTATAAAATTATTTATTGATGTTCCGGCTGTAATGATGGCGACAGCATCCCTCTTTGCTATTCGTTATTTAAGTAAAACCGCATCAATGCGACTACTTTGCATAGCGTCTTTATTAATGGTGTGTGTGCCCTACTTTTACGGTATGCATTTACTTAGCAATCACGATTACGCGGCAACGCAAACTGGTCCTGTACTGGCTTGTATGTTGCTCAATGTGTTCTATTTAGTGCTGCCAAGCTGTTATTTTATTGCGAAACGCTTACGCGTCGAACGCAGCAAAGTGTGGCAATCCAACAGTTAAATAACGCAAGAAGTATCGCAATGGAAAACCACGAATTTGTAGATGAAAAAGCCAAAGGTGCACCCAATTGGATGACGACGTTTGCTGATTTAATGTCGCTCCTGATGTGCTTTTTTGTGTTGCTGTTATCTTACTCAGTGATGGATGTCGAAAAGTTCAAACACATCGCGGGCTCAATGAAAAAAGCCTTTGGTGTGCAATCAGAAGTAATGTTAGAAGATATACCAAAAGGCACGTCGATTATCGCTACCGAGTTTTCGCCAGGAAAACCAGAACCCACACCAATACAGTCTGTGCAACAGCTTACAACTGAGAATGAACAACGTGACTTACAAACACAAAAAGCTGAAAGTGATGTAGCTAAAATCAATCTAAAGTTAAAAGAAACCTTAGAGCACTTACTTAAAAGCGAAATTGACAACGAACTAATTGAACTTGAAATGCTCGGGCAACAATTGATTATTCGATTAAACGAGCGCGGCAGTTTTCCATCTGGTTCAAGCTTTTTACAACCGCGATTCAAACCCGTTTTAACGACTATAGCTGAGCAACTCGCGCGTATTCCGGGGCAAATTTCCGTATCTGGCCACAGTGATGACTTGCACGTAAGTAATGAACTGCATGCCAATAACTGGGAGTTATCATCAAAGCGTGCGAATGCCGTGCTGCAAACCTTACTCGTTTCAAATCATCTTAACAGTAACCGCTTGCATATAGCGGCTTATGCCGATACTAAGCCTTTGCTGCCCAACACATCGCAACAAAACAGAGCTAAAAATCGCCGCGTTGAAATTGCAATTTCACAAGGCAACGCGGTCGAACTTAAACCTTCTCAGTCTTTTTAGGAAAACCCATGGATTCAGCAAGTGGCTTTGGCCTTTCAATCATCATTTTAGCACTGATTTTTGGCATTTTTGCCAGCGGCGCAGCACCAGAGGCATACGCAAATCTATCATCCATTTGCATTGTACTTGGTGGCACCTTAGGTGCGGTAATGCTAAGTTATCGCTTATCTAAATTTATCGCTGCTATAAAACACATTAAATGGGTATTTTCTAAAACCACGCCCGATCTCTTTAACACCATGGATGAACTCGTTGAATTAGCTGAAGTTGCCCGTAAAAGTGGCTTTTTAGGGTTAGAAGAAAAACCGATAAACGACCCGTTTATGGCTAAAGCAATTAACTTACTGGTCGATGGTCATAACCCTGAAGCCATTGAATTTACAATGAATCGCGATATTTTGCATACTCGCCAAAATAATAACGATGCCATTAAAGTAATGAACAGTTTTACCGAACTTGCACCTGCTATGGGCATGATAGGGACATTAATTGGCTTAGTTGCGATGCTAATTGCAATGGACGACCCAAAAACCATCGGGCCGCAAATGTCAGTCGCGTTATTAACGACCCTTTATGGCGCACTGATTGCCAATGGCATCACAGGTCCTTTTGCTAATAAGCTGGGCGAGCGCGCAGAAGAGATAAAGCACCATATGTGCTTAGTGCGCGATGGAGTGATGCATATTGCCAAAGGGGATAACCCAAAAACCATGATGAATTTGTTAGCTGGCTACTTAGGTGAAGATTTAACATCTAATGCAAGGTTTGTTGATGAAAAAACTAGCGCTAGCCAATAATCATTTTGTTATAGTAAATCGCTGATAACAAAACCAATTGTAGGTTGCCAACAATGATTTTAGGCCTTAATCATATCACTATTGCGGTGAGCGATTTAGCTCGCTCCCTTGAATTTTACATCGATGTACTCGGTTTCAAAGGGCATGTAAAATGGCAACACGGCGCATACTTATCTATAGGCGATTTATGGTTTTGCCTAAGTATTGATACACCCTCAACCCGAACTGACTATTCGCACATTGCATTTGATATTGCTAAAGCAGACTTTGATAACTTTAAAACGCGGATAGCAGAGCACAACATTCCCCTTTGGAAGAATAATAAAAGCGAAGGCGACTCGCTTTACTTTTTAGACCCCGATGGTCACCAATTAGAAGTGCATGTCGGCTCGTTGAAAACACGCCTGCAAGCACTCAAACTACGCCCTTACAATAACCTTGAATGGTTATAAACGCTTAGACTTAATGGAGTAAACAATGAAACCAATTTTATTTATATTAACTATGCCATTTGAAGACGGACCCGGAAAGATGTGGGTATGCTCTCATTGCGCAATGATAGAAGGTGCACTGCAGTTTAACCCGCATTGGCAACAACACCTAGATATTCGCCGCATTGATTTTGCTAAACCAAGACAGCAAGTGGTTGAATTACTTGGCGAAGAAAATCAGTGGTTGCCAGTGCTTATTCTAGAAAACAAGCGCACCATCACCGACCCAGTAGCTATTATCAACCATCTAGCGAGCGAGTTTGGTGGCGCTGCGGCGCATCCATAAATAAGATACAAAAACGAGGCACACGTTATTTGATTTTAAGTATGCCTCGTTATTTATAGAGTTAGTGTGTTATTTATCGCTCCATACCGCAAATTCGTTACCACAAGGGTCGCTAAAGTGAAAACGTTTTCCACCTGGAAACTCAAACGTTTCCACTACAATTTTACCGCCAGCTGCGGTAATTTTGTCTTGAGTTTCAGCCAAATTTGCACTGTAAAACACCACTAATGCTGAGCCTTTAGCTACCGCCATAGCGTTGTCACTTAAATAAAAGCCACCATCAATACCGGCATTATTAAACGCGGTATATTCAGGCCCGTAGTCGGTAAACTCAAAGGCAAAAACCGCATTAAAAAAGGCTTTAACCTGTGATAAGTCGCTGGCTGGAAACTCAAGATAATTTATTTTTTCGTGTTGCATACGGCCTCCGTGTCTTCGCTAAAAATACTAAATAACCTGAACTTGGCTTAATACGTTAACTACCAATTTGTCATAGATAGATTTATTGGTTTAAACCTTCTCGCTTAATAATTTGTCATGCCAAATCCAGATCAAATTATAAAACTGCCTACCAAAACGTAAAGTAATAAACTGATTGCAGCAATCACCAAACAATACGGTAACTGGGTTTTCACGTGCTCAATATGATCGCACCCACTGGCGATAGACGCCACTATGGTCGAATCTGAAATAGGTGAAGCGTGATCGCCAAATACCCCGCCGCCCAAAACAGCTGCTAATAAAAACGCCGGTTCAATGCCTGTTTGTAATGCAATAGGTAAGGCAATTGGAAATAAAATGGCAAAGGTTCCCCACGATGTGCCCGTAGCAAATGCCATAATACCTGCAGTAATAAACAGTAACGGTGCAATCCAAAGCATTGATACTTCAGAGCTCATAAGGCCGCTAACATAAGTGCCTGTGCCAAAGGCTTTTACCGCATCGCCAAAGGCAAACGACAACACTAACACCGCAACCGCTGGCACTAAGTTTTTAATACCTTTAAGGCTGTGCGTTAACAGATGTTTAATTGAAAACACCTTATCAAGTAACAACATCAATACAAGTACAAGGTAACTCGTCACCACGGCCCAAAGCACCGAGAACGAACCGCTGCCGCGACGTAAGTCTCCATCACCAGTGTAATAGAGTAAACCCAAGGTAATAAAAATAATACCAAGCATAGGAATAACAAGGTATCGCGCTTTGCCAATCGTATCATTTTGCTCAAATTTTGATTCGACCTTGCTGCTAGCTGCTTTTAAAGGGCCAAACACGCGTCCGCTTAACGCCGTGTAATACACCACGCAGATAACGATAATGGGATAAAAGTTATAACCTATGGTGCTTAGCAAAACGCCTACTTCATCCGATAAATTATATCCATCAAGCAAGCCTAAAATGTATGCGCCCCAGCCATTAATCAGCAATAAAATACTAATTGGCGAACAGGTAGAATCGAGAATAAACGCAAGACGCGCACGCGATAATTTGTATTTGTCAAAAATGCTTTGAGACGCAAGACCCGCGGTAAACATACTTAAATTAGTATCGGTAAAAATAGACGAACCGATCAACGTCGGAACCATCGCAGCTTTTCTATCGTTATCAACCCAATGCTTTTTATTAAGCGCATTAATAAAGCCAGCTACACCACCACTGGCATTAACCAGCGCAAGTACTGCACCAATCAATAAACTAAATATAATAATGCGTTGGTTATAGGTGGATGTTGCGACATCAATCACCCCTGTAGTCATCGCGCTGACACTAGTTAATGGCGCAAAATTTGATGACATAAAGTATGTAAGTACTAACCCAACTATTAGGGCTTGAATGGCACTTTTACGCCAAATGGCAACTAATATCGCCACAATCGGCGGGATAATGGTATAAATTGAATCGTTCATTATTATTCTCAGCACGCAATAAGCGGCTTATTTTGAACAGTTAAATACATAATTGCAAAAAAATGCACTAAACCAAGGTAATGAGCCAATTTTGATAGTCAGCATCTATCGGAATATGCGCTTGTTGCCAATCGTTATCGTAATAGGTATTTAAATAACGCTCGCCACTATCACAAATCAAACTTACGATAGAGCCCGACTGCCCTGATTCATGCATTTGTTTTGCTAGGTGTAACATACCAACCAAATTTGTCCCAGTTGATGGGCCGACTTTGCGTCCCAACTTTTCTGACAACCAGAACATGGCTGCAATACTTTGTCCATCCGGCACTTTCAGCATTTCGTCAATCACACCCGGTATAAATGAGGGCTCTACTCGCGGGCGACCAATGCCTTCAATACGACTACCCGTTTGAGTTGTCAGTGTGTTATCACCGTTTTTATAAAAGTCATAAAATACCGAGTTATCTGGGTCTACTACCAGTAACTGTGTATTAACACCTTGATAGCGCACGTAACGACCAATTGTTGCCGATGTACCGCCTGTGCCTGGGCTCATCACAATCCAGCGCGGAATTGGGTTTGGCTCTTTAGCCATTTGCGAAAAAATACTCTCAGCAATATTGTTATTACCACGCCAATCGGTTGCCCGCTCCGCATAGGTAAATTGGTCCATATAATGGCCGCCAAGCTCATCAGCTAAACGTTGTGACTCGGCATAAATCTGTGTGGTATTTTCAACTAAATGGAATTTTCCACCATAAAACTCGATTTGCTTTATTTTCTCTTTCGCAGTCGTTTTTGCCATAACTGCAATAAAGGGTAAACCTAGTAATTTTGCAAAATAAGCCTCAGAAACCGCCGTTGAGCCGCTTGAAGATTCAATAATCGGCGTATCTTCATTGATCCAACCATTGCTAAGCGCATACAAAAACAATGAACGTGCTAAACGATGCTTTAGTGAGCCCGTTGGGTGTGTACTTTCATCTTTAAGATAAAACTCAATATTAGGAAATGCCATTAAATTGAACGGGATCAAATGGGTATCCGCTGAGCGAGTATAATCGGCGGCAATTTTAGCAAATGCCTGTTTTGTCCAATTGTTATTCATTTTATCCCTATTCATTGTCTATTAAGATAAAAACTGTAGTCTTACCATTAGCATAGAGATTACAGTTCCTAAAATCTATGTTATCTTTCTTAAACAAAACACAACTTCGTTAGCTGGCCAAGGAGCTTGATTATGAAAAACCTACTAATCGCATGTGGCGTGTTATTGTTAGCTGCCTGTGCAAAAACCCCTGATTGGGACTATGACCGCACAGCAAATTTTGCAAACTATAAAACATTTGCCTTTGTTGATAACGCCGATCTTGCTAAAAACACCACTAATTACCAAATTAGTCCGCTAATGGAACAACGTGTGCGTGCAGCAGTTGCACGAGAATTAAAAGCGAAAGGCTTTACCCAAACAGCAACCGACTCAGCTGACGTACTGATTAACTACCACGCATCAGTTGAAAAGAAAATCAGTACCGACACCATTTCATACAATACCGGTATGGGTTACCCGTACAGTGCACGCTGGGGTTACTGGGGTGTAGGAATGGAAACCCATACATCAACTCGCGAATATGAAGTAGGAACGCTGGTGTTAGATGTTATTGATCGCAACGAAAAGGCCCTTGTTTGGCGCGGTGCAAAAGGCGGTAAGTTAACTAAAAACCAATCGCCAGAACAGCGTACAAAAGCAGCTAACGAGCTGATCGCTGAAATTCTATCAAACTTCCCGCCCGAATTAATGTAGGGTAAGCGGATACAAAAAAGCCATCAATGATGGCTTTTTTGTTATTAAGGGCAAGGTCTATTGGTGAAAGCGAAATTAGGTTGCACCTTCAAGATAGCTAATAATCTTCATTGCATCGTCATTGGTGTCACCACACACATCATGTGTCGGCTTAAAGTCTAAACAGACTTTAGGGCGGGTTTTATCTCCAAATAATCGACATAAGTTATTTTCGTCCAGTTGCACACAACGCACACCCGCAGGTTTACCCATTGGCATACCCGGTATTGATGATGAAATACTTGGCGCAATGCAGCACGCACCACATCCTAATCGACACTCCACGTTTAAAACCCCTTTTGTTTCTCGGCTCGCATTATAAAACATTCTTCCTAGGCTTGCGATAGCGTCACTTCAAGTGCCAATGGCCTGATAAAGTGTAACAAAACATGTTTTTAGGCTATCTTTAGATAAAATTTAGAAACTAGGTATTTCATATACTTATAAGCGTATTAAAAATCATTATCAAAAATCACACATAGTTTGTTACATCTAGCTCATCTTCGTAAACATTCTCTTCTCTATAGTAACGTCGTCATCAATAGAAAAATGTAGGGATTTAAAATGGCGAGCAAATTAAAACTCACCGGGATCACCCTAGCTGTTTTGCTAGGGTCAGTTGGCGTTGCAGCAGGTTTAGGTGCAATGAAAAAGCCACCGGAAAAAAAAGAAGAAAAAGATTCAATTCCAGTTGTTGTCGTTGAAGATAACAGTGTTGAAACCATCACACTAAACGTTAATTCTTACGGGTTAGTTAACCCTAAGTATCAAACCTCACTTACTGCGCAAGTAACCGGCCAAGTAACTGAAATTTCAAATGCCTTTGTTAAAGGTGGCTTTGTTAAACAAGGCGAAGTGATTGCCCGTATCGATCCAAACGATTACGAAGCAGCGCTCACAGAAGCAGAAGCAAGTCTCGCGCAAGCGCGCGCAGCACTTGAATTAGAACGAGCACAAAAGCGCGTTGCCGAATCCGAATGGGAACGTATCAAAGAAAGTGCCAAAAACGAATTTGTGCCAACCGAACTTTATTTGCGTAAACCACAACTTGCGGAAAAAGTTGCGCGCTACCGCGCAGCAGAAGCCGGTGTTAAACGTGCAAAACGCAACCTTGAGCGTACCTACATCAAAGCACCTTACGATGCAATTATTACCGCGCGCTCAGTGGCACTTGGCTCAGTAGTAAATTCAGGAAGCCCTATAGGCGAATTAAGTAGCACCGATTTTGCCGAAGTGCGCCTACCGGTAGCGGATAAAGAATTACAATTCTTAATGCAGGGCGGTTTAAACGCTGAAGTTGACCTTGTTACAAATTACCAAGGCAAACTGCACCATTGGCAAGCAAAAATTGTACGCAGCGAAGGCCAAGTGGATAATAAAAGCCGTATGTCTTACTTAGTAGCAGAAATTAAAGACCCGTATGGTTTAGATTCTAACAATACACCACTGCGTTATGGTTCTTATGTAAATGCAGCAATTTCAGGCTTATCAATTGAAGGCGTAAGCCGTGTTAAGTCACACCTCGTTAAAGACGGTAAAGTTGCTGTGTTAGAAGACGGCGTACTGGCATATCGCAGTGTTGAAATACTGCGTGAAGAAGGCCGTGATTTAATTGTTAAAGGCGACTTAGGCGATAATGAACAAATTATTGCATCTAATATTAAGCGTCCTAAAGCAGGGATGAAACTTGCCAACGCTGCACTGGCAAGCGATATCAAACCTGCAAAGCCTGTTGCAGAACTTGCGATGAAACACGAGGACTAAACCATGATTGATACAAATAAAGGTATCATTGCATGGTTTACTCGCAACCCTGTTGCAGCAAACCTGCTAATGATCATTATTTTGGTCGGTGGCTTATTTACCGCGATGACCATTCGTAAACAAATGTTCCCGCAATTTGAAAACAGTTGGATGTCAGTTCAAGTTGCCTACCCTGGCGCTGCCGCGCAAGAGGTAGAAGAAGGCATAACCATGAAAATTGAAGAAGCATTAGAGGGTATGCAAGGCATTGAGCGCCTTATCACCTACTCTAACCGCGGCTTCTCACAATCGTGGATCCGAATTGACGAAAGTTACGATGCCAAAGAGGTACTTGATGAAGTTAAGATGCAAATTGACTCCATCTCAACCTTCCCAGATGGTATGGAACGCCCTATTGTTGCAAAAGAAAAGTACCGTCAAGAAGTGATGTTTTTATCGGTACATGGCCCGCTTTCGCAACGCGAGTTAAAAGATTTAGGCTACAAAATTCATGACGAACTATTAGCATTACCGGGCATTAATATTGCCGAATACTACAGTGGTTTAAACTATGAAATTGGCATTGAAATTAGCCCTGATAAGCTGCGTGAATACGGCCTAACTTTTAGAGATGTTGCTAATGCTGTGCGTGCTTCGTCGGCTAATATGTCGGCAGGTCAAATTCGTGCTGAAAACGGCTATATTTCAATGCGTGTTGAAAATCAAGCCTATCGCGGCAAAGAGTTTGAAAAACTCCCGCTTGTTAGCCTTGCGGACGGCAGCCAGATTTTACTTGGTGATGTTGCAACAATAAACGATGGCTTTCAAGAAGGCATTCAATTTTCTAAATTTAATGGCGACAACTCACGTACTTTTTTTATTGGTGCGTCAGAAGATCAAGACATCACTAAAGTTGCTGCAACAATTAACACCTACTTAGAAAAGAAAGCAAAAGAGCTACCTGAAGGCGTAACGTTAGAATCATTTGTTGATATGACCTATTACCTTGAAGGTCGTTTAAACATGATGATTGAAAATATGGCATGGGGTGGCTTGTTGGTTATCCTGAGCTTAGCATTATTCCTTCGCATTAAACTGGCGTTTTGGGTAATGATGGGATTACCTGTGTCGTTCTTAGGTGCATTGTTAGTTATGCCACTTGGCGGCCTTGATATCACCATTAATATTATGTCGCTATTTGCCTTTATTCTGGTACTCGGCATCGTGGTGGATGACGCCATTGTCATCGGGGAATCAGCACACAGTGAAATTGAAAAACACGGCCACTCAACCGACAACGTCATTCGCGGCGTAAAACGCGTGGCAGTGCCTGCTACCTTTGGTGTACTCACCACGATTGCAGCATTCTTACCGATGATGCTAGATAGCGGCCCAGAAGCTGCGGTATCAAAATCCATTGGTGGTGTAATCATTTTATGCTTAATCTTTTCACTGATTGAATCAAAGCTTATTTTGCCTGCTCACTTAGCAAAAATGAAATTAAAGCCACACAACCCTAAAAACCCATTACACCGTATGCGTGAAGGGTTAGATGGTGGTTTAAAACGCTTTATTGATAACAGCTACCGTCCAATGATTGTTAAATTTATTGAGTTCCGCTACCCGGTTATTTTCGCTTTCGTTGGCTTAATGATTATTAGTGGTGGTCTATTTGCAGGTGGCTTTGTTAAGTTTGTTGCCAATCCTAAAGTGCCGCACGATTTCGCTAATATCAACATTGAGATGGAACAAGCTACTGCCGAGCGCACAACACTTGATACGGCGTTAAAAATTGAGCAATTAATTTTGAACGAAGACAAGCTAATTGAGCAAGAGCACGGTCAGAAAATGATTGAAGCAATCTCTGTGCGATTAGAAGGCCGTACCAATGCCGAGGTCATGGCAAAACTAGTTGACCCTGAACTGCGCCCAATGGATACCTTTGAACTTGCCGATCGCTGGCGTAGCAAAATGCCTGACTTTGCCGCGGTTAAAAACCTAAATATTCGCGACAGCATTGGTGGTAACCAACGTGACGACGGCGATATTAGTTTCCGCCTTGAAGGCAAAGATATGGAAGAACTGCGTTTAGCTGCCGCTGAGTTAAAAACACATCTAAATACCATTAAAGGTGTGGGTGATGTAAATGATTCAATGCAAACAGCGACCGATGAAGTGCAGTTTGAACTAAAACCAGTTGCCTACAGCTTAGGCTTAACCTTAGCGGATGTTGCATCGCAAGTAAGCTTTAGTTTTTACGGCTTAGAAGCACAACGTATTTTACGTGACGGCGAAGAAGTTCGCGTAATGATCCGCTACCCAGAGCAAGAACGTAACGCAATCAGCCGTATTCACGATGTACGCATTATCACGCCGCAAGGTGCTGAGGTACTGCTATCAGAAGTGGCTGAAGTAAAACTGGTTGAAGGTGTAAGCCGTATTCGCCGTGAAAATGCGCGCCGTACAATTAATGTATGGGCCAGCATTGATGCAGAGCAGGTTGAACCCTTTAAAGTCGCAGAAGATATTCGTGAAGAGTACATCCCAACATTACTTGAGAAGTTCCCAGGTATTAGCACCAACTTAACGGGTCGCGTGCAAGAAGAAATGGACTCAATGATGGAGCAAATTAAGAACTTCATTATTTCATTAATGGTAATTTACAGCCTACTGGCAATTCCACTGCGCTCTTACTCGCAACCGCTGTTAATTATGTCGGTTATTCCATTTGGCATCATTGGCGCAATGTTCGGCCATATGGTACTTGGCATGACCATGAGTGCCCTGTCGATGTTCGGTATTATTGCCGCAGCAGGTGTGGTAGTAAATGACTCGCTGGTTATGGTGGACTTTGTTAACAACGCTCGTAAGCAAGGTGTTGCCATTAAAGATGCGGTGGTTGACGCTGGTTGTAAACGCTTCCGCGCTATCTTACTGACTTCAGCAACGACATTTATCGGTCTTATTCCAATTTTGAGTGAAACCAGCTTGCAAGCACAACTTGTGGTGCCAATGGCAGTATCACTCGCATTTGGTGTGTTATTCGCAACGGTGATCACCCTAGTGCTGATCCCATGCCAATACGTTGCACTTGAAGATATAAAAGGTCTTTTTAGACGAGACAAAGAGAAAAAGGACATTTCTCAATCAGACATTGATGACGACGCTACTGTAAAAATCTGATTACTTGTCTAACCAACCAAAGCCCACACATTGTTGTGGGCTTTTTATTTGTTTCTTTTCCAAGTGATGTTGTTCAACACGCTCTAATTTTGTTAAGCGCAATTAGAACGCTCAACAGCTCATCACAGTTTAAATAATAAAAATATTCCTTATACTGTCGGTAAACGCAGGGAAATCTGGACGATACTAATAGATGTGCTTTTACGTAGCCTAATAGTGAGAATCAAAGTTAACGATTTATGGAAGCGAATGTGGTAAAAAAATACAGCGTAATAACTCTTATTATTGTGCTACTCGGCGCACTTATATGGTTTGCCAACTTTTATTCACTGCCTACACCAGAAATTGATCACGCTTTACCTAACACACAGATTACCGACGAAATAATACTGGAACAGGTAAAAACCGCCCCCAAAAAAGCACAGACACAAACGAAAACCGCGATAGCACAAGATTCAGCTAAAAATAGTTATTGCAAAGACCAGACACGTTACATCGCCAAATTTGAGCGCGATAAAAAAGGCTATTTAAGTACGCTTGCTGTAGCTTGGAAACTACAGGGGCAAAACCCACAAACCATAATTAATGCACTTGAAACGACAGTATCAAAAGACGCCGCACAGCGTTTTAAGCGCGACTTAAAACTGGTCTCATCGTTTAACGAAAGTAATCAGAGTAAAAGCCAACAATACCTCAATGAATTAACTTTTAATGATTACGCGAAAAATAAACACCGTTTACACTTTTTAAAATGGCGTCAACACGCGATTAAAAACGACTTTATAGAAAGCTATCGCGAACAAGCAGAGCGTTACCCTGATATCGCGGCCGATATACTGCAACAAGCATTTTTACAAGCAATCAATATTGATAACCCAAAGCCCGATTTTGATCAATTGCTGTTACTTTACGATAGTTACTACTCACTTAACCCTGTTCCAAACAAGCTGATTACGTCACACCAACTATCTTATTTGCTAAGCGGATTAACGCCCGATGTTGCCAATAAAGTGCTATCTCGTTTATTGCTGATTGAACAATTAGACAGTGAAGAAACAAAGTCTATTGTGCTAGCGCGCATTGGCGGTATCAACAAGCAGTTCGCCGAGATAATCAAAGGTGCGACGGTTAGCGCAAAACCAGTTGTTGAAAGTGATGAATTAGAAACCCGTATCGCAAATATTATCGAAAAAGAAAAACTGAGTCTCAGTGAACAAAATGTTTGTCAGCTTTACGATGTCGCTGAAATCGACAGCCAAATAAATGTTACGTATGTGGATGCATCAACCCTTGATTACGACCATCCGAGTTGCGATCGTTTGTTGTCAGAACAAGCTAAAGAGGTTGGCATGCTGGCGTTATTTTCTGAATTATCAGCTCAATTTTTAGCGGCGGGTATCGACCTTAGTAACCTAAATAATGCAGAGCAGGTAAAACGAGCAGATCTTACTTTGATCCATGAATACCTTGCTAAAAAGCCTGAGTTTGAGCGTGAACTTGCGTATTTATTAATTTACTCAAGGCCGATGCATAGTCAACGTGTCGCAATCATTGATGCGCTAGTTACGCAAGGGCTTTATCCGAAAGATGCCAATGCCGTTGCAGTAATTCAGCGCCTTAACAGCGAGGATGCACTGCGTATGCTTGATCGCATGGGCAATATCGATAAGCCAAATCAACGTGGTGAAAGTGTGGTGTATAACCTGATGTTTATCAATCCAAGTCTAACCGTCGAATTAATAAATCGTGGTTATGTGCAGCAACACAGCGAGCGCCATTCGGATCCGCTACTGAAAATGTTACATTTTTTAAAAGAAAACCGTGCATCAGATCAATGGATTAGCGTTGTCGATGCGCTTATTAACAACGGTGCAAAACTAAAAGCGCGCCACCTAGACGAAATGTACCGCATTAAGCTGACTTTACCGGAAATTTACCAAAAGCTAATAGAGTTACACCCCGAATTAGCCGCTGAAAAAGCAGGTTCACTCAAAGTAATACAATGTCAGGGCGTAAGCGACACACACTAAGCGTCATTATCGTGTTTTTTTGTCATCGAAAGATGATTTTGGTGCATTATATTTAGTCGTGAGCCAACTAAACTGGCAACTAATATGGTGAGGTATAACTGCCCTACCACTGCTTCAAAATACACAAACACCCTAGAAATTGGAATATTAGGGGCAATATCGCCAAAACCTAGCGTGGTTAACGTAACAAACGAGAAATAAATGAACTCTGGAAATAACGCGAACCACTTGATGGTCGAGGGTACGTTATTAAACGCAGGCATAAAGTTAATATGAATAAGGCTATAAATAATCGCCCAAATAATACCCATCATAAAGTAGAGGCAGATTGCGCCAAGGATTTTGTTGCCGTCTACAGCGCCTGAAAACAGTACCTGCTTTGCCGTTTTAATTGCAGTAAATGTAAAGAAAACAAGCATTAAGCCCAATGTGACATTATCCCCCATCACACTATCAATAAACAAAGTCAGCCAAGAAAATGCGATAATTACAAACGGAAACAACATCTTATATTTAAATAACTGATTGCTTGAATCAACGCCCCACACCGAAATCAACAAGGTGAACATGGTGCACGATTGCATCATATGCTGCATTTTACTGCTAAAAAATTGGTGACATAGCGCTGTACCAAACAATAGCAGAGTTAAGGCAATGGTTAGATAAAGAAAGTTATCTCGTTGGCTCATATTAATTCCTTTGAGCGTTGATACAGTAAACGGTATATCCGCGCGTTGTTTAACTAGGATTTTGTTGCAAAATTAAAGTCACTGGCGACACGAATATAAGGCATCGCAATATTATATGTTTGCACTAACTGCTGAGCGCGTTTTTTAGCCGCGGCGTATGTCTCAAAATCAAAGTTAATTGCGTAATAAAAACTCGCCATTTCAACAACCTTACAATCAAGCTGTTGCGCCACTCTTAATGCATTTTCACGTTCTGCATATTTACCAAACTGTAAAACAAACCCACTTAAATTTTGACTTGGTTGTGGTGGCTCAAAGGTTAATGCATCGTGCGAACGAGTGCTGGTTTGATGTGCTGCGGCAGATTGATTACTGTGCTCGTTAATAAGGAACATTTCCGCTTGAGGCACACCTTGCTTAAGGGCCATTAGCGCGTATTCATGGGCTTTGTTTTTATCTTGCGCTAGATATTCACCATTAAAGTGTAACGACGCCAAGTTATGCGCTGCAAAACCATTGCCTTGTTTAGCAGCACTTTGGTAATAACCAATACTTTCTTGTGGCTCAGTTTTAAAAATCAGTGTGGCATAAATAAATTGCGCTTTATCATATCCTGCATCAGCAGATTCTTTGATAAGTGCCAAACCCCGAGCTTGATCTTTAGAAACGCCCTCGCCTTTCAAATACAGCGCGCCTAATTCTAATTTGGCTTTATTATCATCCTGCTCAACAGCAGTACTTAACCACTCAGCTGCTTTATCTGGTTGATAAACAACACTCGTCTCATTGCTATAGCGACTCGCCAATTTACGCTGCGCATTAACCGAGCCATTACGCGCTGCTTTTAAATAATAATCAAACGCCAAGCGCTTACGCTTTTCAACAGCAACGCCAACAACTTTTCCAAGTTCAAACGTAAGGGCGAGATTAAACGTTGCCTCCGCGTGACCTTGTTCATCGGCAAGGGTTAAATATTCGAGTGCTTTTTGTTTATTTTTAACAACCCCTTGTCCTTTAGCGTATAAGGTTGCCAAGATAAAATTTGCTTCTGCGTTATCATCTTCTGCTAATTCAGCACATTTATAGCGCGCGTTTATATAATCCGCATCGTTAAACGCACGGGTGCATTCATTATCAAACTGGGGCGTGTACTGGGCTTTAACAGCCATAAATGGCGTTAAAAGTAGCAAGCAAAACAGGAAACGTATTTTCATAGCGCTAAAACAAAAAAGCTCGGTAATAACCGAGCTTTTATAAGTTAGATGTATTCTACTTCTGTGATTTCGTACTCAACCGCACCATTTGGCGTTTTGATTGTTACTGCATCATCGATTTCTTTACCGATTAAACCACGAGCAATTGGTGAGTTAAATGAAATCAGATTATTTTTAATGTCTGCTTCGTCATCACCAACGATGCGATAAGTCGTTTCTTCGTCAGTATCAACGTTAACGATAGTAACGGTTGCACCGAAAATCACTTTGCCGTTATTTTGCATTTTAGTAACGTCAATGATTTGAACCGTTGATAGTTTTGCTTCAATCTCTTGAATACGGCCTTCACAAAAACCTTGCTCTTCACGCGCTGCGTGGTATTCAGCATTTTCTTTTAAGTCACCGTGTTCACGCGCTTCTGCAATATCAGCGACAATTTTAGGACGGCGTACCGTTTTTAATTCATTTAACTCGTCACGCAGTAATTGTTCACCACGCACTGTCATTGGTGTTTGTTGCATTATTCTTCCTAGAACTCTTTCACAATAAAAGCCCGGATTAACCGGGCTTTTTATCATTTCTATTTTAATTGTCTTAGTCTATATCAAAAAATAGAGACGGGGCAATTAATTTACACGCTTGTGTAACTCTTGTACCGATGATACCGTTGAACGGTCATCAGCTGCGTGCGCTTTACAGTTAGCAAACGCCGCATTAAGCGTTGTTGTGTAGTTTACTTTACCTTGTAGTGCACCACGACGAAGTACTTTAGAATCTTCAATCGCTTGACGACCTTCAGTAGTGTTTACAATGTAGCTGTACTCGCCATTCTTGATACGGTCAAGAATATGAGGACGACCTTCGTAAACCTTGTTTACACGACGTGATTCAATGCCAGCTTCTTCAAGTGCTTTTGCGGTACCGCCAGTTGCGTCAAGCTCAAAGCCTAAATCACGCATGGTACGCGCTAATTCAACAATACGCTTTTTATCGCTGTTACGAACAGACAGTAACGCACGACCACCACGTGGCATTACGTTACCTGCACCAAGCTGTGCTTTTGCAAATGCGTCAGCGAACGTGTCACCCACACCCATAACTTCACCTGTTGAGCGCATTTCAGGACCACGCATTGGGTCAACGCCAGGGAATTTAGCGAAAGGAAGTACCACTTCTTTTACGCTGTAGTATGGAGGAATGATTTCTTTCGTTACACCTTGGCTTGCAAGAGACTGACCCGCCATACAACGTGCAGCGACTTTTGCAAGTGCAACACCAGTTGCTTTTGAAACGAAAGGTACAGTACGTGCTGCACGCGGGTTAACCTCAATTAGGTATACCTCGCCATCTTTAACAGCAAACTGTGTATTCATTAGACCTACAACACCAAGTTCTAACGCCATACGTGTTACTTGGTCACGCATACGGTCTTGAATTTCAGGGCTTAGTGAGTAAGCTGGTAGTGAACAAGCTGAGTCACCTGAGTGAACACCTGCTTGCTCGATGTGCTCCATGATACCACCGATGATCACTTGTTCACCGTCACAGATTGCATCGACATCGATTTCGATTGCGTCATCTAAGAAGCGGTCAAGTAGAACTGGCGCTTCGTTTGAAGCTTGCACCGCTTCAGTCATGTAACGGCGTAAGTCGTCTTCGTCGTATACGATTTCCATCGCACGACCACCCAGTACATATGAAGGACGTACAACCAGTGGGAAACCGATTTCAGCAGATTTAGCTACCGCTTCTTCTAATGAAGTCACTGTCGCGTTTTCAGGTTGAAGAAGATCTAAACGCTCAACCATTTGTTGGAAGCGCTCACGGTCTTCTGCACGGTCGATTGCATCTGGCGAAGTACCAATGATTGGCACACCGTTCGCTTCAAGTTCACGCGCAAGCTTAAGTGGTGTTTGACCACCGTACTGCACGATTACGCCTTTTGGCTTTTCAACACGTACGATTTCTAATACGTCTTCTAGCGTGATTGGCTCGAAGAATAAACGGTCTGATGTGTCGTAGTCGGTAGAAACTGTCTCTGGGTTACAGTTAACCATAATCGTTTCATAACCGTCTTCACGCATTGCAAGGGCTGCGTGTACACAACAGTAATCGAATTCAATACCTTGACCGATACGGTTGGGGCCACCGCCGATAACCATAATTTTGTCTTTGTCAGACGGGTTCGCTTCACACTCTTCATCGTACGATGAATACATGTATGCTGTGTCTGAGCTAAATTCTGCCGCACAGGTATCTACGCGCTTGTATACTGGTAGTACTTCTAGCGTGTGGCGCTTTTTACGTACTTCAGCTTCGCTAACACCAAGTAGTTCAGCAATACGTGCATCCGCAAAACCTTTGCGCTTTAAGCGACGTAAGAAGTCTTTGTTAAGGCCAGCCATGCCGCCTTCAACGATTTTTGCTTCATCTTTGATGATGTCTTCGATTTGTACTAAGTACCAACGGTCAATCTTAGTCAGTTCAAACACATCTTCAACGCTCATACCATGACGCATTGCATCAGCAACATACCAAATACGCTCAGCACCTGGCTCACGTAATTCACGTACGATTTTTTCATTCGCATTAGGGTCGTCTAGTGCAACGATTGGGTTGAAACCAGTTGCACCAACTTCTAAGCCGCGAAGTGCTTTGTGCAGTGATTCTTGTTGGTTACGGCCAATTGCCATCACTTCACCAACAGACTTCATCTGAGTCGTTAGACGATCGTTAGAACCTGCGAATTTTTCGAAGTTGAAACGCGGGATCTTAGTTACAACGTAGTCGATTGACGGCTCGAACGATGCAGGTGTTGCGCCACCCGTGATGTCGTTTTGAAGCTCGTCTAGCGTGTAACCTACTGCTAATTTTGCAGCGATTTTCGCAATTGGGAAACCTGTTGCTTTTGATGCAAGTGCAGATGAACGCGATACACGCGGGTTCATCTCAATGATAACCATACGGCCATCATCTGGGTTTACACCAAACTGTACGTTTGAACCACCGGTTTCAACACCGATTTCACGAAGAACCGCCATCGATGCGTTACGCATTAGCTGGTATTCTTTGTCTGTTAGCGTTTGTGCTGGTGCTACAGTGATTGAGTCACCTGTGTGAACACCCATTGGGTCGAAGTTCTCGATAGAACATACGATGATACAGTTGTCGTTTTTGTCACGAACAACTTCCATCTCGTACTCTTTCCAACCTAGTAAACTTTCATCAATAAGAAGCTCGCTTGTAGGTGAAAGGTCAAGACCACGTGTACAGATTTCTTCAAACTCTTCCATGTTATAAGCAACACCACCACCGGTACCACCCATAGTGAAAGAAGGGCGAATAATACATGGGAAGCCGATACGCGTTAACGTGTCACGTGCTTCATCCATTGTGTGTGCGATTTCTGCGCGAGGACATTCAAGGCCAATCGCCTTCATTGCCGCATCAAAACGCTCACGGTTTTCTGCTTTGTCGATTGCATCTGCTGTTGCACCGATTAACTCAACGCCGTGCTTTGCAAGTACGCCGTGTTTGTCTAAGTCAAGTGCACAGTTAAGCGCAGTTTGACCACCCATAGTAGGTAGTACTGCATCTGGCTTTTCTTTTTCGATGATACGCTCAACCACTTCCCAGTGAATTGGCTCGATGTAAGTTGCATCAGCCATTTCTGGGTCAGTCATGATAGTAGCAGGGTTAGAGTTTACTAAGATTACGCGGTAACCTTCTTCTCTTAGTGCTTTACACGCCTGTGCGCCTGAATAATCGAATTCACATGCCTGACCGATAACAATCGGACCTGCACCTAAAATTAAAATACTTTTTATATCATTACGTTTTGGCATTTTAGTCTCAGTCCTAATTATTTACGTTCTTGCATTAAGTCGATGAAATGGTCAAATAACGGTGCCGCATCGTGAGGACCTGGGCTTGCTTCAGGGTGACCTTGGAAGCTAAACGCAGGCTTATCAGTGCGGTGAATACCTTGTAATGTGCCGTCGAATAATGAAACGTGCGTTGCACGTAAATTTTCAGGAAGTGTCTCTTGATCCGCTGCGAAACCGTGGTTTTGCGCAGTGATCATTACCACATTGCGGTCTAGATCTTTAACCGGGTGGTTACCACCGTGGTGACCAAATTTCATTTTTACTGTCTGAGCACCTGACGCTAACGCCAGTAACTGATGACCTAAACAAATACCAAAGATTGGCGTGTCTGTTTCAAGGAAAGTTTTAATTGCTTCAATTGCATAAGTACACGGCGCTGGGTCACCTGGGCCATTTGATAAGAAGATGCCATCTGGGTTAAGTGCAAGTACATCAGCTGCAGGGGTTTGTGCTGGTACTACCGTTAATTTACAACCGCGGTCAACGAGCATACGTAAAATATTACGTTTTACACCGAAGTCGTATGCCACAACGTGGAATTTTGCATCTTCATCGCTTAGAGTTTTAAACCCTTCGCCTAACGTCCAACTTGTTTCGTTCCAAGTGTACTGTTCTTTTGTACACACTACTTTAGCAAGGTCCATACCTTTAAGGCCTGGGAATGCTTTCGCCGCTTCAAGCGCTTTCGCTTCATCAACATCACCTGCGATGATACAGCCGTTTTGTGCGCCTTTGTCACGTAAAATACGAGTTAACTTACGCGTATCAATATCAGCAATACCTAGGATGTTGCGTGATTTAAGATACTCATCTAATGATTGCTCATTACGGAAGTTGCTTGCAAGCAGCGGAAGGTCGCGAATAACTAGGCCTTTAGCCCAAATTTTTGAAGCTTCTTCATCTTCGCTGTTGGTACCTGTGTTACCGATATGCGGGTAAGTTAAAGTAACAATTTGTTCAGCGTAAGATGGATCAGTTAAAATTTCTTGATATCCAGTCATTGAAGTATTAAAAACTACTTCACCAACTGAGATACCCTCAGCACCAATGGCAGTACCGCGAAATACCGTGCCGTCTTCAAGGACTAACAGAGCGGATTTAGACAAGTTGACCTCCTAACAGTAAAAAACGGGCAAAATTTGCGTAAAATTCAACCCGTTCAATCGACCTAACGCCCTAGAGAAAGCGCTAGATTATAAAATTTTGGCAAATTCCAAGTATTTTAGATGAAATCTGAATAAAGGTCTAATAAAAAATCAGAAAAAATTAAAAATAACGTGTTTAACAGAAAATTTACTTTAACCTGCCAAAAATTTCAGTTATCTACCTAAAACCAAGCACATCTTGCATGGTATAAAGTCCAACTGGTTTATTATGTAACCAAGCCGCAGCCCTTACAGCGCCTTTAGCAAAGGTCATTCGAGAGCTTGCTTTGTGAGTAAGTTCGAGTCTTTCGCCGTCAGCCGCAAAATAAGCCGTATGTTCACCAACTATATCGCCGCCACGCATCACAGAATAGCCAATTTCTTTTTGACTTTTCGCCTGCTCATCTTTTGAGCGGTCAAAAACAGCAACTTCATCGTGTTGCCAGCCTTTTGCCTCAGCAATGGCTTCACCAATCATTAATGCCGTGCCAGACGGCGCATCAATTTTATGTTTGTGGTGTAGTTCGAAGATTTCGATATCAATATCGTCTGCCAACGTTTTTGCCGCAGTTTCAACCAGGTTCTCAAGTAAATTGATTCCTACTGAATAATTGCGAGAAAAAACAATTGGGATTGATTTTGCAGCAGATTCAAGCTCCGTCATATCATCCGCGGTTAAACCAGTCGTGCCAATCACCATTGGAATGTTATGTGCCACCGCGTAGGCTAAGTGTTTTTTCATGCCTACAGGTAGTGTGAAATCAATAATTACGTCAGTGTCAGCGTTTACACTCGTTTCATCACTAAAGGTAACTGTGCTGTCGCCTTGGTTAATAAAATGCTTAACGGCTTGTCCAAGTAATTCATTGTTAGCGCGCACTGCGGCACTTACTAATTCTGTTGACTCATTGTTGATGCTTGCTTCACAAAGTGCGCGGCCCATTCGGCCATTCGCACCAAACACTGCGATGTTTGTCATAACTCTCTCTATTTTTGTTCGGTTAAATGCGTTAAACCTGACGCTTTCATAATTTCGGATAAAGTTTGTTTGATATTATCCATTAAAGAAAGCCGACCTTAGCATTTTTTAGCGGTTAATTTTATTCCTTTGCCAATGATAACAAGTTCAATTTGACAAAGCATCTAGACATCTATACATTCGCACATCCATTTTTGTTCACTCTGTTTGTTTGCCAATATCGCTTAAAACTTGCGCTCACGTGCAAAACATGGAACTAATAGAACTGAATAAGAAGAAATTTCAATTATTGCATGTTGTTAGCAATAATTTACAAAGTTTCCGTTTGAGGTTTTTATGGATACGCACATTAACAAAACCGCAGCAAAACTCTCGTTGCTGCCGTTACTTACATTTGTCGGCCTATTTTTAGGGGCGGGTTTATATTTGCAGTCGCAAGGCGTTGATTATGCGTTTTATCAATTGCCAGCGCCTGTAGCGATTTTACCTGCAATTTTACTGGCATTTTTACTCAATAAAAAAACCATTAACGAATCTGTAGACACCTTTATAAAGGGTGCGGGCCACAACAATATCATCACTATGTGTTTGATTTATCTGCTTGCTGGTGCGTTTTCAACAGTTGCAGGCGCGACTGGTGGTGTTGATGCTGTGGTAAACGCGGGCCTTGATTTAGTACCTCCTGCGTTTTTATTACCAGGCTTATTTTTAATCTCAGCAGTGGTGTCAACGGCAATGGGTACATCAATGGGTACTATAGGTGCCATTGGCCCTATTGCCTATGCACTCTCAGTCAAAACAGGGCTTGATCCTGCGCTTGTTGCCGGTACCGTGGTGTCAGGTGCAATGTTTGGCGACAACTTATCGATTATTTCAGATACCACGATTGCCGCTACGCGCACGCAAGGCTGTGAAATGAAAGATAAATTCCGCGAGAACTTGAAAATTGCCTTACCCGCCGCTGCGTTAACCGTACTACTGTTAGCATTTTTAACGCCTGAACCTGAAATCATTGATGTTAAAGACTACGACTTATTATTAGTATTACCTTATGCATTTATTTTGGTGCTTGCGGTAGCTGGCTTGAATGTCTTTGTCGTGTTGTTTAGTGGCATTGTATTTGCCGGTTTAATGGGCTTTACTGGTGACTACCAAGGTGGTCAATTTGTTAAAGACATTTACGAAGGCTTTAAAGGTATGCAAGAAATTTTCTTGTTGTCGATGTTTATTGGCGGCCTGTCTGAGTTTATTCGTGTAAATGGTGGCCTTGATTATATCGCTCACAAAATTCAAAAAGGCACTGCTGTTATTGCTAAATGGAATCGTAAAGTAGCCGACCAGCTTGGTATTGCTGCGTTAGTACTTACTTCTAATTTATGTATTGCGAACAACACAGTATCAATTATTGTCGCAGGCCCAATTGCGAAAAAGCTTGCTGAAGACGGCAATATTCCGGCTAAACGCTCGGCAAGTTTGCTCGATATTTTCGCCTGTGTAATGCAAGGCAGTTTGCCATACGGTGCACAAGCACTACTACTTGGCGCAACTTTCCATATTACGCCTTGGGATGTTGCAACCAGCTCTTACTATTGCTTTATTTTAGCGTTTGTTGCCCTTGCGATAATTGCTTTTTATAAGCGCAACGAAGCCTAGTTTCGCTTTTAACTATTCCGTGTTTGGCGCTCAAATGAGCGCCTTTTTTTAATCTTTTAAATGTACTTATTGGTCAAGAGGCGCAACCTGTAAGTAAAAACGCTATTACTTATTTCCGAGTTAAAAGGAAAACCTAGGCTATTTTAAGGTGACACACCCTCCGCTATTCCCTCTTTTTTCATAAGCATATCGTTTAGTTTGAACTCTCTTTTCCTTAAATTACATATTGTCTGTCTCGCTATATTACGAAGTAAACCGACTCAGCTTTGGATAACTAAGCACTGCTATCAATTATTATTACTGATATCAGCGTTAATATTGTCTGCTATAAAAATGTGATAAGAAAGTGATAAGAAAGTTCGCCTTAAACTCTGTAGTCACTACGTCCTATAACTATTTAATTACCCTTCTACTATTAAATTTAAAGGATTGTGCCATTTCTTATCCAAACTTGATGCCAAATAACACTTGCAATCAATTGTTATAGTATAACATAATATGTATCGTTACTATATAACATTACAAGGATAAAAAGATGATACGTAAAGCGCTTGCAAGTGCTATTTTGGTTTCCCTACTGAGCGCCTGCGGTTCAGACAAGCACACCGTAATTGACAATACTCCGGTTGTAGATCAGCCTTCTGAGCCTCATCCAGAACTTGAATTACCTGCGGGTCGCTTAGCGATTAACTCTCCCGATTCAAATCAAGTTAGTATTTATGATTTAACCAGCAATCAAGTCATTGACACATTTTCTGTTACTAACACTGTATCTGCACTTTATGCCAGCCCTAATGGTCGTTACGCGGTAGCGATTCAGCGTAACAATAACCTAGTTGAATTTATTGATGGCGGTATTTATTTAGAAGAACACGGCGATCATCATGATCTGCATGAAGATGCACCATCAGCTAATTCATTTGAATTACTCGATGTAAAACCAACGCACTATGTGCCTGTTGGTGAGCAAGCGCTGGTATTTTTTGACGGTGATAAAGACGCATCTGCAGATGCCGGGTTTGCAATTATTTCTGACGAAAGTATTACTGAAAGCCGTATTGTTGCTGAACACCATTATGAAACCTATCAACACGGTACAGGGCAAATTCGTGACGGCTTCGTACTTGCGACTATTCGTGATGTAAACAGTGAAACATCGTTACCTGAAACAATTGGTTTATTTGAAATACATAACGATCACTTCCACCAAGAACAAACGTTTGAACATGCGTGCCCTGATCTTCATGGTAGTTTCCAAACTGAAGACTATATCGCGTTTGCGTGTAGTGACGGTGTTGTAAAAGTAAAACAAGAAGGCGAGTTATTCACGTCTAGCAAAATTGCTAACCCAGAAGAATTACCAGCAGGAGTGCGCATTGGTAAATTTATTGGTAGCAAAGAAAACAACACGATTATCGGCTTATCTCGTGGGGGCGTATTTACTGTTGATTTAACAACAGATGAAATTAGCCTATTCCAATGGCAAGCTGGGGGCATTACTAGTTACCTAGCTTACGGTGTTAGTGGTGATGAAGAATCAATCATCGTATTAGACGAAGCTGGCTATATTAATGTGTATAACCAAGAATCGCAGTGGCAAAGTGTCGCTCGTTTCGCCGCGATTACTGAACTAGATGCAGAAAAAAGCGCTAAGCTTATTGCAAATAAAGCAAATAATCACGTTTACCTAGCGTACGGCAATACCGTGTACCAAGTTGATATTGAGCAGCAAACAGTCGCTGAAATTACAACGTTTGAAGATGGTATTGGCAACCTAACTTGGTTAGGTGCGTTTGAAGAAGAGCACGAACACGACCACTAATAAGCGCATATTTTATCTTTAAATAAAAATACGCTTATCGGTTTAACGCTTTCACTTTGGTTTCCCATTAAAGTGATCTCAATGCCGGCAAGGCTACATTGCCGGCATTTTTTATCTTTCTTTAATGCGATTTAGTTTAAAGCAGCAGTCTCTACTTGAACCTTGCTGTTTTTATATTTACGCTTCGGCGAACAAATGCAAAGCCAAGTAAAGCTATTAACCAACGATAAAATGTGCCACCACTACTTTTGCTAGTTTCTTCATCACTTGGAGTGGTGGTTGAGTTAGCGCTAAAATTTGCGGTTAGTTCAATAGTGGAACCTTTCACCACACCGCAATCAATGTAGCTTTCAGCGGCATAGTAAAAAAAGTTATTTGTATTAAATTGGCCAGTTGCGATATCTTGATAACCATCATTATTAAAGTCACCCACAGATACAGCAGTTAGCCCATCTTCTCCTTTACTAATTTCAATAGCACTACTATAGCTTCCGTTGACATTATATATAATGCGTAAACTGTAAGGGCCATAATGTGCTGTGACAATATCCATGTCGCCATCATCATCTACGTCGGCAAACCCGACGCCATAAGGAGCATTACTCTGATCAACAACCATTCCCGAAAAACCATCAGATGAACGATATACAGAGACATTGCCCGTATCAATTTCAGCAGAGGCAATCACTAAACCATGCTCACTATCAAGATAGCTATCCAATGTAACAGCTGCTGTGTTTGCGATACTCTGAGACTTTACGTAGCCATCCTGTGATTTTTCATATATTGCTACTTCTTGAGTTTGAATTGAGTCAACAAGCTGAAATAAATCGCCCGATCTATCAGCAGAAAAACTCGAGATGATTAGTTCAGTAGAGCCATCTTGATTTAAATCTGCTGCACTTACAGCATAAGGAATTATATTTGGGATTTTAATAATGGCTGATTCAGCTAATTGGCCCGTACCATCGTTTCTATACACACGCACTTGCTTAGCGCCGTACTCTGCTACGAATAAATCGGAAAATCCATCTTGATCCATATCATGAATAGCCATCGCCGAAGGATAATTTAATGAAGAAATCAAACCACTAGAGCTAAAGGTGCCATTCCCTTGATTAAGGTATTTAATAATTTGCCCTCTAAATAGGCTGATGCCTAATAAATCATTTACACCATCGTTATCTAAATCGACTTTTGCAAGGGTTTTAGCGCCTCCACCAGCCATACCAATTGATAATTTATCATTACTTGTTTTGACACCTTGTCCAAAGTCACATTGCTGGCCACTCCAGTGAGAAAAGCTACCACCTGCGTTCGCACTTGGTGAAAGCACCACATTATTATTCTCAGTACTTATCGTACATGTGTCGGTACAAGTTTCATCACCATATTTGACACTACCATTACCGGTAACACCCAAAGTGATTTGATTCGCAAATACGCTAAACGGCAAACTAATTAATATTGCACAGAGTTTTTTATTCATTTTATTCTCCTAGAAGTCAATCTTTCCGCACAATGCCTTAGCCAAGTGATCAATTGCAATTGAGAAATTATCTCGATACTATTTCGAAGTTATCTTATTTATTTTCAGAAGGTTATAATGAGAACGTTTTACTTAGCAGATTTCAAAGTTGAACCTGAAAAAAATAAGGTAAGTTTACCCAAGGCTGAATTTCGTTTAGAACCCCGTGTAATGTCGATTTTATGTTACTTAGTCGAACATCAAGGTGAAGTATTAAGTAAAGAACAAATTTTGGCTGCACTTTGGCCAAACCAATCACTTGAGCCAGAACTCGTTACTAAGGCCGTTTTCGAAATTAGAAAGATACTGAATGATAACCCTAAAACCCCTCATTTAATTGAAACCATCCCTCGTAAAGGCTACGTATTTATAGGCAAAATAAACTTACAAAAAAGTAAGCTCAGCACAGCTAGCATCTCTTTGATTAGTATTTTTGTATGTATAGTTGCCGCATTTTTTTACACCAATAATACGCAAAGAAATGGTATAGATTTATCTAACGTACCGACTAAAAAAACAATACGACATAGTGTAGATGGGGAAATCAGTTCGATAAGTGTAAATAACAATAATCAGCTGCTATTTACTCACAAAGAAAACTCAAGTTCATCGCTTTATTTACATAACAATACAACGCTTAAAAACACCAAGCTTGGAACTTCGCTGACTGAAATAAAAGATATATTTTCAACGAATGAGTCAGATTATATTCTTAATTGCAATGACGTTTGTTCTATATTCAAACGCGATAAAGACAACTACACACCTATTTTAAAGATTAATGAAAGAATCATTAATTTAAGCATTTCTCCAAACGAAAAATGGCTAGCATTGCAAATCACTAAGCACAATAGACACAATATAGCGTTAGTCTCGATTGAAGAGAACGACGCCAAAATCTTCTATCTGCCTCATGATGGTAGTCAACAACATCCAGTGTTTGCCAACGACAACAGCCTATATTACATTTCGCAAACTGCAGACAGAAAAACTTACTTAGCAAACTACAATCTAGACACTCGCCAAACGACAACTAAGCCATTACCCATTGATAGAGTGAGCGGTTTATCTTTTTATACTGATTCAAAGTACGTTATAACAGGACGTTACAATGGGCAGTATGCATTATGGCTCTTAACTATAGACCCACTCTCCTTATCAGTTATAGCTAACATTGACCCACAGCAAAAAGTGACTGGGATAGCGGTTGAACACAAAACTAAAACTATCCATTATGCCATACAAAATAGGCCTATCACCATCCAAAGCAAAGGTGCACTATCAACCAAAATTGAGCACCCTAGCATAAACCTTGATGGTAAATACCATATTGAAAGTAAAGCTTTTATTTTTAATTCAAATCGCTCTGGAAGCTACGAAATTTGGTTAGAATCGCAGGGTCAGCAATCAAAACTAACAAACATAAATGCAAGCTACATTCATGCGATAAAAGTAAATAACACACAAAAATTGATTGCCTTTAGCTATACCAAAGGCAAAACTAAACACATCGCGGTATATTCTTTATTAAACAATACGATAATTTTCGATGTCACAACTGAAAACGATAGCTATTTACTCAATTTTGACCACACTTCAACTAATTTATATATAAGTCAAAGGGCTGCCGAAAATTATGATTTGCTTAGCTTAAATATCGAAAATCAAACTGTCTCTAAAATTGCTCTTAATGCGGGTATTGCAACAATGAGTGATGCTAATGGTATCTACTATTATTCTTTCAGTAACCAAGCTTTGCAATATCAAACAAACCTTGGCACAACCAATACCCTTTTTGATTTTGAGAACAAAGCTCTTCAAATCAGAGCAAGCAGCATCAAATTAACAAAAGAGGGCTTTTTTTATTTGAGTAAAATCAATAAGCAGCAAGTAATCAGTTTTTACAACTTCAATTCAAAAATAACGAAACCATTATTTATGATAAAACCACGTCAGTTCGTGACTGACTTTGGATTTATCAACTCCCTGCCATATATCATTTTTGATGAAGATGCAGATGTAACAAGTCAGATAATTAGTTTAGAACTAGTTAAATAGTCAAATTTAAAGTTGACTTAAAATACTTTTCACAAAAGGCGATTTTGCTTTTCCGTAGTCATCTTGAACGGTATTCCCTTCAGCTAGTACCGCTTTCTTTTTTGCTTCATAGGCTGCTCTATCTTTTGGATTTTCGAGCATATGTTGTTTGTAAGCGACTTGCTTTAAATGCTCTTCGCTATTGTGTTCAATAACATGTAAATGCACATTAAACACTTCGCCATTATATTTAACGCCTATGTCTTTTCGTGGTCGTGTTGCTGGAAAAGGCTTATTACTATGTTGGTCAACAAAGCCAAACGGCTTGATATATTCGACTGCAGATCCCAGTTCACCTGGCTGATATAAAATAGAAATATCAATGATGCCCTTGCCGGCAACATAAAATGATGACGAGCCAAAATGTAAAAAGGTAAAACGAGGATCAGCAAGGCGTTGCATAATATGCGTTGCGACGGTTAAAAATTCTTCTCGCCAAGGATTAAAACTAGCTGGCACTAATTTATAACTACAAAATTCAATCATTGAAATGTCTTAAAAACAATTTTGTTTAATATAACGTTTTGTTAGTTAGCGATAAATAGTTTCTCGTTAAATGAGGTTTAACTGTTACAGATCAACAAATATTATTGAGAACAATTATCAATTCACTTAAAGTAAATATCAATCTGATACAGTGTATTTATCTAAAATAATGCCAATTCAGTTAGCGCAGTTATGTTGCTAAACACCTTATGTGCTAACAATTCGCGATTTCGGTGACGTGGTTTAACTGTACCTGTATTTACACACCTCCCCTGGTTTTTAGTAACGATGGGCTGTAATTCAGCCTTATCCCACTAAGTTAACAAACCAAAGGGCACGCACGTGCCCTTTTATCTTTCAAATACATGGGCTGTTGCACAAACTAACAATCTCAATTAATTAAGTTGTGGTTAATGAGTTGTTGACGAAATTTACGCGGCGTACATCCTTTAAACGCCAGAAAACGACGATTAAAGTTAGACACGTTATTAAAACCGCACTGGTCGCTGATCACCGAAATGGGTGATGAACTGGTCACCAATAACTTACACGCTTTACCAATACGTAAGCGATTAATAAACTCAGTGAGCGTGCATTCGGTGCGCTGTTTAAAATAGCGATGAAAGTGGTTTGTTGACATATGCGCCAGTTCTGCAAGTTGATCGGCGTATAAATTGTCTGTGTAGTGCTGATATATAAACTCAATCACTTGATTAAGTTTACCGTTATCTTGTTCCATCTGCTTACCAAATGCGAACATTGGTGTTGATAAAGTAACTTGTTCGACGTCGTGCTGCATTTTATCTAACAAATCGAGTAATAAAAACAAACGCTGAGTTACCCCCGCATTATCCATAGCTTCAAATAACGTTTTTGCTTCAATTGCGCATTCTTTTGAATACTTAATGCCTTTTAGCGAACGCGCTAACATTGGCAGTAAGCTTTGCAACTCTTTATGGTCACGCGCTAACTTATCAAGCCATTTTACGGGAATTTGCGCCACATACACAATTTGCTCAGAACCATCTTGGTTTGCTTCAGATTGCCATGTATGCGGTAAATTAGGCCCGACAAAAACCAAGTCTAGCTCACCATATTCCTCAATATGATCGCCAATATGGCGCATACCTTTACTGTTTAATGTTAGGCAAATTTCATATTCAGGATGATAATGCCAGCTAAAAGGCAAATAAGGCATCAGGTATTTGTGATACCGCCATGACGCATCGGTAGGCGTTATCACTTTTTCACAAAATGCACGCATAATTTAATAACTAACTTAATTCATTTACTACAAACCATTTCAACAGAATCGTGCATAACAAAAGATACAATTCTATCAAGTAACGATACTTTTCAATTTTATCGTTAAGTTGTATTTCAGACTATTCGCTAAAAGTCGAACAAGTATGTACCTATAAAATTTACGGGTTACTTATTAAAGTGGTTTAAAATAACCTAAATGCTGTAATACCGGCTTCAGCTCCTGTTTTGTTTAGAGTAATTTGCTTCGATATTTACATTAAAAAACTCCCAAAACTCCGACTTTTCAGCGGTGATTGACGCACTCAATTAACGCGCCATCAAAAGTCAAAATCACGCCTTAAATGATCGAAAACTGCTGTTAGCTTGATTGAAAAGTATTATTAATAAATAGAAAAATACCGCTATCTAATTCTTTATCTTGGCACACTAGATA
Organism: Pseudoalteromonas sp. MMG024; assembly: GCF_021654175.1. Classification (NCBI taxonomy): domain Bacteria; kingdom Pseudomonadati; phylum Pseudomonadota; class Gammaproteobacteria; order Alteromonadales; family Pseudoalteromonadaceae; genus Pseudoalteromonas; species Pseudoalteromonas sp. MMG024. The sequence goes on from NZ_JAKFZO010000002.1 coordinate 294,368, forward strand.
ACGTTTACAGTCTACTCGGTATTTCCCCCTAAGAAATCACCTCACAGGACATGTAAGCGCGAGGCTGTGGCAATCCCCTTGTTTTTGTCTGCCCATCAAAAATTAATTTTTGTCGCAGCCTCACCCATGCGCTCTCGGCGAACGAAAAATACTAATAAACGAATAAAACCAATAATAAACAGGAAATAATCATGAAAGCCTATCCCGTCGTGCTCTTAGTCTTAATCACTTTTTTTGTGATTTCGTTTGTATCAAACCTCCTAGGCCCAATTTTTCCCGCACTGATTGAAAGCTATCAAATTGGTCTGATGTTAGCTGGATTTTTCCCCTTTGCCTTTTTTGCCGCATACGGCTTAATGTCAATCCCAGCGGGACTAATCGCACAAAAAAAAGGGGAAAAATTTGTTATTTTACTAGCGTTTGCGCTGGCAGCACTCGGCGCCATATTATTCGTATTACTGCCTAATTTTGCCATGGCAATGTTTGCACTCTTTACCATTGGCAGTGCGATGGCATTACTACAAGTAGCGATTAATCCGCTACTTCGACGCGCCGGTGGTGAGCAAAACTTTGCCGCTTATTCTGTATCCGCTCAATTATTATTTGGTGCAGCAGCGGCATTATCACCATTAGTCTACAGCACTTTGATTAGCCACATTGAAAATAGTACACCAACTGGGCAACTACTGGCGACCTTCACTGAACCAAATAAAGCGTGGCTAATTATGTATGCGCTATTTGCGGTTATTAGCTTAGTGATGTTGGCCGTTACTTTTATTACTCCAATCGCGCGCGAGCCTCAGCAACAACAGAACACCAACCTTGCCGATTCGTTAGCACTTTTTAAAGACAAAACCGTATTACTGTTTTTTATTGCAATTGCCTGTTATGTCGGCTTAGAGCAAGGCATTGCGAATTCAATTTCGGTCTTTTTAGAGACTTACCACGGACTTGCTCCCAACACCCAAGGCACTGACGTGGTCAGTCAGTTTTGGTTATTTTTAACCATTGGCTGTGTATTAGGGTTAGTGCTGTTAAAAGTACTCGACGCCAAATTAGTGTTAAAACTGTTTTCTCTGGGTGCTGCAGCGTCACTTGCTTGCGCTATTTTTGGCAGCAAGCAAGTTGCGCTTGTGGCGTTTCCAGCAGCAGGTTTCTTTTTATCAATTATGTGGTCCGTACTGTTTTCACTTGCACTAAATTCGGTTGCAAATGGTCACAGTGCGGTGTCTGGTATTTTATGTACTGGCATTATTGGTGGTGCATTGGCATCGCCGATTATTGGCTTTATCGCAGAGCTTTCAGGCGATTTACGTATTGCACTGTTAGTGTTGTTTATTCCTCTGGGCTTTATTTTTAGCGTTAGCATTTGGGCTAAGCCGCTGATTAAAAATCACACCATTCAATTTAATAAAAAACGTATCGCAGTAGATTAAGAGAGCAGTAATGACTAATTGCAATACCCCGTTTATTACCTGTGTTGACTTAGGCGGCACTAAACTTGCCATCGCAAACATTGCAGATGGCAAAATTATCAAATCGCATACCGTACCAATTGATGCGAGCTTAACTAAAGACGACTTTAACGCGTTTTTATTTAATAATTTAACCCCCTTTGTAACCAAGGCATGCCGTGGCATTTGCATTGGTGTACCAGGCTTAGTCGAGAGTGATAGCGGCTTTGTTATTGAAGTGCTCAATATTAAACACTGGCAAAATGTGGCGCTTAAAACGCTGCTTGAAGCGCGCTTTGCTCGGCCTGTTTTAGTGCATAACGATGCCAATTGTTTTACCTATGGCATTTATAAAAGCAAAGACTATCAGGGTTATGAGAATTTAGTTGGCGTCACTTTAGGCACAGGCCTTGGCGCGGGCTTAATCTTAAATGGCCGCCTTTATACCGGCAAACAATCTGCCGCTGGCGAGTTTGGTAGTTTCCCCTATTTAGACGGCATAATCGAAGACTATTGCTCAAGCCAGTTCTTTAAAAAACAAGGCTTAGATGGAGCAGCCACTTATCAGCAAGCACAAGCTGGTGATAACCACGCACTGGCTCTATTTACAGAGCTCGGTAAACATTTAGGCCACGCACTGGTGCAAGTAGTGCATGCGTTTAACCCTGAAAAAGTGGTGTTTGGTGGTGCCATTGCTAAAAGTGCCCCACTGTTTATTGATGCGTTACAGCAAACATTACTTAAGCAACTGCCGCAAAGCGTTTATAACGCACTGCAAATTCATTACACCCAAGATACAAATACTGCGTTGTTTGGCGCTTATCAGCTTTTTTTAGACGAGGTAGCAACAGGTGAATAAGTTATTAGCCCTTTCTGTTTTATGTTTAGTAACACCGAAGCTTGTCAATGCCAATCAACACACCATCGATACGCTTGGCAACGAGCTTGATGTTAACTATCGCTTAATTAGTGCTAGCCCCAAAAGCTGCCCCGGCGATGAAAAAAAATGTTACTTATCTGAGTTAACCCTGACCAACCCAAGTGACCTTAAAGACACTAACTTTGCCATATTTTTTAGCCAATTGATGCCGATCTATGCTGTGGAATCAACGCACTTTGATATTAGCCATATCAACGGCGACATTCACAAAATTTCCGCAAAAAAGCACTTTAAAGGTTTTACTAAAAATACCCCAGAGGTGATCCGCTTTTACAGCAAAGATTCGCAAATTACCCGTTCCGAATTTATGCCAAACTACATTATTAGCGATAGAGCTGCTAGCGATAAGGTAACTGCACGCACCATTAAAAGCACCCATACGAGTATTGATCCTGAAACCGGCCTTGAGCGCCAGCCCTACCTTGCGCCATTTACCTCACTTGCGCAGTTACGCGTAAGCAAACAAGACCAAACGCCGTGGATGTCGCCACAATACCTCTATCAAACGCAGTTAAAACCGAGCCTTAACACGGCGCCGGTGAGTTTAATCCCGAAACCAAGTCGCCTTGACATTAACTCGGCGGATCATCTTGTAAAACTCAGCAAAGGGCTAAACCTAGCACCTGAGCTTGCCGACAATAACGCATTGTCTGCGGCGTTAACGCGCCTTAAACGGTTCGGTATTGGCCACTCCAAAACGGGCATTCCAACACAACTTAACATTGATAATACACTCGCCAATGACGCCTATCAGTTAACCCTAGAGCCCAATGCCATTACCATCACAGCAAGCAGTAACACTGGTGCATTTTACGCACTGATGTCGATTGCGGGTTTAGTCAGCCTTGATAATTTAAGCGTACCAAGCCTTACCATAGTTGATGAACCGCATTTTGAATTTAGAGGTTTGCATATTGATGTGGCGCGAAATTTCCGTAGCAAACAGTTTATCTTAGATACCTTGTCACAAATGGCGGCCTATAAACTCAATAAATTACACCTCCATTTAGCCGACGATGAAGGTTGGCGCTTAGCCATTAACGACTTGCCAGAGCTGACCGACGTCGGCGCATATCGCTGTTTTGACTTAACTGAAAGTGAATGTTTATTGCCACAATTAGGCGCAGGTATCGACAAATCGAGTCCAGTTAACGGCTTTTATAGCAAAGCAGACTACCAAGAGATTTTAAAATTTGCCGCGCTTAATCATATTGAAGTCATTCCTTCGCTGGATATGCCAGGGCACTCACGCGCTGCGGTAAAAGCCATGGATGCGCGTTACAAAAAATACATGCAAGCGGGCGAGCAACAAAAAGCCGAGCAGTACTGGTTAAGTGAAGCAAACGACACCACCCAATACTCATCAATTCAGCATTACAACGACAACACTCTCAATGTATGTTTGCCAAGCACTTATACTTTTATTGAAAAAGTAATTGATGAACTTATCGCGATGCACCATGAAGTTGGTGTAGAGCTTGCCACTTATCACATTGGCGCGGACGAAACGGCCGGTGCGTGGCTTAATAGCCCGGCATGTAACGCCCTTAAAGCCAGCACTCCTGAGCTAACCTCATTTAACGGTTACTTTATTGAAAAAGTATCGCAGTTAGTTGCCAGCAAGGGGATAAAAGTAGCGGCTTGGAATGATGGTTTAGGTGATACTAATCCACAGAATATGCCATCAAACGTACAATCGAACGGCTGGTCGATGATCACCGAGGGCGGCTACAAAGAAGTACACCAGCAAGCCAATTTAGGCTGGGATATGGTACTCTCTACACCCGAAGTTACCTACTTTGATTTCCCTTACCAAAGTCACCCTGAAGAGCGCGGCAACCACTGGGCGGCACGTGCCATTGACGGCTATAAAGTGTTTGGTTGTATGCCTGAAAACTTACCTGCTCACGCGGAAATTTGGCAAACCAAAGAACATGTCGCATATCGCGCTGATGATAACCAAGAGCGTCTAAACCAAGGTATTCGATTTAAAGGCTTGCAAGGCCATTTATGGAGCGAAATGTTACGTTCAGACAACCAAGCCGAATACATGCTTTATCCGCGCTTATTGGCGCTGGCTGAACGCGCTTGGCATAAAGCCGATTGGCAACTTAGCTACGCTGAAAAAGGGCGTATCTATGATAAGAAAAGCGGTCTGTTTACAGCACAAAAACAAGCAGAGAGAGATACAGATTGGCAACGCTTCGCCGCGTTGGTTGGCTTAAAGGAAATTGCAAAGTTAGAAAAGCAAGGGGTATTTTATCGCGTACCAACCGTTGCAGCAGCGATTAACAACGGCAAGCTGGATGCATTTACGCCTTACCCTGGCTTTGCAATTGAGGTGCAAGATAAACAAGGCACTTGGCATGCAATTAACCACATCAAAGATGTAAACGATGCTCGTTATATTCGTGCACGCAGTGACACACGCGTTGGTAGAAGTCTTTCGCTAAAATAGACCGTGTGCGCTGTTTTTCGTTTAAGCTAGCCTAAAGCGGCGCAAATAATATATACCGATTTGCTACAAAGGCGTAACTTTTGGTTATTTATGACAAAAGTATTAGCTCACCTAGCATCATGATTTAAATGATAAAATGACACTTTTAAACAGCTTTACACACTTTTTCTGGGGATAACCCTCTAATGATTATGGATGAAGGTATTAGTTTCCAAATAGACCAGTGACACTATTTAAATAGCAAACAACCATTTTATCATAAAAGGCTTATTTGTTTTTTGCATGTTAACCCAACTCAAAGGTGGTAATCCCATAAATTTTATTGGCGGCGGTAGCGGGTATTGTTTTTTGATACATGCGCATTGTGGCAAACACCACTTCCATACGTTCCGATTCAGCTAAAGAGATAGCCTGTGGGTTGTTTTCGGGCACATCTAAAATAATTTGTCCCCCTTGAATATCCACCTGCAATGCCTGAAAAAGCGATAATGCAATATCTGGCGAATCCGCAAAAAGCGGCCCTACTTTATAACCTTGCTGACACTTGCGCCTGACTGCATAGCCTTTAATTTCACCGTTTTGTAAAAAACAGACAGACTTACCCTGAGGTTGTGATAACCACGCAGCTAGAAATTGCTCACGCGCAGCACCAAAACATGCCTTATCGTAAGTTAAAATATGAGGAATATGTTCTTTTGTAACATCAACAACCTGCGCCGAACGAGTTGTCGCATTGGCTAATTTTTGAAAGCGTTTATTCTGATAATAAGGCACGTAACCGATGCGCTTGTATATCTCGACATTTTCCAGCACACCATCAATGCCAACATTTCGATCGCCGCAATACGCTAAGCGGTGTTTGGTCAGGGTTAAACCATAACCTTTACCTCGATGCTCAGGTGCAACAATATACAAGCCACAAAACGCATACGCGTGATCATAAGTGACCGCACTGCCAACTGCGACAATTTCACCGTTTAAGTCTCCAACAAAAAAGCCATTGGGATCTGCCAAATAAAACAGCTCAGCATCGTTTAAGCCTGGGTTCCAACCTTCCCTTGCAGCCCAATCAATGGCGATTTTTAGTTCATCAACCAACATTGGACGAATTGTAAATTCTGACATTAAACCCGCTCGTTATAGTTAAAAATCAAATTATTTGAGTGTGATTCTTAACAGCCTAACGCGTATGCTATCACCTGTAAATTAACCAGATTAAAAACAAAATAGTGTATTGTTGTTTACCTTGGAGATAAAAAATACTTAACTAATTTAAAAAACAGCCGACATCTATCGCGTATGGCCTAAATCTCTTTGCTTTATTAATTAACCAAGGACAGTAATGAGCATTTCTAGCATCAGTAGTATTCATACTACTACCTCACAAAAAACAAATCCGGATAACAACATTGATAGTGCTGAAAACAAACAAGCTGACGAAGAAAATAGCGATGTTCAGGTATCAATCTCAACAGAAGCATTTAAAAAATTAAAAGAAAGTAATAACCCTGAAAGTGATAAAAAATCTGAATTACCTGAACATATTCAACAAATGATCAAAGCAATTGAGCGCATCGTTGAACAAATTAAAGTAGCAGAACAAACCCTAATTGAGGCCAAAAGTGCAGATTATGAAAGTGAAGAAGCAAAACAAACAACATTAGATAGCCATCAAAGCCATTTGAACTCTCTAGAAGTTGCTCGCTTTGAAGCAGTTCGGGCACTGCAAGAGGCAATGAAAGAAGCTGGCATTCAAGACATGAGTATCATCGCAGACTTAATGTCTTAAAACGATAAACCGTGTATACTTGGCTAATAAAGTGGCGCAATTATTAAAAATTGCGCCTTAATGCGTTATTCTCTCAAACTTACTCGATAACCATAATCAGCGTGTTATGTATTAAACACTTACGCATACGGATTTTCTGATTCTAGACAGCGTATTTTTTAAAAGACTATCGCCCCGTTTTCTTACTTATACCTTAAGCATGTTTAAAACGCATTTAAGTGAAAAAATAAATGATTCGGTTAAATGCCTTTTAAACCTCCAACCCTATTGCCAAATCAAATGACGAATGCAGTTAACGTATTTTGAGTGCCGAGAGGGTCTTAACGGACAGGTCGCCAATAAATCACTTAACGCAGCTTCATTATCCGCGTTTGTTTTAAGCTCCAGTAAGACATAATCACCCAAAGCTGCAGCACGCGTTAAATTTGCCTGCTGACGATACCGTTGATCGTATGATTCAATGTTACTATCAAACGTTGCTCGAATGGACTCATCACCAGAAATATAATACTCCCGACGGTAGCGGCAGATAATAATTGGAGAATGTTCTGTATCCCATAAATACTGCGCATTTACTGGCAAAGATTGGTAAGCATTTTTAAGTGCGTAAAGCCATGAAAAGTCGGGGTTTTCGAACTGTAATGCGGTATCAAACGTGACCTTAAACCCTTTTCCACCTTGGCGGTGCTTAAATTCAAGTTTGGCCTGATGAGCATGATGCAGCTCACCATACCAGCGAATGCGTACTTTTTTACGCGTACTAATACCACTTAAATTTTCTTCAAAGCGCGCTAAAAACGGCGTATCTAGGTACAAACTATTAATATCTCGTGGTGCAAAATGTTCACGAAACATCATCGAGTGCGCCATTAACCATATATACACTTCTTGTAATCGATTTAAAGGAACTGGCACTTTAACCTCAAACCGATATTCTCTTTGCTGTAGGTTCATTTTGGTTTATCCGATTTCATTACTGTGTTGTATAAGTTTTTCACATCAAGCGCTTCAGTGCGCACAGCTAGCCCATTCACATGTAATTGACTACCCAATTCCGCTGTATTCTTGCCACTGCAGTTGGGATCAGAACATAAGTAATCACTAACTCGCATTATCGCAGGGCCAAAAATCCGCTTTTTCGAATAACTCATTAACGCTTTATGTTGAATGTTAGACGCACGCACTCCGTCAGCTTCAATTAAGGAACTATCTTTGGCAACCAAGCCAAAATTAACATCGTCAAGCTCAGTGTCACTAACAAACAATTGACTGCGCTCACCCGCTGAAATGGCTTTGTCACGCACATTATTAAACTTGGCATGTTTTACCGTAAGGGTTGAACCACTTACATCTAAGCCATCGCCACCAGAGCGAAAGCCAATATTGGTAAATTGACTGGTATCAAGCACACCAGTGCAAAAATCGCAATCAAATGCATCAGACAACGCATTTTTGATGGTTAAGTCGAATATATCCACCTTTGCATTAATAATGTTTAAGCCATCTTCAGATTGATTATCAGTAATTTGCACCGAGCGCATATTCACCTTGCCTTTAACAAAATAAATAGCGCCTCGTGGCTGCCACAAGCCAAGTTTTGGGCTACTGGCATAACTTATTTGCAGATGTTCAACTTGGTTTATGGTATTTACGTCATTTGAGAAAACACTTAAGCCTGACCACTTTGAAGTATCCGCTTGGCGCGTCATAACAACGGGTTGATGCTGTGTTCCTTGACTATGAAGTGCGCCAAACACCATCAAACCTGCATACCGGCTAAATTTAAGCGTAGTTCCTTTAGGGATCACCACTTGTGTATTCGGCGGCGTCACTAAATATTCATCAATAAGCCATTCGCCCGGCTTAAATACCCATTTATTTTCGGTTTGCGTAATAAACGCTTGATAATGAGATGCGTCAAACGGTGTGATGCCACCGCGAGGAATAAATGCCAATGGAGGCGTGTCTTTTTGAAAATAAAAACTGTCTATGCCTTTATCTTCAAGTCCCGCACGTACCTGGATTGCATGTAAACGCTCTGGCAAAGTAACCGCTAATGTTTCGCCTGCGGCAATAGTAACGGGTAACTCATCATTAATTTGCTCAAGTGGCGAAATTTCTTGGCGTTTTGTAACACCTTCAATGCTTTTAATCGTCAGTGGAACTCCTTGATTATTCACCACCGACCACACAAGTTTACCACTTTTATTTTTTAATCGACTTAATAGATCCCATGGCGCTAGCGCGCTAAACCCATCCATTTGCTTATGCAGCTCTTCGCTCACTTGCACAATACTCTCACACTCATCAGTTTGGTAATTAGCAGCCCAACAGTTAGCTTGTTGCTTCATTACCTGATAGTTAAATGGCGTAGTGAGTGGACTATCACTGTGCAGCGATTTGATAAATTGCTTGTCGTAATCAGCCAGTGCTGGAATAAGCGTAGTATCAAGGCTCGCAATTAAACGCTGTTTAGCTGTCAAATAATGTTGCTTGACATTAGCGTCTGCAAGCATTGCCTTACTTAGTGCGAATTTATGACTTGGCGGTTTCATTAACCAAATATGCGCAGCCGGCGTTATCGCTACATCGCTTTGGATCGGTTCGAGTTTGGCGATATGCGGGTTGTAATACCAACGCCAGTTATTCCATGTCAGCGCATGCCATGCTCCCCATAAATCAACCATCGCAAGATATTGCCCCATGCGCTGCGCATCAAATACATCGCTTGCCGGGCGTTTGCCTGTTAAAAAATCATCTAACAGTGACAATGCAATTTGCCGTTGATTAGCAAGTGCTTGATTTGCCAAAATGGTTTTACGCTGCAAAACTCTCGGCTTCAGCGTACGAATCACTTTGCCGCTTTCATCTGTTGTTTGCGACACTAAATCAAGTCGTGTAATCAAGCCTTCCGTGCGGTTATTAACCGCCAACAAATCTTGACTAAAGGATTGTTCAAACAACATAACGCCCCAATCTGCACCATTAACAATTAAGCGCACAGGAATATTTTTCGGCGAAATAATGTCAAAGTTGCTGAGCGCTAAACTTTTGGCAAACAGGTTCGGTCCCTGGTTTACGCGCACACTTGGCGCAACTAAGGCGAACTTACGCGATTCAAACAAAGCTTGTTTTTTCTTAAGTTCAACTTTTAGGGACCAGCGTATTTGTTTATTCACGTGATCTAACATATCACCTTGCAAGCGCACTTTTGCAGTATGGCGTTCCTTACCATATACAATGGTGGCTGGCACTTGGCTACGCAGTTCTGGGATCATGCCACGCTCAAATGCAGTGCGTCTGTCATTTTCAAGCTTAAGCCAATCCTGATACTTAATATCGACCTTAATGAGTGGTAAATCGGTGTTGGCTGATAAGTAGCTTTGCGGAGCCTGCACTACACTGCGCATTAATTGCAACGCTTTGTCTTTGCCTGAAACATGCTCAGCAACAAATCCTTTATCAACTAAGTATCGTTTGACTGCACCTGCAGATGGCATTAGCAAAATTGCTAACACCAGCAGGCCACCTAATAGTTTTATGCGGTCACCTTTCGTTGGTGATTGAATCGGAGTATCTAATCGCATGGCTAAACCCCCGCAATATTATGTTGCTCCAGCAGCGAAATATTGATACCAGAAAACGCGTTTGACAGTGCCGTCATACACAGGTCAATTTGGCTTTCATCGCTTACTGAAATAAAGAAGTTGGCGTCGAAACGATTATCTGCAATATCAATACGGCGTAATTCAATTCTATCGGCATGTTCACTCAACAAACTTTTAAGTTGCGAGACCAGTTGCGTATCTTTTAAGCTTTGATCACTAATAAAATTAAGCGACAAGAACAAACCGTTTTCTTGTTTGCTTTTATCGTCGCGTTTTTTAACCCAACCAATTAAGAACAGAGTGACAAAACACGCAACTACCGCGGCCAGCGTTTGTCCTGCGCCGAGCGCAACTGCCACACCAATATTCAAAAAGAGGTAAAGCAGTTCTTCGGGTTCTTTTATCGGTGTTCTAAAGCGTACTATCGATAACGCCCCCACCAAACCAAGAGCCAGCGCGAGTGATGCTTTGACTACGGTGATAATTAAAATAACGCTTAACATTAAAAGTGGAAACAAACGTGAGAAATCTTGGCGATTGCAAAACGCGCTCGCATATTTGCGAAAGTGCACACCTATAATGCTGGCCATTACAAATCCAATCAACAGATTGAGCACAAGGGCTGCAAGTTGCACACTTGCGTATGGGAAGAACATGTTGCGTATATCTTTTGGTAGAAACGCGATTAACATTGGGTCAACTGATTCCATAACGGCTCCTATTATATTGCTAACGTAAGTCATCGCGCAGTAAGCAGTGATAACAGTGTATTAACCCAACTGCGCTATTAATGACTTAGGCATAAAGCAATCCATAACTCGCAACCTTTCCTAGCACGCTATTAAAAACCACCAAAAAAGGTTAATTAAACAAACAGTTATGATTTAAACATTAACACTGCTCCGCGCGAGCTATTCAATAACCGGCACCGCAGCTAGATAAAAATGCGTTGCAATTTGCGAATTTTCCGCCGAATTTTGCAAAAACGAGTAGTCGATAAACAACAATGGTTAACGCTTGCTACGCTGAAAATGCTCAGTCCGCTAGTTATTTTGAGAAAATTACACGCGATAATTCATAGCGTTAGAAAATTAAAACGCCACATCATTAACGTTTGAAGACGTTCGTGTAACTGCCATTGGATTTGTTTTTGCAAACATTAACCCATTCCAATCTGGCTAAGGCAACGTTATGAAAAACGACGCAAGATATTCATACTCGCTATTGCACCTCGCAATTATGCTTAGCTGCACTTTACTAGGTGCGTGTAAATATGAAGCGGTTGAGCAAAGTGCCGCACAAGTAAATGACGCAAACACTTCGCAACCAGCTGCAGCTGATTTTCAGCTGCCACTATGCGATGGCGAATGCACATGTGATGAGATGAGCATTGCATTCAATGATACTGGGTCGCAACTTGCTGGGGATTTTCCTGCTGGCAATTTTGCTAACTGCAATAACCTATCGGTTTTTTTGCAAGATTGCGATATAGGTGCGGATGCTACGCAAAACCAAGACCTAGATGGTCATGCTGGGTTTAGTTTTACCAAGCTCGATAACGCTGGCAATAGAATTAATGATATGAGTGAAACTGCATCATGTGTACTTGATAATATAACCGGCCTTATTTGGGAAGTAAAAACCTTTGCTGGCTCTGGCGGCCTGCAAGATGCAAATCATACTTACACTTGGCGCGATGATAATTTCGGCGCATTTTCAAGCATTAACGGCGGTGACTGTGATCGTGATTGCGATAGCCAAAGCTATTTAGCACGACTAAATCAACAGGCCTTGTGCGGTTACAATGATTGGCGTTTACCGAGCAAAATCGAGTTACAGGAAATCGTTAACTACCACACCAATACACCAGCAATTGATAGTAATTTTTTCCCACATACCAAAACCGCATTTTATTGGAGCAACACCCTCGATGTTGATGATGAGGGCAGCGTGTGGGCGGTCGATTTTAATGTGGGCCGTGTGGCTGGAGGCGTTAGTTCTACAACGCGCCATATTCGTGCGGTTCGTGGTGTTGACCGCATTCTTCAACAACTTCAACCACCAACAAATGAAGAACAAGAAATTGAAAGCCGTCGTCGCTATGCACGACAACAAAGGTGTAATGCTATTGAAGCGAATACCGCACCTACTATACGCTACAAACAAGATCAAAACGGTAATGTACTCGATACCCTAACCGGACTAATTTGGCAAAAATGCGTTGTTGGCTTAAGTGGTAAAAACTGTGAACAAGGCGAAGCAGAAAAACTAGATTGGCAACAAGCATTTGAATACGCTAATACACTAAATGATAACACGCCAAATGCGCAGCCATGGCGCTTGCCGAGTATCAAAGAACTGCAACAAAATATCGAGCTTGCCTGCGAGGAGCCCCCACTAAACCCGTTTGCGTTTAAAAACATTCCATTCGGTGAAGTGTGGAGTGCTACACCAAACCCACGTAATGATGACGCCAGTTATCACTACCAGTATCAAAATAGTATTGTCTTTTACAGCTCCCGACAAACAAAACACCACGTTCACTTGGTGCGCAGCTGTCAAAGCACTTTCTAAGGAGATAACTCATGAAAACAGTAATTTTAACCATCTTAATACTTTGGCTTGTCAGTGCGCATGCATCTGAAAAGCAAAACGTGAACTTCTACGACTATTCAATTGGCGTAAGTTATCAATATTTAACCGCTAGTGATTATCAAGCTACTAATGATAGTGTCACAATCGATGGCGGTAATGCGCATGCAATCGGGTTGTATTACAAAGGTGAACCACATCGCTATTTGCAGTTTGCTACCGGAATGGATTACATGTACATGGAAGATACGTCACCGTTTACACAATCCGTAAAAAACGAATTTACCGGCCAGATCAGTAGTAAAGAGTCATCAATTACGGGGTTTGCAATGTATGCTGAAGCTGGGTTTAAATTCGCACCGCAAACTGTTGAGCGTATGTCATTTGGCGTACTCGCTGGTTATCGCTACAACAATATTGAACGCGCCGTATTTAACTGTGATAGCTGCGAACGCCAAACATTAGATGACTTTGAAAGCTCACTATATGCTAAAGCGTTTTTTGAGTATCAGCTAACACAAAATGTGCATATTCAGCTCAATTATTCAAACTTTTTTGCTGACAAGGGCTTTGATAACGCCATCGGCTTACATATTAGTTTTATGGGGCTATAACTGTGAGTTGTTATGAGGGGTAAACGCAAATAAAGCGATGCAATGAGCATCGCTTTGCTATTTTATAAAATGATTACTGGCAGTCACTTATAAACTTCCACGGATCACCCGCAGTCGGCACATTATTTTGCGACCACCATTTGGCCTCGTATATTTTGCCTTGATAAGTGACTTGCATGCCGCCCGTGTAAACCTCTGACTCAAGCCATGCATTTGGACAAGAAACCCCTTGTTCAAAGCTCACAGAAATAGTGTGATTACTACTGATAGCATTAAAGGTATAAGCATTTGCTGCGCTGACCGTTACCCCATCAACTGTAATGTTTGCCACGCGATAACCACTGTCTGCAACAAAATTAAGTGTGAAGTCAGTGTTACCTTTTGCACTTAGCTCACCATTTGCATTAGGTAGTGGTGAAATACTACCACCATTACCCACCACTGCCGCTGTTACCGTGTAATACACTGGAATATCGATTGTCGCGTCACTAAAATTACCATTAACAAATGAAAAGTTTGCTGCACTTAGTGTTGTTACATCGGTATTTTTGAGCACTAGTCGTTTTTGATCGCCTTGCGACGCCGCTGCATCTAATGTAATGACCGTATCCGCCCCCTCTTGCGTTAACACTAGCATCGAAAAACTGTAATTAAACAGTGGCATACTAATCACTGTTTTTGCTGCATCAAAACTATTAACCGACAAGGTCATGTTCCAGCCCCAGTTTTGACTATTAAGTGGAACAATAAAGCCTAAACGGTCATATCCACCGGTTACATTATCAAACATATCTGGCGATAAATCGGCGATGGTTAAACCCACTAACTCAACCGAGCTATAAATGCCACCATCTGCTGCTTGCACACCAACCACCAGCGCATTATCCGTCTCGTACGCTTTTAAATGTTTAAAACCAATCCCTGCGGTGCCCCGAATTTTATCTAAGCGTGGATTAAAATTATTAACCGTTTGCGAACCCGACCAAGCAATTTCATAAATTTTTGATTCTGCAATCACGGCACTTGGATTTGCGCTAATTTCAGCGGCGCTCACCCCTTCAATCACCACTCGTTGATTAGAAAAGCTAAGCTCTGCACCAGCAGCAACATCAGCTATCTGTAAATTTGCCAGTGGCTCTGACGCTGTCCAGTCTCGTAGCACAATAAAATCTTCGGCAAGGGTGAATCCGCGCACGGCAGTGATAGCGCTGTCATTTTGATGTAAAGCAAGCGTATCAACTCCGCCACCTAATATCACAAGATCATTACCCCAGCCTGCGGATAATGTTTCAGCGTAGCGTGAGCCTTCAATTACATCGTCAAAAGGCGTATCAAAAATAGTATTATAACCGCCAAATTTATGTACATATTTAGTGATGCAAGTGCCTAATTCGTCACACGTAATTTCGTCCTTTGTTAATAAACGTGCTGTGCCCCATGCGCCGCGTAAATGTGCTGCGGCTAACAACCCCGACATAGTCGCTTGCACTTGCACTGGATTGCCATTGTCATCAACACCCGGCCAGCTTTTTGTAAGTGCTTCTGCCCATGTCATATTGGCATCACTTAACAATTGCGTCATCACACCGTAATTAAAATGCATGGCATCGCGAATAACCAATTCTTGTTTTTCTGGCTTAATTAAGTCAGCAAATGAGTTAACACCGTTTTTGCCAACAAATGTGCCTTGCCAGTTATTAACATCCGTTGCTAAGATTTTATTGCCACCAGAGCCGACGATTTCAACTAACGCTTCAGTTTCGCAACCAATCCACGTCGAATCATCAACGAAGACATAAAAACTGTCGTATTCAACACCGTCTACGGTAACCACTTTTGGGCTGTAATACCCTGCATCGATTAATACTGCTTCACCTAGCTGATAACCAACAAAGCCCCACGCATTCATTGAGTTGTACTGCATGCTCTTAAACATTTCTGGGTCGTTAGGGGTTTGCGCGTTGTAAAAATTATCGACCCCCAGTTTAGTGAAAAACTCATTGATAGTAGTTGGCTCGGGGATCATGCTACCAGTTGAGCAATCACGCACCATACGACCGGGTGTACTTACCCGTGCATAGTTATAAACAGGATTATTGAGGTTTTCGAGATAAAAATCGGCGAGATTTGGGTTTATACCCGATTCAAAATTTCGTAATGAATCTAAAAAGTCTTGAATACCAGTACCTGCATTAACATTACAGCTAATTAATACAGCCAGTGCGCAAGTAGTCATTTTAGCGTGACGCATTAGAGTGTCCTTCTTAAAGTCGTTTACAAATTGCTAATTTTGCAAAAGTTAAATTTAAGTATGCTTAAACAATCGCATTGTCTTGGTTAAACCAGAACTGCGCTAAATCTAATGGTCTAACATAATTCACACTAACGCTTGACTAAAATTTAGTCAATATAATTTACTTATTAATTTAACTTTTTATTTACATTTTGAAATGGTGATAATTGTGAGATAAAGATAAGGCAAACTGGGCAGCTTGCCTTAGGGGAACACGAGCCACTAATCTAAACAACATAATTCGGCCCATCTGTGTTAGACGGATAAACGTTGCTGATGTGGTATTGGTAATACTTTTGCATTCAACAACTAAGAATATAGCGGTTTGAGGCACATTGGCCTCAAACCTTTTATTTAAAAGCGAATGCTGGCGCCAACAAAGTAACGGGTACCGAATTCATCCACACTGTGAACAATATTGCCCGCCTTAGGTTGACGCAACACTAATGCTTCGTTGAGCAAATTCACCGCTTCAAATGACATATCTACATTTTCTGTAACATGCCAAATAACCGATGCATCTAACTGATCATACGCATCATTTAAGCTGTCTAAGCTACTACCATTGTACTGGCGTACCCAGTCATCACGGTAGTTATAAGCTAAACGTACACTAAACATTTCGTTTTCGAAGTAACCTGATAAGTTAAATGAGTTTTTAGACACTTCTTCAATTGGTACTTCTTCACCGGCTGAGTTGGTACGTGCACTGTCGGTATAAGTGTAATTAAACTGAGCACCAAAGCCGTTACCAAAGTCGTGTTGGTATTGTAATTCAATACCGTGCACATCAGCGGTGCCTACGTTACGAGAACGTGTCACTAAACATTCAGGACCACACCCAGCATAGTTCTCTTTTGCTGTGGTTTGCTCTATGTAATCACTAATATTTTTTATAAAGAAAGTCGCACCAACAATCGATGACGGATTAAAATAATACTCTAAACCCATATCGTATTGATCTGATTTGTATGGGTTTAATTCAGGACTGCCCACATTAGCTGTTTGAAAACTTTCAGAGATAATGTCTGCTACTTTCATATCGTCATAGTCAGGACGCGACACCGTCGAGCCTGCTGCAACACGGAAAATAAGGTCGTCTGACAGGTCCATTGCCACATTCACACTTGGCAAGTAATTGGTGTAAGACTTTTCAACCTCACCCGCTACGCCATTTATTTCGCCAACTGAAAGAATATCTGTGTCGACGATACGCAAACCTACGTTACCGCGAAAGCCTTCACCTGAAAAATTAGCTTTAACATAGGCCGCGGTAATGTCTTCTTCTATTGAAAACGCGTCACGTACAGAAATGCT
Organism: Pseudoalteromonas sp. MMG024; assembly: GCF_021654175.1. Lineage (NCBI taxonomy): Bacteria > Pseudomonadati > Pseudomonadota > Gammaproteobacteria > Alteromonadales > Pseudoalteromonadaceae > Pseudoalteromonas > Pseudoalteromonas sp. MMG024. The sequence goes on from NZ_JAKFZO010000002.1 coordinate 311,433, forward strand.
ACTGGGTTTGTTTGCCTCGGCATAACGCCAAATATCGCGACTCGCTACTGGAAACGACGACATACTTCCCGCACGCCCTTCTGCTGAGTGTAGGCCAGATACAAAACCGCCATTAAAATCAGCTAACGAAAGACCCTCAGCCATTGCCGCTGCAAGGTCAAGATCTTGGTAATTACCTTGTGATGAAAACGCTTGTTGTTGATATTTTAAACCCGCTTGAATTGACGTTACTAAGTCGCTTTCTAGCAAGAAAGTAAAATCAGCCTGGGCGTAATCAATTTCGTTTTCACGAATGTAATTGATATACGTAAACTCTTGAAATAAATCAAAGTTACTGTGTGAATCAAGATAGGCTGGATTAGTTGGGGTGAGTTCCAGTGGGCCAGCAACATCAAAGCTAAAACTTGAATTTTCGGTGTTGGTGATATCCCCCCACCACGTACTCGACTGCAACGTTTCACCTTTGGCATCCGATTTACCAATTACAAAATCAGCAGACCATGTATCCGCCTCATATTCAACGGTAAAGTTAAGCGCATCTGTTTGCATATCAGGTTTACGCAATACCGCATTGTTAAAAAGTGGCGCAAGTCCAGCACCTGATGCAAGCGATGTTGCTTGAGTAACAATACCATTTGCATTTTCAACAACCGAATCACCTTGCATTTGGCCAAAACCAACAATGGCAAACATCGCTGAATTGACGTGATCGTTCTTCAATTCAAATAAATTATAATTTAAGTTAAACGATAAATTATCGCTTGGCGCGTATTGCAATGTCAGTTGAGAGCTTGCTCGCTCGCGATCTTCATCGAATAAAATAGATGACATAGCGCCATAAGAACTACGCTCTACACCATTAGAATCAGTAAATGTGGCGTTTCCAGCAGGGCCAAAATTCGACAAGGTTTCGCGGTATACCTTTGACTCTTCATTGGAATACGCGAGTAACACACCAAACGTTTCGCTGTCATTCTTCCAACTGCCTAACGCTGAATACGCAGGCGACCAGTCTTCAGCATTGTTGTGATACATGCCTTCAACCGACGCAAATACAGTCCCAGCATCCATATCGAGCGGTTTACGGGTTTTAAGATTAACCGTACCGCCCATCGCGCCTTCATTAATATTAGATTCAACGGATTTATACACATCCATGCCAGCAATCTGCTCCGACGCTAACATTTCAAAGTTAAAGCTGCGGTTCATACCGCCTAAGTCAAACCAACCAACGCTTGCTACATTTTGACCGTTTAATAGCACCATACTGTGCTCAGGTGCCGTACCACGAATGGTTACTCCGTTCACTTCACCAAATGTTCTAACAACTGTCACACCAGGAATACGTTGTAGTGCATCACCGATGTTTTTATCGGGAAACTTACCAATATCCTCAGCTGAGATTGAATCGACAACAGCATTGGCAAAGCGCTTTGTATTGAGTGCTTTGGTTAAACTTCTGCGAATGCCACGCACTTCAATGGTCTCAATGTTGTCATCTTCGGCCAGTTGTTTGCTTTCTTCTGCTGACAAATTAAATGTCATGGCACAAAGCGCTGCACCAATACACAATGACAGGCGTGTTGCTTTTAGTGTTACCGCAACAGGTTGGTTAGTCTTCATCTTGTTGTCCTTATTATTATTTATAAGTTTTCAAATATCATGTGGCATCATCGCTGCTAACCAACTGAAATTTAATAACATTATCAGTCAACACGCTCCGTCAAAGCACTGCCTTCTCCCCAGACGCACGCAATTGCCACTTTAGTTTATTTATATTAGTAAATTATTTTGATTAATTATTAATTAAATCATTTTGACTAATTGTCAAGCAATTCTCATTCTTTTTGTTTAATTTCTATAAAAATGACGCAATATATTTTGCAGCGCAGACACGGCTTGAGTAAGCACAAATGTAAGTCGCCAGTTCTGCATAGTCCGTTAGTTCGTAATCAGAGCGCATTGCAATCACCACTACTTGCTTGCCAAAGCGCTTTAGCGCGCGTTGTACTAATTGCTTTTGCTCCGCTACATCAAAGCTTTCTCCGGGTAACGGATAATCTTCGGTAACAATTACGAGCGGTGTTGATATTGTCTCTTCACAACCTTCAAGCAACGTTAAAAACTCATCAAAAGGTAATAAGTTAACTTTACTTGTGCGCTGTTGTAGGCCCTGAATAATGGTATCTTTTGCAGATCGGGGATCGTTTGGCCCAATACCGCGACTATTTACTAAGCTATCATATTTTTTCGGATGCGCTGCAAAGGTGAGAGTATACTCACGCCCCGTAAGTGGCCAATTACCCGCCTCATTACGCAACACCGAAACGCTACTGCTAACCGTCGTTTCAATTAACGCTTCAATATCGTCTGCAGTCAAATGCTCCGGCGTTTTTGCAACATTGAGCTTGTCATATTTGAACGACAACACATGGTGTAACCGTTCGTTTATCACGACTTCATCAAGTTGCCCTGATTCTACTGCGTGGATCACCCCATTTAACGTAGCAAGTTGCAGCGCTTTATAATCAGTTGCACTGTTTTCATAGTGCTCCTCGCTTAGCATCACTAAATGCGCACCTGCTTTTAACGCTAAAATCGCGGCTTCAGCAGGTTGGTAGTTTTTACGCATTGCCCACATGTTCATACTGTCGGTTATGATCAGTCCATTAAAACCCATTTGTTGCTGTAGCAAGTTGGTTAAGATTTTTGATGACAAAGTTGCAGGGTAAATATCATCAAGCTGTGGGAAGCGAATATGGCTTGTCATAATCAGTGACACACCGGCATCAATTGCCGCTTGAAACGGTAGCAAATCCCCCTGTTGTAGTTCGTTCAATGTCTTGTCGACGGTTGGCAAACATTGATGGGAGTCACTATGCGTATCGCCATGACCTGGAAAGTGTTTTGCCGTTGCCAAATTACCACCGCGTTTAATACCTCTAACTGCTGCTGCAACATGCGTTGCCACCTGGTTAGGCGTTTCTCCAAATGAACGCAAACCAATAATCGGGTTATTTGGGTTGGTGTTAACGTCAGAGCAAGGCGAAAGCAGTGTGTTGTAACCAATTTCATGCATTTGCTCAGCAAATACCTGATACATTTGCTCAGTTAGATCTGGTTTATTAGCTTTGCCAAGCGCCAAATTTCCCGGCCCTAAATCGGTGTGTTTGGCTAAAATCCCCCACGAGCCTTCTTGGTCAACACACAGTAATAAGGGCGCATCGCACGCACGTAACTGGGCTTGATGTTGCAGTTCGTCAGCTAATGTTTTCGCATCTTTAGGTGTGGTAGCGTTGTCATCGGTAATATAAAACCCACCCACATGATGTGATTTCACCAACTGCTTCGCATAATCAATATCGTGCCCAGCAAATGCCAATACAAAAAGCTGTCCAACTTTTTCAGCTAACGCCATAGTGCTAATTAGCTGAGTTACTTTACTGTTATTATTCATGATTTCTCCAAATTTAGGCCGCAAGAGACCGCTTTTATGAATTAACATAAAAGTAAAAACATTGGTTAAAGTGAAACTTTTGCTATTTGGCTTAGCGCTAACAATCGCGCAAAAGCCAAAATCCGTTAAGCAACCTTGGACGTAGTAACGTCAAGTGCTGTTTTTGCGCCCGTGATTAAACTGACTAAGTCCTCTTTCGTGACATCAGAAACAGATACATCGGCAACAGATTGTCCTTGATATAGCACTACTGCCCTATCGCACGTATCAATCACATGCTGCATATTGTGACTGATCAGAAGCACTGCCACCCCTTGCGAGCTGATCACATTAATTAATTCATTTACCTGAGCACTTTGCTCAACACCTAGGGCCGCGGTCGGTTCATCCATAATCACAATGTCTGCCCCCCAGTTGACCGCTCTGGCAATAGCAACCGCTTGTCGTTGCCCCCCGGAAAGTGATTGAATTTGCGCCTGAAAGCTTGGAATACGACTGTTTAAGCGATTAATCGCTTTTTTGGCACGCTTTTCCATGGCTTTTTTATCAAGCCAACCAAGCGCACGTAATAGCGGGTTTTTATGCTTTATTTCACGGTTCAAGAATAGGTTATCGGCAATATTAAACTCTGGCACCATGGCGAGATCTTGAAACACCGTTTCAATACCCGCATCACGCGCTTGCTCTGGATTGGTTATGTGTACGGTTTTATCATTCACCAAAATACTGCCGCTGTCGGGCGCATGAATGCCTGAAATACAGCGCACTAATGTTGATTTACCTGCGCCGTTATCACCTAGCAAACCCACTACTTCGCCTTTGTTGATTTTAAAGCTGACATTTTTTAACGCAGTTACGGCACCAAAGCTCTTTTTAATGTCTTTTAATTCCAGTGCAACTTGATCTAATGCTGTTCTAACCATTTTTAATCTCCTTAACACCAATTGCTACGGCAACAATTAATATTAGGCCTCGGGCTATCATTTGTTCATTGGTCGAAAAGCCAGATAGAATCAAACCGTTGTTAATTAAGCCCATTAACCATGACCCAAGTACCGCGCCAATAATACACGCGCGCCCGCCAAATAAACTGGTACCACCAATGGCAACTGCAGCAATCACGGTAAGTAAATCTGCCTCGCCTAATGTGTAGCGCGCGCCATGTAAGCGACCCGCATATAAAAGCCCAGCGAGCGCAGCTGCCATAGATGAAATGACTAAGGCATAAATACGAATGCGCGTTACCTTAATGCCCATAGCAAGCGCCGCTTTAGGACTGCCGCCAACCGCTAAGAGGTGTCTGCCAAAGGCCAGTTTGGTTAATGCCACATAGCCAATCGCAGCAATAACAACCGTCCATACTAATAACGACGGAATGCCAAATAGTTCGCCTGCGCCAAAAAATCCGGTGAAGCTACTATTAATAATGGGTACAGACTCTAAATTGGTGAACTGACGCGCGAGCCCAGTGATAACTCCCATTGTGCCGAGTGTGATTAATAAAGAAGAAACCTGTAATCGTTCAATTAAAAAGCCGTTAACTAAGCCGACAAACAGGCCTACGCACAGTGCGCCAAGTACCGCCAATGGTATACCGGTATACTGCAACAAAACCGCACCGACCAAGGCTGATAATGCCACCACGGCGCCAATAGATAAATCGATATGACCCACAGCGAGCGCAAATGTTAAGCCAACAGCCATCACGGTAATAGGCGCTGTTTGACGAATAATATTCATAAAATTAGTCAAACTAAAAAATGCGGTGTCATGCAGTACAACGGCGAAAAGCATTAGCACGGCGACGAAAATATAGTAAATAAATAGTTCACGCTTAAAGGCGTATTTAGCGACAAATTCGGCAATGCGTGATTTTGTCTCTATGGTAGTTAAGTCACTGGCACTCATTGTTTTTCCTTATTGTTTTAGTGCAAGATCAAGCATTTTAGGCAATGGCGCTTTAAATGCTTGTTGCCAAATATCAGCAATATTGTCTTTCGTAACAGCGTCATATGGCACCAAAGTAAAGTGCGGTGCAGGTAGGCCTAATGTTGCTAATGCACCTAACTTAGCCATCGTTGCGCCAATAACATAAGGCCTATCGGATATGCTTGCGAGCATGTTGCGCTGCATCGCCATATCGAGCAAATTATTAACGCCAAGGTCGTGTGTTACTACTTTAATATCGCGATTACCAAATGAACGCAGTGCTTCAATTACACCTTCGGCCGCGGCATCCCAAGATACATAAATCACATCAAGATCAGGATGTTGCAAAATCATCGCCGCGGCGATTGCACTTGTTTCATGCTCTTTAACAAAGCCTTTTTCTACAACAACTTTATGACCCGGTAAAGTTGAAACTTGTTTACGAAATGCGCTATCGCGATTATTGGTAATAAAGTACTTTGCATCGTGAAAAATCATGCCTATTTTGGCGTTCTCACCAAATGCCTGTTGGATACTTGTTGCTGCAGCTTTGCCCATTCCGAACATATCGTCGGTAACAATGCCAACATACTCTTTGCCATGGCGAAAGCCTGGTATTGGGTTACTTAACAGCACTAACTGTGCACCTGCATTGATGGCTTTTTGGTAACTTTGCTTAGTACTTGTGCCATCAACACTGAGTGATAACAAAATGTTAGGTTTTAACGCGGTGATATTTTCAAGGTCAGCAACTTGCTTGGCCGGATCAAACTGTGCATCAGTACTGGCAACCACTTTAATACCAAGCGCTTCAAAAGTATCACTCGCACCGCGAGATACTGCGCTTATCCAAGGGCTTGCACCATGCCAAGCCATAGCTGCTGTCAGCGATTTTTGTTTAATCTTTTGGGCTTGTTCTTTGCTTATCGTAATTGATTTTGCTTGTTTTGCCTGTTGCCAATCGATATTTTGTTCAGCGGCGTGAGTTGGCATGGCGAAAGAGATGAGTAATCCCGCGGTTATTGGGATTAGTTTTTGTAATTTCCTAATATTGCGCCAAATTGGCTGTCCTTGCTCTTTCATTTTTGAATTCTTTTTATACAATGGATTGTGTTATATTTATGCAAACGGTTAATTATGTCAAATGTTTTGACTAATTAATTCTGGCGAAAAATACCAGTTAATAATTGCACATCCATCATTACTCAATATATCATCGTTTAAACTTCTGAATTTTGGGATAAAAGCAGGACATTTCTTTTGAAAGGATCAAACGCAAAGCAAAATAAAGCGCTTAATTTACGCTTAGCCCTGTCCCAAATTGTTGCTTTGGGTCCAATCTCCCGCGTTGAGATCGCTCGAAATACTAATCTGACCAAACAAACAATTACCAATATGGTCGAAACCTTATTGGAGCATGATCTGGTGTCTGAAGTTGGCATAAAAAAAGCCGAAGGTGCCGGTAAACCCTCAAAAATGCTCTGTTTTAATGAGAAAGCGGCGTATTCGATTGCCATTCGCATTATGGAAAATGAGTTGTTTGTGGGTATGTTTAAACTCAATGGTGACTGCATCAATAGCTTAACTACGCTATTTTCACCTGATGAGCTGGTGAGTAAAGCCACTTATTTAGTTAACACCTTAGTTAATATTGAAAATATCGATAGCAGCAAGGTGCTTGCCGTAGGTCTTGCCATGCAAGATAGCAATAACTTTGCATTAGATGCGCACAAAGTAGCAAAAGAAACCCAAGTCGCCCTTGCCGAAAGTCTAAATTTGCCCGTTGCGTTAGAAAGTACCGCATCGGCGTGTGCCGCATACCAAATGTTGTTTGGTGAAGCTCAAACGCTACAAAGTTTTGTTTATGTACATATAGGCAATCGAGTTGAATCATCGGTTGTTTATAACCGCGACATACTGCTTGGTCAAAACGGTCTAACAGGTGCGCTAGGCGATATATTTGTTACTCCCGAAACGGATAACGATACTGGCGAACTTGGCCGTTTAAATGACTTTTCATCGCTTAATTCGCTAAAAGCGGCGCTCAATATTGATAATCAAAAGCACGATGATTTTTTGGCGAATTTAACTGCCGATAATAAGCTTCTTGAAAGTTGGGTTAATCGTGCCGAAGAGCCAATGCGCATCGCGATTCATACAATAGAGTCTATTTTTAATAGCCAAACGATTATTTTAGGCGGCGATATAAACGAATGGTTACTCGATACGTTAATCAAGCAGCTTCGCCCTTACATTCCAAGCATTGCACAATATGGCGAGCGTCAAGTTATCCGCTTAATTAAAACCCCAGAAGTTAGCCAAATAACGCAAAAAGGCATCGCTACGTTACCACTTTATGCGGCATTAGGCTTTGAGAACCATCATATTCTTTACTGCCCAACCGCTCTTCAAGCAACGCCTTTACAAGCGCTTATTTACGCATTAGACGCATAAAAAAACACTTGCTGGTTGAAGGCAAGTGCTTTTATGGTTGAGATACTGTAACTGTGAAATTATAAATGTTATTTATGACGAATTAAGTATGTCGCTAATGCTGCAACTGAACCGATAACTACTGCACTTGCCATACCTGCACTCACTAATGTGCCAATGGTTACGCCTAATGCAAAAATTGCGATACCACCCTCTACAAGGTGTGAAACGTCAAAATCGAATGTTGTGTTATCTGCTGCTGTCATGGTCTTAATCCTGTTGTGTTGATGGGCTTAGTATAGGCAGATCCATGAACTGAAAATTGGCTTTGTGTTTAGCGGTAAATTTAAGTGATATTTGGTAAAAGCGGAGGATAAAGCGTTGTACAGGGGTACAATAGAAAAGGCGCAAATCTAGTTACTCGCGCCTTTTCACTCAAACACCAAAGCGTGTTAGGTTTTTAATTGACCCAATTGTTTGTGTTTCTCTTCAACTAAATGTGTTAGTTGTTGCGCCGCTTGTTCAACGGTATCGGCCAACTGAGACAGTTCGGCTGCAGCATCAGAAATACCGGTCATGTTAGCACTTAAATCTTCAGTTACCGCACTTTGCTCTTCCGCTGCTGTCGCGATTTGCGTTACCTCATTTGAAATAAGGGCAAGCTCATCCACCATTTCTCCCATTTGCGATGCTGCTTTAGCACAGTGCGCCATCGCATCGCTGGCTTGCGATACTGATTTTTCGATAATTGATTCAGATGTGCCAACCTCACTTTGTAAGTTATCGATTAATTGACTAATTTCGTTAGTTGATTCTTGTGTTTTTGATGCAAGCGAGCGAACTTCATCTGCAACAACCGCAAAGCCACGGCCCTGTTCACCGGCACGCGCAGCTTCAATCGCCGCATTTAGCGCCAGTAAATTGGTTTGCTCAGCGATCGAGCGGATCACATCAAGAATATGCGTAATATCATTACTGCGCTGAGCAACGGCAACAATTGATTCTTTTGCGCTGCTCACATATTCAGTCATGGTTTCAACCGAGTGAGATGCCGCCACAATACCTTGTTCGCTCTCTTTTACCTTTAAATTGGTATTGTTTGTGGTCATCGCAGCACTTTCTGACGAGCGAGCGACTTCGCTTGCGGTCGCACTCAATTCATTAATCGCCGTAACAACACTATCTATTTCCATATGTTGCATATTTACTTTGGCTTTTATTTCCTGCGCAGCCTGTGATGTATTCGCTGATTGACTAAACGAGCTATCCGCCAACTCTTTTAAGCCATCAACCATGGTTCGCAGTTTTTGCGTAAACATATTAAAGCCAGCCGCCAGCGAGATTAGTTCTTCGTGTTGCGTAACCGTTAAGTTCACGGTTAAATCACCTTCACTGCTTGCTAAGTTTTCAATGCGTTGTTTTATATCGGTAATTGGCTGGATAATAGTGCGTAAAATGACGATTGAAATCGCAATTGCAATTACCGATACCAAAATACCAATAAACATCATAGTGCGGCCCACAGACGCGGTTGCCTCAGCCTGACTTTCTGCTAGTGCTACCGCATTGGCAAGTGCGACGTTTTTAGGTAATTCTAAAATTAAGCTCCAAGTAGTGTTAGCCGCTTTAATATTGATTGGCATAGAAAAAACTAAATTTTCACCAATCTCAATATTATCTTGGCGCTTGCGTATTGCCATAATGTTTGTTGCATCGCCATTGGTGAGGGATTCGCTTAACGGGCGCGCCAGCTTTTTATAATGACTTGAGCCCACAACTAAACCAATATCACTTAAAATAGTCACTTTGGCTTGCCCATTGTAGAGGCTTTGCGAAATGCTCTCGGTAAGTGATTGGAATTTAGGTAAATTAATATCACTGCCTACCAAACCAATAAATTTGTTATTACTAATGATTGGCACAGTCAGCGAGGTCATCAATTCCGATTTACCGGGTTCAATTTCATAAAGATACGGCTCCATAATGCACGGCTTGCGCGTATCCATGGCACACAAGTACCACTCACTTTCGCGAAAACCGAACTCATTTTTAGCATGTAAGTATTTTTCGGCAGCGTCTTCAACTTGGTGTTGCAGTAAACTGCCGTCGTTTTCTCGCGTAATGTATATTTCAAGCGTACCCGAACCTGGTACTGAGTGCGTAAATCCGGTGGTGAATTCACTATCACGTTGGTCATAACCATTCGCTTCAAATTGCGCATAAATAGACGAAATATCAGGGTTTTTGGCAAGGGCTCCACGTGTCATTTGATAGACGCTATCACGTGATAACGGTGAATTTTCAGCGGTGTTTGCTAAGCCACCCGACAAAGTTAATGGAATTTTATATTCTGTATTGATGTAACCCGCAATCTCCGTGGCATAAAATTGCGTTTTAGCCATTAACTTATCGTTTATTTCAGCAAGCAATACGTCCTGTACTTTAGCGCTTTGCGTATCATTGTTGGTGTTTAATTGAGACCAACTAATAGCAACCAAAGTAATAACCAGCAAAGCCAAAGTTATTGAGATAAACGCTATTAATTTTGTTTTAATTGAGAGGTGATGCATAGATGTAGCGACTCTTTGTTTTTATACTCAGTTAAATATATTCAAAATACGAGAAAATATGATGACAATAGTCAATTATTATCATGTTTTTCTTTAAACTACCATAACTTAGATAGCAATAAGCTTAATAAAGCTATGCTTATCCAATTGCAACAATTTGATTTTTATATTCCGCATTATTAACCAGCAGCGTTAAAGTTGCAGTTTTTAACTTCAACAAACCAAGGGGCCTCAAAACGCGCGGTATTATTTGGCTCTGGCGGCAGATCAAGAGATATTCCCATTGGCGCAGCCAAATGCTTTATGATTAATGCTTTTTCTCGCCGATCTTTAACCTGTAAAAACTGCTCTTCGAGTGAATTTCGCATCTCTTCACTCAGCTCATTATTATTAATAAAAAGATAGTAGGCATTTACCCATTCTAATAGCGCGTTTAACGCAGGGTTCGGAAATGCTTCTGCCTGTTGATAGGTTGGTAAGTATAGTCGCTGATAATTCGTTAACTCTTTTTGAGTGACAAAGGTAAAAAGTAAATATGTACCAGCTCTAACATTACCCGCTCGTTTGTTTATAGATTGATAATATTCTAAAGCGATTCTAAACCGCTGTTCTGCCTCTTTTATTTTCCCTTCTTCAAGTGCGATTAGACCTTGGTTGTTACTTATCACCGCCATCATATTGGTATTTTTTGTCGCTTTTGCTAAACGAGCAGAATATTCAAATAATGATTTTGCCCGTGGCAAGTCATTTGCTTGGCGCGCGAGTAAAGCGAGGCTGTTATTTAAGATTAAACGCAGTCGGTCATTTTTTGCATTTTCATAGGAGCATTTAAAGCTTATTTCAGCATCGCGTAAGTAGTTGTTTCTTCTAAGCCAAATACCTAAGGCACTGGTTACTGTTGTAACATGATCAGCAAAGCCGTTAGTATTTTTATACTTAAAAATAGCTTCGACAGATGAAATCAAGTTCTCGAGCTTTCCTAGCGGCAAAGACGCTCTCATTTGTAACAAATGCCATTCGATTTGTTGCTTTTCAGTTAGCTTGTCACTGTGTGCTATTTGTTGAAGAATGCGATAGCTTTCTGACGGTTTTACAGTTAAATAATCCTCAGCCTCTTTTAATCGCTCATCTATTGAATCAGCAAATAAAAAAGGTGAAAAAAATAAAAACATCAAACAGACTATGCGCAATCGAAGACTCCAAACAGTATTGCGAAAATTACATCAACCTATTTAGGTATAACACATAGCATCAATAAACCTTATAACTCTGGCAAATTATTTTCATAAGGTTTACCAGTAAACTCTGCCATATTTTTACACACGTTTACCGCTAAACCTCGTTCTTTGGGGTTTGCCACCGCAACATGAGTGCCATCGTTTAAAACCATGTAAACACGGTATCTCTGAGTTGCAGCTTGAGCAGTCATTGCTCTAAAACCCTTTATTTCAGTGAGATAATAAACACGGTTGAAAACGGTGTATAGGTTGCTCGCCTTAAGTTGAATTGTTTGTGAGCTTAAATTTATACGACAAACATAGCCGCCAAAAACACCAATCCAGCCCAGCCAACAAAAAAAGCCAGATACCCAAATTGGTAAAGACCTAGTTGAGTCAGAACCTAAAACACTTAAGATACCAACGAGTAATAAAAGCAAACTCAGCAGTTTTAATAATAGCTTAGCAATACCGGTGACACGATACACCGCCTCATCATGTGATAGCTTTTTAAAGTACATCAAAGCACCCCGTATTTAATCAAACCCGCGAGCACGGTAAAAAAGAAAAACGGCAGTGACAACCTAATGATTGATTTACGATCCCAGATTTCAATATACACATCGCTTTTATTACTGAGTGTTTCAGTTTGGTCAAGTGGCGTAATATCAGCAGTCTGCCTATTGTCAAAGCTAAGCGGGGTTTTGTTAGGCCAATTTGAGATGTTTTCTGTTACCGGAAATTTATAGTGCGAAGACAAAAACGCCAACAAAGCGTAGGCATCTTGATAGTCATCAAACACATAGTTTTGCTCTGCAATGGTTATTTGATACGGTCCTTTAGTTCCAAGGCTTGTTAATTCGCATGCCAGCGCACTAAAAGGTGCTATCGCACGTCGTTTTTGGAAAAAATGCCAAAGTGATGTTGATAAACAAACTTGTTGCGTGGCGCTATCAAACTCCAATAATCGTTTTCGACCAAATAGCAGCAATGAAATGCCACAAAAGAAAATAGCCGAAATGATAAAAGCGAGTCTGCTTGTTTGATGCAATGCAATTGCCATCACCACACTCGCAATACCAGGCACAAGCGTAACCAATGCAAACAATTTGGTGGTCATTTGACGTCTTGATGGCAAACTAGCATTGCCATTTGCCGTTATTTTTAGCAGGCGTCTGACCAATTTGGGCAGAGTTTGATAATCCATTATTTCAACCATTACAATTGAGACTGTAGACCCTAGTCACAAAGAGAAACAGAGCCAAGCTTAATACCGGAAAAGATTACCACAAACATCGCTTTAACTGAAAAAAAGGTTACTAAGCGCAATTAAACTACCCTACAAAAACATACGTTAAATTCTTAACTAACGCGGTAATAACTAAAAATGGCAGCGAAAAAAGTACAATGTTATGCCGACATCAAGTCACTTAACCTGAACTCGGGTTAAAAAGTTAACTAAACATTTGAAATATATGAGCTATGTTGTTTCATACCTTCTAGCTTGATAGTTTTTCTTGGTACAAGGCAAATTTGTGCGTCAATAGCGAGCCTATTGCAAACAAGTTTAACGCAGTAATAAGTAAAAGTAGCTGCTAGAAAGTAATTTACTATCTCGAGATCAGGTTACTTAACCACTCACTAAACAAACGGGCCGGAAGCGTCGCCAACGAACTTTTATTGGGAATGTAATAACAAAGGTCAGACCTGACAGGCAAAGTAGTAAGCTCACACAATTCTCCACGTGCCACATAACTTTTGGCTAATGTCTGTGAGCAAAACACATACCCGCCATGAGCTATGGCCTGTTGCAGAGCAAAAAGCTCTTGATCGTATTGGGTTAATGCTAAGGTTTGCGTTATGCCATTTTGGTTACACCATTCATTTAATGGCACAGGCGGTAAAGCGGGATTTTTCCATTTACAGGTATAAATATGGCTTAACGAGGCTCGATTGCATTGCTCGCCTGCCGACTTGGCGCGATACACATTAAATACATCGCACTGCAAAATATCTTGGCTATTCACAACGCGTTTATCGCCTAAACGAATAGCCACAGCATATTGATTATGCTCAACGTTCTCTCCCGTTGAAATCGCAACCTCAATATCACCATGCTTTGCGTTGAACTCTGCGAGCGACGGTAACAACACCGAGGCAGCAAATGACGATGTCGTGTTTACATTAACCAACTTTCCAATATGCGTGATTTCATCTAACGCCTGTGCAATTGTTTGAAAACCCGAATTAGTTGCTTGTGCTAAGCGTTTTCCTAATTCGGTCAATTCTATTTTTCGCGTTTTACGCACAAATAATTGGGTATTTAAACGCGCTTCTAGCTTACTTACATGATGCGAAATTGCAGTTGGCGTTAATGCAAGCTCACTTGCTGCTAGTTTAAAACTGCCATGACGCGCCGCCGCATCAAATGCTTTTAACGCTTGTAACGATACTTGCAAAGCCTAATCCCTCCTGTTTATAAATAAGTTTTACTCACCTGTAAATGATATCAAATCGTTTGTCCAAAGCCAGCTAGAAACGCATTATTCAACACACAATTTTAATAAAGGAAACATCATGACCACAATACTACACATAGATTCAAGCGTTAGAGCGATAGATAACGATAATCCCGCACACAACTCACTGTCTAAAAACATTGCTAAAACATTTTTAGACAGCTGGCGAGAAAGTAATCAGATAGATGAATATATTTACCGTGATGTAGGTGTAAATCCACCTCATTTTATTTCCCAAGATTGGATTGGCGCCGTGTTTACGCCAAGTGACAAAAGAAGTGCAGCGCAACACCAACAATTACAACTGTCAGATACCCTAATTGATGAGCTAACGCGCGCCGATATCATTTTAATGTCAACACCTATGTACAATTACGGCATGCCAGCACAGTTAAAAGCATGGTTCGACCAAATCATTCGCATCAATAAAACGTTTGATTTTGATTTAGCCCGTGGCGATCAACCTCTAAGACCTTTACTTAGTGGAAAAACCTTAGTGCTGATCACCTCATGTGGCGAGTTTGGTTTTGGTAAAGGCGAGGTCAACGAAGCGCACTCACATCTCACACCACATATTCAAACCTTATCGAAATATTTAGGGGTACAAGTGATGTTTGAAATTGCCTCTGAGTATCAAGAATTCAACGATAAAAGGCACCAAGATTCCGTTACCAAAGCGCATCACGATGCAGCCGAACTGGCAAAGACATTAAGTACGCAACAACAGGAAATACAGCATGCCAACGCAGTTTAATCAAAGTCACATAAGTGCCATAATTTCGCTCGCAGAGAAAAACGTGGCACAAGCTGGCTTACCTTTTTCAGCCATGATCCTTGATGACAAAGGTGAAATATTAAGTACTGGTGTGAACCAGGAGTCAGAATGTTACGACTGCACTGCTCACGCGGAAATTCAAGCCATTCGAGGTGCAACGAAAAAATGTTGCCGCTTGAGTCTTGAAGGCACCACATTAATTGCCTCGGGTGAACCATGCGCCCTTTGTTACATGGCGATATATGTGGCGAAAATATCGCATATCGTAATTTTAACCGATCGCCATCAAGCAAGCGCCTATGGGTTTAACTATCTCGCGAGTTACGACAACATCAATGCACAATTACTCGATAATTTTTCCATAACCTACTTACAAAACAGTGATGCAATACGCCCATTCGAACAATATCAAAACACACTAAATCAACGTTAAAAAAGGCGCATTACGCGCCTTATTTCACTGCAACTTTACAAATTTATCGCGATGATTTCACCTAAATTCACATTACCCAAGCTGCAGTGACAACCCAGTTAGCCAAATTAATTGCGCACCATAAGATAATCGCCGATGAATGCCTGGGTTTGTTTGCTGATTAATTGCACGCGTCATAGTCAACAAAAATACAACGGCCGCGACGACCATAATCCAAGAAAACACCTTAAAATTATGTGAAATGACATCATTGGTTGGGCTAAGTGCCACCAACACTGGTGCCACAAGTAACGACAACAACATTACAATGCCTGAAACTGTGTGTATTTTGCAGTTAAAAGAAGGATTTTCAGTAAAAGGATCAGCATCCATCGGGAAATAACCCGCAACCCAAGTTGCGAGGCCATGCGCAATAACACACCAGCCTGCACCAGTGACTAGCAAAGATACATTGGGTAATTGAGTTAAATACCAGCCAAAAAGGCAAAAAAGTAAACCCAATGGGTAATTATTGATACGAGGTGATAGTTTTTCTGTTGGGCTACCCGTAGCACCAAGCTCACTGCAAAACTGCTTAGCATGGTTATAACCCGCATAATATCGCCCAGCAATAAAAACACCTAACACAATCCAGACGGTTGCAATAAGTCCTGAATAAACTGCCATTTTTTCAAACATAAACCACCTCCCTGTGCTATTTCAGTTCCATTTATTTACACTTTCTAATGCCGTTTTCAAAAAGCGTTATTTACTGTGCGTATTTTGCCAAACCATTGGCACAAAACGAATTCCATTTACACTCATTTCAGAGCCTGTTGCCACAAAACCTTGAGACTCATAAAAAGAAACCGCATTTAACGATGCTTTTAAACTTACTTCGCCGGTGTGTGAGGTTGTCATTAGCCGTGCAAGTAATGCTTTACCTATGCCAAATGCCTGATACTGATTATCGACAAACAAGTGCGTTATACCAATTCTGTTAAGTATGAGATCAGGGATAGCGCTGGATAAATGAAATGATAACAAGGCGGAGTTTTTCTTATGTAGTTGTTCTACATTGATAAATTCTAACGCAGTTAGCATGATATTTAGTCCGCTAGGATGATCAGCTACTTAAGTGAATTGGTATTACGCATTGCAGCAAAACCAATGAGTTTATTGTTAATCGACGCTTTAAAGCTTTGATACTCGCTCCCATCGATCACAGTATTAATATCTGATTGAATACTAGCAACATACGCGTTTTTTCCGTTAGATTCTAAATACGGCAAAATCGATTGTTGAGATACATCAAGCACCAATGCCGCCAGACTACTGGCATCACTTTGTGTTGCTGTTTCAAACGCTATTTTCATAAACACGAACCATCCCTTTTTTGTTTAACCGATAAAACAACAATTACTCAAGTAGCTGCTTGATACTTTTCACAACAAGGTCGGCATCGGCAATATGAAGATGATGCTTGTTTGACGTTGAATACACGATTGCGCTTCGACTCGAAAGACCCAAAAAGTCGTGTTCAGCGCCTGCATAAAGCGCATCCATTTTTAGCGCAATATCATCTGGTACAAAAGGCGGGTCGTAGCGTTCACCCGATGCCTTAGCTCGTAACACGATAATCGGTTTATTTGCAAAACAGCCTGACGTAACCAGCGATTGATAGCTTACGATATGGTCGACATTTTCCGGCACTTTTTTAAACATTGGGTCACGCACACTTTGCTCAAAGTGATAGTAACGCGCTAAGTTTTCATCGTCTGTTTTAAAATTATTCGGCCAGCGTGTTGCCATTGTATAAAAGTAACCAAATGGCGGAGGGTCGATAAACACCGCGCCTTTCACCTTGTTTGCATACTGATTATTAAAGGCTGTGATAATGTAAGAGGCGTACGAGCCACCAGCAAAATAGTATGGTGGTTTAACATTAGCATTGTGCAGCAAAGTGTAAAGACGTGTCGCCATATCATTAACAGTAAACGGTACTGGGCCTTTTTCACTTTTACCTAACCCTGCTCGGTCGTATAAACAAATACTAAAATCGCTGTATAACTGTTTTACATTACCGAGCCAAACACCATCAGAGCCTGAACGACCAAAACCTTGTTCAATAATGAGTGTCGGTTTATCGTTTTCATAACACGTCAAATACAGCTTAAATCCACCAACTTCAAATAATCCTGATTTTGTTGGTTGCAGCGCTTTCTCTTGCGCTATGGCAATGCTCACAGCAGCAAAACAATTGTTATTTGAAAAATGACTTTTACTCAACGAATTAATTGCTGCTTTCGATGGTTAAATACCTGTTTTTACCGAATGAAATGTAATACCAAGCGAAAAACATTGCTTCAATAATATTATTAGCAAATGTGTTTTTTACAGTGATTTTTGTGCCACTTAATTCACTCACTTTCACCTCAGCACTGCTACACCAATCGATTTTTGCTTGAATAACTTGGGTTTTCGCAGGCAGCGACACGGTTTGAGTTTTACCTCGTTTAATCACAGCAACTTGTTTACCATCGGCAAATAGTTTGTAATCTCGCGCCATATCTTGGAACTGTTTAGGTCGGAAAACTTCAATATCCATATTTATCCTTGTCTCACTAAAAACTACAGGTCATTAGCAAAAAAGCTTAAAGTAATTACCTAAACACCTATTTTTGCTAATTTTTTTAGAACTTTAACAAGAAAAAACTTATTTACTATCGATTTAAAAAGGTTACGTTATGCGCTTGAAAAGAGGACTCAAGCGCTATTAGGTTTAAAGTAACGATTACCGAGTACGTTTTTGCTGAATATACTGATTTACCTCAGCAACGGGTGCTAGCCAAAAGCCGTTTTTAGGATCTTTTAAATATACGATTAACTGATCTAATGCCTTGCTATCGATAGTGTAGAGCGCTCTATCACCAACTTCGTGACCGGCAAGTACTATCCACGCATCATCAAATTTAGCCCGCTCGATAATCGCCTTTATTTCTTCAAACGATTTATTATCGATATCAAACGCGCGGATTTGTGCTGTGTCATAATAATGCGGGTCATTTGCCGTTTCATCATTCCATGTTCTGCCGTATTCAAATGACTTAGCAATCAGCGGCACATAGCTTTGTACCGATTCACCGCGGCCCACAAATTTATGACCACATGGATAGGCATAACCCACAGGAGCCACACCTGTAATTTGCTCAATTTGCTGTTGCGCTGTTTCAATATCTTTTTCGATAAATAGCAAATCGACTTGTTCTAGCCCTTTGTTCTTTTCCCGTAACCAGCGAAAATTGCCCGTACATAAATGGCTAGCACTGTGATTCGCAATTTCATGCCCCGCTTTAGCGGTGGCTTGCCACTTAGCTTCTTTGCCTTTCATTTGCACTGGCATCAAGTAAAACGTGCCCTTAACGTTATGTTTATCTAAAATTGGCAGCCCAACATCAGCTTGGGAGCGGCGCGCATCGTCAAAGCTCAAACTAACCGCATGCTGCGCGTTATTGGGGTAAAAATCACCAGCAACTGACGCGAAACTCGATAACGTTACACAAATTGCAAAAGAAGAAATAAGTCGCATAAAACACACTATAAAAAGAATAAGTTAGACACAAACTAACCAGCCATTTTAGTAAATACAAGTGAAAAAAATTTGTATAAACTGAGTTTTAAACACCATATTTTAGTGCCCTTAAACACCATAAAAACAATCTTTTTGCCTTTTCCCTTCACGTTTACTGTAAATAACAGAAAATCAGTGGTAACCGTGCATATTTTTGTATGAAATTTTTAAAAATCGCCTATAGTGTAAAAAGTTTTTTTGGATAAATTTATGTGTCGTTTTATTGCGTATAAAGGTGAAGAAGTCACTTTAAACGATATTATTATTTCGCCAACGAATTCGCTTATTGAACAAAGTAAAGATGCGAAAAAGCGTAAAAAGCCACTCAATGGCGATGGATTTGGCTTAAGTTGGTACCCAACTCACAACGACCCTTTTCCTGCGCGATTTGTCAGCATTGAGCCTGCGTGGAGCAATCAAAACTTGCAACAAATTGCGAGCAAAGTGCGCAGCCAGTGCTTTTTTGCCCATGTTCGTGACGCATCTGTTGGTATGCCTGTCTCGCAAGCAAATTGCCACCCATTCAATTATCAAAAATACACCTTTATGAACTGGTTTTAATGTGACGTGTACAATATGTATTTGATGCTGACGCGCTTTTGCTAATAATTGCTGAGATTGGCTAATAGCCTGTGCAAATGCCTTTTTATCTTTAACCAATAAGTTTCTTAGTGTGCCTTTTGGCGATACCCATTCATTTTGGTATTCAATCAGTCTAACGCGCTTGTGTTTACCTGTTTCTTTGCCAATACATGGCAACTAAAAAACAAGCAGAAGATGACTATTTGGCAGTTGAGTAAATTTTTCATAACTATTCCTACAAAGTAAATGTAGCAATAGTGTGATTTGATTAACCTACGTTCGCCTTAACATTTGATAAGGCATTAATTTTTGTTTTTTACACGCGATAAGGTAACGTCTGTCATACCAAGATACGAAGCGATGTGTTTAAGCGGTATTTGTTGACAAAGTGTTGGGTATTTATTTAAAAAGTAAGCGTAGCGTTTTTTCGCGTCTTGCTGCAAAAACATTAATTCGCGCTCTATTTTGTCTTATAACAATTGCGCTGTTAAGCAATGAAATAAGCACTGACTAATGCTGCAATCTTTTAATAACTCAACTACTTTCGCATAAGTCATATGGTAGCCATGCACCTCAGTCAGAGTTTCAACATAAAAATTCGATGGGCCTGTTATTGCCGACGGCGCAATTGGTGCCAATATGTCACCTTCGCCAAAAAACCTTTATTTGATTCTTTACCCTCTGAGTCGAGGTAGTACAGACGCACAAGTCCGTGTGAGATAACATAAAAATCTTGCCAGTGCTCACCTTGGGCTAACAACGGCGTGTTAAATTTAAAGATTACGGGCTTTAATTCTTTGGTAAGTAAAGCCGCTTTTGCTCTACTAGTGCCTTTAGACTCTAAAAATACGGAAAGTGGCATATCCATTTGCGATACCTAAACAACTTGCTTTGGCAACCATACTATTCGCAAACAACGAATGTTACGTGTAATAAGATGTATTTCATAAAAATCATAAAACAAACAATTATTATATTATGCTTGATCTCTTTTTAAACATTAAAAAGGCTTTAGCAATGACTTACTAAACTTTTATGTAAACGCTTGTTCGCCAAACGCTAAAGTAGTGACTAAAATTCAAGCTGTAACATATGTTGCCTGCACTTAGCTGGTCAACTTTTTGCTCCACATGTTTATTTATGAGGTTTTTATTTTAAGGTAAAGGCCCTAAATTTGTTTTATAATTAAAAGATAATAAAATCATGTACCTAATTAAGGTTTAACTTAATAAAAGCGGTACAGAAAGACTTTTACATGGATAACGATCATTGCTGTGAAAGCTGATCCAAAAGGTTACAAATGAAATCATTTATTCCGAGTATTTGCCTGTTGGCATTGTCAGCCTCGTATAGCTTCGAAGCTAACGCGGCAGCAACAACCCTAACTTTTAATAGTAATGATAGTAACTGGGACACAGACCATATTGCCGAGGATGGTGAAGGCGGTAGTACCAATATCGCCGGTATCACCATTCAGATCTTCAATATTGACGACTCCAGTGGCGCTAAAACCAACAGTATGAACTGGTTTAGCAGCGCTAGCCTGGGCAGTAGTGATGGCTTTAGCGGACTGACCGTCGATTTCAACTCGTACTTCACCGGATGGGGCGGCGTTGCCGTCAAAAGTAATGACGGTTCGGAGTTTAAGTTTAATGGTTTCGATTTTTACGATTGGGGTGGTCAAACCGGCGAAGCCATGAACATCGTTGCTTACCGTAACGGCGCAATGGTGGCCAGCAGTACCGTCAGTTTTAATGCTAATAGCAACACGTCCCGCGTTAACCAAGATTTATCCGCCAACTCTCATTATCAATATGTCGATGAAGTGCGGATATATTTCAACGATGGCTCAGGCTATGCCTCCATCAACAACATCATTATTGATAACGCCATTGCCCCGAATACAGCGCCAACGCTTGGCGGCACCCCTGCTGACGATACCGCCACGGAAGATGTGGCCACGGCAGTTGATCTATCCGCCTATAACATATCCGATGCCGAGCTGGACGACCCCATTACTCTAACGCTGAGTGTCGATCGCGGCACCCTTGCAGCGCTTGGCGGTAATGGTTCCGCCAGTGGCGTTACTGTAACCGGTTCGGGTACCGCTAGCATGACTTTGGCAGGCAGCGCCGCTAATTTAAATACCTTCCTCAACAATACTAGCAATATACTGTTCACTACAGCGTCAAATGACACCACCGCCGCCACAATGACGGTGACGCCTAACGATGGCACTTCCAACGGTACAGCCGATACCGTCACCATTAACATCACTGCAGTTAACGATGATCCTGCAGCGACAGGGCTGGCGAGCGACATTACCTTTACGGAAGATACCCAGGGTAATGTGAATCTGTCAGCAGCGACTTTCGCGGATGTGGACAGCGGCAACATCACCGTCACCCTCACGGCCAACGAAGGCAGCTTCGCTACCCCCGCCGATGGCGCAGGTGTTGGCGGCGGAGTCACGGAAATACTAGTTAACACCACTACTATCACGCTCACTGGATTTGCCGCAGATATCAACACGTATCTGGATACTGCCAGCAACATCCGCTGGACCGGCGTACCAAATGACAATGGCAACGATACATCTACCTTCACTGTCACGGCCAACGACGGAGATGGCTCGGGTAATGTGGCCCTTGGCACAATCAATGCCGATATAACAGATGTCAACGATGATCCTGCAGCGACAGGGCTGCCGAGCGATATCACCTTTACCGAAGACTCTCAAGGCAACGTTGATCTGTCGTCCGTTTTATTTGAAGATGTGGATAGTACCACACTCACCGTGACCATTACGGCGAGTGAAGGAACCTTTGCCGCTCCAGCCGATGGTGCAGGTGTTGGCGGCGGTGTCACAGAAACACTGGTCAACGCCACCACGATTACGCTCGTCGGGACAGCTGCAGACATCAACACCTACCTGGACACGGCCAGCAACATACAATGGACGGGAGCAGCCAACGACAGCGGCAATGACGCTTCAACTTTTACCATAACTGCCAATGACGGAGACGGTTCGGGCAACGTTGCCCTCGGCAGCGTCAACGCCGACATCACTGCCGCTAACGATGCACCAAGTTTGGATGCTGCTCAGTCACCGGTATTAACCGCTATCGATGAAGACGCTGGTGACGACGATGGCTCTGGTACCGATGGCGATGACGACGGTGCAAACAACGCCAACAACCCCGGTACCAGCATTGCAGCTATAGTGGTGGATGGTTCGATTACCGATGTCGATGGCGGCGCGGTGGAAGCCATAGTAGTAACACAAGTCGATAATACCAACGGCGTTTGGCAATATTCCACTAATAATGGCGTTAGCTGGAGCACATTTACAAATCCTTCTGGCTCTGTTATCGACATCACAGTAAACGCAGTATTGTTAGACAGCGCGAACTTGATTCGTTTTGTACCCACTACCAACTACAACGGCACAGCTACCCTTACTTTCCATGCATGGGATAAATCTTCTGGCAGCGCCGGCGGGACCACCAATGCCTCAACGACCGGCAACGCAACGCCGTTTTCCAGCGTCTCAGATACCGCCAGTGTGACCATAAATGCGGTGAATGATACGCCAGTATTTACCGGTCTGGACGGTACACCCAACTATACCGAAGGTGCAGCTGCTGTGCAGCTGGATGCAAATGCAAGTATCAGCGACCTGGAGTTCGATACCTTAAATGGTGGTGATGGTGATTACTCAGGCTCTAGCTTAACAATTGCTCGAAATGGTGGCGCAAACGCCTCAGACATCTTCAGTGTATTAACCAGCGGTAACTTAACTGTGGTTGGTGGCCCTAACGGCGGTGGAACAATAAGCGCTGGCGGAAATGTGATTGCTACAATTGCCAACACTGGAGATGGTCAACTCCAAATCACCTTTGCTAATAACGGCACAATTCCAACAGCAGCTTTAATTAATGAGGTGTTACAAGCAATTTTTTACCGCAACAACGGTGACGACCTGTCATCGAATATACAATTGGACTTCACTTTTAGTGATGGCGCTTTAAGCAGTGGTGGTACCACCACCGTCAATAGCACAGATATAAATGATGCACCGTCTATAAGCGCTACCGGCGGCAACCCGATCTTTATTGAGGGCTCTGGTGCACAGGATCTATTTAATACCGTTAGTACGGACACCATTGAAACTGGGCAGACTTTTTCTGCCCTAACAGTCACCGTATCCAATGTCTCTGATGATTCTTCAGAAATTCTTTCATTCGATGGATCAAACGTAGCTTTAACGAATGGTAATTCTGTGACTTCAGCCACTAATGGCCTAACAATCAATGTGTCTGTCACAGGCAGCACCGCCACCGTATCGTTTAGCGGTGCCACGCTTACAGAGGCCCAATTACAGACGCTTGTAGACGCACTCACCTATCGCAACAGTTCAGATAACCCAACCACTGCAGGGAATCGAGTCGTAACCATCACCAGCGCCACCGATAGTGGCGGCACAGATAATGGCGGTAATAATGCAACCACACCAAACTTGACTTCAACTGTGTCAGTAACTGGTGTAAACGATGCCCCAATAGTGAGTAACGTATATACTGAGACCAGTCAAATAGTGGCCGGTAATAGTGCCCAGGCGTTGAGTGGCTTTGCCGACGCTGCCGTCGCCAATGCTGACAGCACTGACTACAACAGTGGCTTTCTCACCTTGGCGCAAACCACCGGCACCGCTAATGGCAATTGGCTTGTTGACGGCACAACAGTGACCTCGGGCGGCGATGCCACCGTCGGCGCGGGAGAAGATATTCAAGTATCAGGTACGTCGATTGGTTCGGTAGATGTCACCGACGACGGCCAAGGCGGCAATGATTTCACCATCAACCTTGGCGTCAATGCCACCAACGCGCTGGTACAGACCCTACTGCAAAACTTACACTACGAAGCACCGTCGGCACTAGGCGATCGTGACTTCACTCTGACGCTCAACGATGCAGATGGCATTGCCAACGGCGGCGACGCTGACGACAGCGGTAGCTTTACTATTAGTGTTACACCAAATCCACCCGTAATTGGTAACTTAAACAGCGATAGCGTCAATGCTTCAGAAGGCGGGGGAACTGTATTATTAGACGCTGGCAGCAATGCTACTCTCACAGATGCCGACTCTGTCGATTTCAATGGCGGCACAGTAACCGTGAGTGTTACTAATAATGCAGATGCCGCAAGTGACGTCTTGTCGGTGGATACCAGCGGGGTAGTAAGTTTAGCCGGCACTACTGCAGGTTCTAACCTTTCAGTTTCTGGTACAGTGATTGGTACTTTGGTGAATAATATTGCCGCAGGCAATGACTTTGTCATTAACTTGAGTGCACTCTCAACACCCGCATTAGTGCAGTCACTACTGCGAGCCTTAACCTTTGAAGCAACGGGGGAGAACCCATCAGAATCTACGCGTACCATTAACATCACCGTCTCCGATGGTCAAGGGAACGATAGTGCTGATGTAAGCGTGGTGGTTACAGCCATCAACGACGCACCGCAACTAGCAGGATTAATCAGCGATGTTAGCTTTACTGAAGATACAGCTGCTTATCTGGATTTATCCGCAGCGACCCTGTCGGATGTCGATACTTTCGGTAATGTTGTACTTACTTTAACCGCCAGTGCTGGTACGTTAACAGCAACCACTGGTGGAGGCGTTACCATAGGCGGTAGCGCCTCATCGGCACTTACTTTAACCGGCACTATCGCCGCTATCGATACGTACCTCAATGGTGACAATATCACTCATACACCAGGCAATAACCTCGCAGGCAATAATGCGGCCACCATAAGCTTAAGCGTGAATGACGGCGGCACCAACACCGATTTAGGTAGTGTAAATATCGATATAACCCCAGTGAATGATGGCCCAACAGCATCAGACAATATTATAAACGTTAGCTACAACGGCACCCACACATTTAATGCCACCGACTTTGGTTTTAACGACGTTGATCTTGGTGATAGTCTTCAGTCTGTTAGAGTTGCGACAGTTCCTTTAAAAGGGTCTCTTACGTTAAATAGTAATCTAGTGAGCAACGGGGATGTGATCAGTATCGCCGATATTAGTGCTAACTTAATGAAGTATTCTCCAATTACTGGTGAAAGTGGAAGCGGTTATGCAACTATGGTATTTAGCGTAAATGATGGCACAGTATTTTCAGTATTAACGCAAACGATAACGTTTGATGTTGCTGCTGCACCGCCTCCTCCGCCAACAAACAGAGCGCCGTCAATTAGTGGCACACCAACTACTGCTATCAACGAAGGGGAAACATATTTATTTAGCCCAACAGCAACTGACATAGATGGCGATACATTAACTTATTCAATTGTTAATAAACCATCATGGTCAGCATTTGATACTGCATCTGGTGTATTATCTGGCACACCGAATGCAGACAATATCGGTACAACCTCAAACATCGTAATTTCGGTAAGTGACGGTAAGCTATCTGCTTCTCTGCCACCATTTAGTATCAAAGTGTTGAAAGCTAATGAAGCCCCCATTATTTCGGGCTTTGCACCAAACACAGTAAAAGCAGGATCTTCATATAGTTTCTCTCCAACAGCGAGTGATCCTGATAATGATGAACTGACTTTCACAATAACCAATCAACCAACTTGGTCAATATTTGATACTTCATCTGGTGAATTATCCGGAACACCCAATGTAGATAACATCGGTACAACATCTAACATTGTTATATCAGTGAGTGACGGTGATCTTTCTGCTTCCCTATTGCCGTTTAGCATTGAAGTAATTAATGTCAATGAAGCACCAGTGGCTGATAGCCAGAATGTAGAACTTGATGAAGATACGGTCAAAACTATCACTTTAACAGGTAATGATAGCGATAACGACAAACTAAGTTTTGAAGTTGTCACTGAGCCATTGTCCGGAACTATCGAGCTGCAAGGTGACACTTTAATATACACACCAATTGAAAACTTTAATGGGAATGATCAATTCACCTTTATTGCTAAAGACTCTGA
This sequence comes from Pseudoalteromonas sp. MMG024, assembly GCF_021654175.1. Lineage (NCBI taxonomy): Bacteria > Pseudomonadati > Pseudomonadota > Gammaproteobacteria > Alteromonadales > Pseudoalteromonadaceae > Pseudoalteromonas > Pseudoalteromonas sp. MMG024. The sequence goes on from NZ_JAKFZO010000002.1 coordinate 337,978, forward strand.
ACTTAGTTCAAAGCCTGCAACAGTGACAATTAACGTTAAACCTGTTAATGACAAACCAGAAGCTATTGCAGATATCGTATCGTTAACTTATTCAGACACAATGCAATATCTACTTAATGTTACTGCAAACGACATTGATGTTGATGGCGATACGCTTACTGTTGTTGGAGCGAAAACAGAGATAGGGAATGTTGTTATCAAAAACAACCAACTACTTTATACCGCAGTTTCTGGCAGTCCTGAACAGATCGCCTTCACCTATAGTATTCAAGATGAAGCACAAGAAATTGCAAAAGGATCAGCAATATTAAATATTAAGCAACAGAATACAGAAAACTTACCTACTGTATCGCCTCCGGCTAATATCGAAGTAAACGCTACATCTCTATTTACAAAGGTAGAACTTGGTGTCGCTACTGCCTTAGATGTAAATGGGAACCCCGTAGCCGTTTCCGTAGTGGGTAACAAGGTACGGTTCAAACCTGGTACACATAAGGTGTATTGGCAAGCTATTGATAGCGAGGGTCGAAGCGCCATCGCTACGCAAATAGTTAAGGTACATCCAATTATTTCAATTGAAAAAGATACTGTTACCTCCGAAGGTTCAACACTGACTACGTACCTTTATTTAAATGGTGACGCTGTTAATTACCCACTGACAGTAGATTACTCTGTCACTGGCACAGCTGATGCAAACGATCATAGCTTGATCGAAGGCCAAGTTTCATTTACATCGCGAACAGCGAAAATCGAGGTTGAAATATACGAAGATGCTGTATTGGAAGGTGATGAACAAATCACTATTTCACTTTCCCCAGGAGTTAATTTAGGAGCAAATAAGCAACAAGTAGTGACAATAACTGAGAGTAATATTGCACCTAATGTTTCACTCACTGTATCTCAAAATTATGAAAATAGGCTAACCATAGGTAAAGATGATGGCTTAGTGACCGTTAAAGCTGATTATTTTGATGTTAATTTGAACGATTCAGTATTACTTGATTGGAATAGTTCACTGACTAATAATTCAACAACTGGTGACACATTCACCTTTGACCCCAGCAATCTAGACGAAGCTGTTTATGTGGTATCGGTTACAGCGACGGATTCAGGTCAACCGTCATTATCAAATACGGCTGACGTTTATATTACAATCAAAGAGAATTTGACTCCGCTCAGTAACATATCTGATACAGACGGTGATCTAATACCTGATGCTCAAGAAGGATATAAAGACACTGATGGCGATGGTATTCCTGACTTTCAAGATGTCATTGATGACTGTAATGTTATACCTAACTCTACGAATGAACAAAACCGTTTTCTAGTCGAAAGTGAACCTGGCGCTTGTTTACGTATAGGCAGCACAGTAGTCGATAATCAATCTGGCGGGGCACTAATATTTGGTAATGAAGTTAGTCCAGACGATCAAGCTTCGCCAACAGGTGGAATTTTCGATTTCATTATTTGGGAAATGGCTAAAGTTGGTCAACCTGTCCAGTTGGTTTTACCACAAACACATGTTATTCCTCAAAATGCGGTATATCGAAAGTTCATTAATAACCAGTGGCAAAATTTTGTTATCGATGACAATAATCTGGTAGCTTCATCGGAAGGGGTCTCTGGCTATTGTCCTCCTCCTGGTGATACAAGCTGGACACCAGGGTTAACTGAAGGTCACTGGTGTGTTCAGCTCACGATTGAAGACGGAGGCCCAAATGATGCTGATGGTATCGCTAATGGTGCAATTGTCGACCCAAGTGGTGTTGCAGTTCCTATCAGCAATAATCAGGCCCCAGTTGCTGTTGATGACACTTTCTCGATGAAATGGAACGACAGTGCATTTATCGATGTGTTACAAAACGATACGGATGTAGATAATGATAACCTAACAATAAGCTCAGCTAGTGCTGATTTCGGTGATATTGAGATTATTGATAATCAATTATTCTATACCGCTGAAAAAGACCTTTATGGCATAGCTACAATTGAATATAGCATTGATGACGGTAATGGTGGCAGTGCATCAGCAAATGTCTATGTTTCAATTAGGGCTAATTTTGCGCCGGTCGCAAACGACGATGTTGCAACGACCGATGACAAAACTGCTATAAACTTAGCTGTACTAGTTAATGATTCAGATCCTGATGGTGATGAAGTACAAATTATTACAGCAACGGTTGATAAGGGTGCTATTTCTATCAACGCTGACAATACACTGAAGTATGTGCCAGACGCTGGTGGTGAGTACACAGCGAGTGTTACCTACACTATTAGCGACGGTCAATATGAAGCACAGGCTGTGGTAACTATTTCAGTTACTAAATTTTCACCTCCAGTTGAGCCAAGTAAACCCGTGACTAAGAAAAAATCAAGTGGTAGTGTCCCTCTTTGGTTCTTGTGTTTACTTTTATATGCAGTCATTTTGCGTAAAAAGTATTAGTCCACGTAAATAAATTAAGCCCAGCGTAGTCTGGGCTTAATTAATCGCTTGTTATTAAAACCTATAATTAGCAGATAACGACACAAGCCCTCCGTTACCCGGCGCTAAGTTCCAATCCATGCCTTTTGCGCCAGCCGATACCCAATACTCTTTATCAAATAGGTTTTCAACTTTAAAGCGCAGCATTAAATTAAGGTCGCTAAAGTCATAGCTTACGCGCGTATAGCTTGGCAGTGATAAGCTGTTTTGTAAGTTTTGTTGGCGCTCACCAACATAAAAACACCAATATTGGCGCTTAGCCCAGACAAGCCTTTAAGCGACGTAAAGTTATAATCAACAAACAAGTTGCCTTGTGTTTTCGGCACATTGTGTGGCTGATTACCGTTAATTTCCGCTTGCCCCGAAAGCTCTCTAATTTCAGCATCCATAAAGCTGGTTGAGAATACTAACGATAGGTTTTCGATAATTTCGCCATTGGCGTTTAACTCAATACCGCGGTGACGTTGCACACCATCTTGCACAAAGTAATTGGTAGCGCGATTATGATACTCCAATGACTTTTCGATTTGATAAATCGCAGCGCTAAATGTGGCCTTGTTAAAGCGATACTTTACACCTACTTCCATTTGCTCACTTTCTTGCGCACCGAGGTACTGTTCGTTTTCAGCGCCACTACCTATCACCGCAATGCCGCCTTCGCCTGCGCCTTCGGTATACATACCGTAAAATGCCAGCGCATCATTTGGGTTGTAATTAATACCCAACGTTGGTGTTGTATAACTATCATCGTTGTGCGTACTCGTTGCTCACCAGGGGCTGTTTTATCACGCTGATAGGTTAAATACCTCACTCCTAAGGTTGCATACACATGATCGCTAAAGTGCACAATATCTGTGATAAATACCGCACTTTCACGCGATTTTTCTAGATTCGCATCTGGGATCTCTGGAAACTCAGGGCGCGTTGTGTAAACAGGATCAAATAGGCTTGCAACTGGATTTTCAAGTTCGAACCAACGACCCGAAATAGACTCTAAATCACGGTAACTTACGCCAACCGCCAGCTCATGATTTATAAAACCGGTTTCTACTTCGCCACTTAAAAAACTGTGGCCAGAGCGCGCTTTAAACGACTCATCTGGCGTGACCAAAATGGCAGCACTCAGTACTTCTCCTTTAGGTGATGTGGCATAAATATCTGGGAAAATGGTAAAACGATCATTGTTGCTTAGCGCCACCTGATTAACCCATTACCAATTATCGTTTAACCAGTAATCGACACAGGTTTCTGTCTCGTACAGCGCCCAAGGTTGCCTAGCAGTACCTCTTGGGTGTCGACATAAGGTGGTAAATAGGTTTGCACATTTTCACCATACACTAAGCCAATTAGGGGTTGCGAGACAATCGACTTGTCGTGATAGTCAAAGCCTAGTCTGACAAGCACCTGATCATTTAACTGCCAATCAAATGCACTGCTTAAAAAGTAGCGTTCGGTGTCATCACCGCCGGTAAAATCACCATTATCTTCTATCGCTGCGTTCACACGATAGCCCATATCGCTTTGTACTGATAACGGGCCGCCCATATCAAGCGACAAATAACGACCATCACTGCTGTTAAGCTCTGCTCCAAGCTCAATAAATTGCTCAGAGGTAGGTCGTTTGGTTACTTAATTAACCGTGGCTCCAGGATTGTTAAACCCTGCAATCACACCCGAAGGTCCTTTTAGCACATCAATGCGTTGAACATTTTCAAGTGCTACATCTTGGTATGGCGCTAGCGATAAACCATCACGTCGCAGGCCATTATTCCAATCTAGTTGAAAGCCACGCAAACTAACAAAATCAAACACAGTACCTATTGAGGTATTTTGTACCGACGCATCATTACTTAATACCTCACTTAACGTACGCGCAAGTTGATTATCGATAAGTTGTTCTGAAAACGACTGAATGGAAATTGGCAGCTGCAAAGGATCTTTAATGCCCAAGACAGCGGCGTTCACATCGCGGGCATCATACATTGGAGCACGTGTGCCCAACACTTCAATATGTTCGAGTGACTTTTCGGTATTGGCATAAAGGGAGAGGGTCAATAGAGAAAGGGATAAGGCGCACACGCCATTATTTAACTTCATGGTTTTAAGGTCCGTTTAAAAAAACAATACATTATAACATATTATTTTGAAAGCATTAGCCAACACACAGCTACCGCTTGTGCCTTAATATAAAAAAGAGAACATCGCTAATTTCGAATTAGCCTGATCGTTGATTAGATTGCATTGCCCGCCAAGCACCATAGGCGCAAACTTCGAATATCACTTTTAAATACAATAAAGCCTGTTGAAAAACAGGCTTTATTTTTCACATGCACTTTTGTGCACTAGTAATGTTAAACACGAGTTAAAACCAAATAATGTAGTTACCAAGTGCCGCAATCATTACACTTACCACAATACACAATGTATTGAATAAATAGCTAACGAAACTCCCCTTTACGTAATCGCCTGCGATTTGCCAACCTGCCAGCATGCTATTAAGCGATAAAATAATAAGGCTTATACTGGCGATTACTTTAAACCAATTAGCGTTTAACAAGCCGATTAACGATGTATAATTGTCGACAGGAAAAGTAGCAAACACAAAAACAAAACACAGACTAAGTAGCACAATAAATAAATTAGCGATCCGCTGAAAAATCCACTGTTTTGTACCGTGACGATTAATGTTTAAACTAGCCAAACCCAGCCTCCTGCAATAATGCTTAACACCAATGCCAAACCAATCGTAACGCGAGAAATCGCAATGCCGCCTGATAACTCTTCAAAATAACCAAATTCCTGAATAAAGTGTTTAACACTTGCAAGGCAATAATATGCCAATGCAGTTAATCCACCCCAAACTAAAAATTGGATAAAAAATACATCATAAAAATAGGACTTCACTTCGTCAAACTGCTGTTGAGAGCGACTCGCATAATAAATAACAGGGATTAAACCTACTGAATAAAACCAAATGATTACTGCACAGATTCGATGCAAAATTGATGCGTAGGCAGTAATGGGTAACGCCATGGTATGAATTGCCAAATTGACTGGCCGCTTATTTTTCATAACATAAAACCAAAATTATAGAGTGAAAACAAATTAACACTAACGATAATCATTATCAATCTCGAACATTTAAATTAACACCTAATCTCACTGTGTTGATGATTAATCAGACAAAGTTCGACACGTTTTTGTACGAAGTTGAAATGAATGGATTTAATAAACACAGTGCACCGACCACATAAAGCTTGATTTTGATAATAGCTATCATTAGCATTAGCGACAAATCGACTGTTTTAATGATTTCAATGCAGCCTCCCTATAATGTCGAGCGAATTTATCAACATTGCATGCCGTTAATGCAGCAACACCTCGCCAAAAAAGTAGCATGTAGCGAAACCAGAAAAGATCTTTCGCAAGAGCTTTATCTCAAGCTTATGCTCGTTGAAAACTGGCATAGCATTGGCAATATTAATGCCTATGTCACAACCATGCTGAACAACTTAATAATTGATTTTTATCGCAAAAGTAGTAAAGAGTTAGTTGATGATGTCGATCTGGATTCACTTAAAGCCGATACTTGTCCAGAACTACATGTTGGCCAGCACCTGGCCATTGAAAAAATCCAGCAACTGCTCGATAAACAAAAGCCCGAAATGAAAGATTTAATTTGGCGCGCTAAAATCAATGGCGATAGCTGTCGCAATATCGCGTGTGATAAAGGACGCTCACTGAGTTGGGTTGAAAAGTCATTGGCGACTTTGCAAAGCAAATGCCGTCAGCTTATTTTGGGGTCGCAGCATAATGATTAAACGCTGGTTAATTCGCTTACAAGCCAAGCGCTGGTTAACAAAAATGCGCGCTGACAACGTAACTTACGAGCAACAGCGCGCTTTTGTCGCTTGGTGCAAAAAGTCTAAACACCATCAAGATACCTACTTTGCTGAGCGCGACATATTGCTAAATAGCAACAGCAATAAAGCATCTCGTTTAGGTTATTCATTGGCGTTTTTATCGTTAGTGGCATTTGCGCTGACAATTTGGCTTGTCAAAACGCCCAACACCAGCAAAGGTGCGCCATCATTGGTGTACTTTAGTGCCGAGCAAAGCCCTGTAACCTTAAGCGATGGTTCGGTAATTGAGTTAAAAAAAGCCACTAAAATTGCCGTTGCTTACAGCCAAAACGAACGCATAATCAAATTGCTTGAAGGAGATGCCTGGTTTGATGTCGCAAGCGACGCTAATCGACCATTTCGCGTTGAGTTTAATAATAAGCAAGTCACCGCGCTAGGTACGTCTTTTTTGATCAATACGTTAGGCGTTGCAAAAGTGGTTGTAACCGAGCATAAAGTTAGTGTTACTAACACCCAAACCAAGCAAATGCAGCAACTTACACAAGGTGAAGGGTTAATTTTATCAAATAAACATTGGCTGAAAATGCACGCAAGCGAAATTAATGCGGCACTGGCATGGCGTGATGGCAAACTGATCTTTAATGCAACTCCCCTTGGCGATGCAATTAAGCAGTTACAACCTTTTGTGGATTACAAAATCAGCGTCGTTAATCAGCAACACCTAAATTTAAAAGTAACCGGTAATGTAAATACACAATCGCCTGAGTTTGCGCTGTCTTTGTTATTGGAAAGCTTAAATTTAAAGCAAATGCGCAATGCCAGTAACGATCTCATAATTTATTAAAAATAATTTACGGTTTTTCATTTTTAACGCGTTATAGATAGTAAGAATTATTTTTATTAAGGTTAAAAATGAAAATCCTCCCACTTGCATTAGCTATTTCAGCAGCCTCTTTTTCTACAATTTATTCACCTGTTGTGCTTGGCAATACGCAAAGTGTCAATCAGCTTGTTCAGTTTGATATTAATGCATCCTCGCTACGCCAAAGTTTAGCTGAATTTACACGCGTTACTGGCATTCAATTATTTGTAAACGATGCGCTATTAAACCAACAACAAAATGCACCGCTTAAAGGCCAATTTACAGCGGCTCAAGGCCTTACATATTTGCTCAACCAATCAAATTTATACGCTGAGTGGAAATCACCGCAAGGTGTGGTGCTAAAAGCAAAAGCACCGCAAAATCAACGTTCACAAACGACGAGCAAACCATCAACAACTGCGTCATTAGATAACATTGAAGTAGTGCAAGTAAATGGCTCTCGTATGCAACAAGGGCTGACCAGTGTTGCACGTCAAACCAGCTATTTTTCGGCAGCCGATATCACTAATGCAATGGCCGCGAATGCAAATTTAGCTCAGGTAATTGGCAAACTAGTGCCCGGTGTATCGCCTGCCAGTCAAACCATGACGAATTTTGGTTTAACATTACGTGGGCGCAATTTACTGGTATTGATTGATGGTGTGCCAATGAGCACTAACCGTAATGTGTCGCGTGACTTATTTAATCTTGATCCATCACTCGTCTATTCAATTGAAATTGTACGTGGTGGTAACGCCATTTATGGTTCAGGCGCAAGCGGCGGTGTGATGTACATCACAACTAAAACGGCTAAGCAATCAAGTACTCAAACGCGTGCAGAATTAAGCACTAGCTTAACTGAAATTTCAAGCGATGCCGCCACTTATAAACTTGGTCAAAGTATTGCTGATCAACGCGATAAGCTGTCGTTTGCAGTGGACTTTGATATTGCATCGACCGGTGGCTATTTTGATGCAAATGGTGACAGAATTGCACCAGAGCCAAGCCAAGGAGATCTGTTTGACAGCACTCAATTTAGCCTTCACGGCAAGGTCGGTTATCAGTTTGATAAAAATGCAGAGCTGTTTGCCAGTGTAATGTGGTTTGATTCAAGCCAAGACACTGAGTTCGCGTCAGATCCAAGTGTTAACTCGCTGCCATTACATAGCGTAAGTGCAAAACCGCGCAAAGGCCTGGTATTAGCTGAACAAAATAGTGCCGACAACTTAATGTTTAATCTTCATTATGTTGACAACGATTTATGGTCGCAGCAGTTTTCTGGCCAGCTTTATTATCGCGACTACGAAACCCGCTTTTATCCGTTTGACGGTCGCCCATTCGCCTCTTGGAATCATTTAGGGCAAGTTTACCTTAATGCGCAAGTGCTTGGTTTTAGAAGCGCATTTAGCCTGCCAATTAGCAATCACACCGTTATTTATGGCCTAGATGGTAATTTTGAGTCAACTAAAATGCCGATCACAGCATACGACCCTGAAGTATTTGATAACAGTAACGGCTTAGAGTTCGTCAAACTCGAAGATAAAACCTTTATGCCAGAAACCGACACCAATAACATTGCCGCATTTGCGCAATACAAGTACCACACAGATTGGGGCCTTGATGTAGACGCAGGTGCACGTTTTGAACATATTCGTGTTTCGTTCGATGATTTTACCACCCTTGGCCAAGGTAATTCTGTTGATGGTGGCAGCAAAAGCTACGACGGCACTATGCTAAACGCTAGCGTAAACTATAGTCTAACCGACAATATAAAAACCTATATCGCATTTGACCAAGGGTACGAATTACCTGATATTGGTCTGCTACTTCGCTACGCATCAAGTGATTTTGACATCAAAAGCAGTGAACTAGAACCCGTAACCTCAGATAACTTTGAAATTGGTTTTAACTATCAATCGGATGACGTTAGCGTTAATGGTGCGCTCTTTAATTCAACGTCAGACCGTGGACGCGTTAAAAGTAGTGGCTTTGGTTTAGATTTGCGCCGCGATAAAGAACGAATTTCAGGTATCGAGCTGGACGTAAACTATTACCTCACTGACACCCTAAGCATGATGGCGTTAGTAAGTAAAATAAACGGTGATGAAAAACCTGAAGGCGCCGACAAGTGGCGCGAAATGAATGGTTTTAGAATCGCGCCGTTAAAAGCAACATTCGCAACCCAATATCAGTTCGATAACATCAATCTGCAAGCGCAACTAAACTATGTTGACGGCCACGATTACCGCTTAAATGGTAACACCGGCTTTGGCCGCCATCAAACAGATTCGTATACCACACTCGACTTATTCGCCAGCATTGAACTAGACCAAAGCGTTGTAAATATTGGTATAGAAAACGCCACTAACCGCGAGTATTACCCGCTTTATAGTCAATTATTACGCTCTAACGCTAATACCAGCCATATTCCTGCGAAAGGTGCGATGGTGAAACTCACTTATCGCTATAACTGGTAAATTAACACGTCAATTTATTAAGCGTTAAGGGCATACGCCCTTAACGCTTTAGCGCGCTACATTGGTGTAATTTGCTCTGTCTACTTCTCGCTCAATATTAATGCGCGATGGGATAAAAGTGTTGTAACCCGGCTGCCCGCCAAACCACAATTGCGCATCACGCTCTTCACGTTCAACAATGTAAAACACTCTATCGCCGTTAATAATGGTACTTGCGATGGGGTACCAATAACGTTTGGCAAAAGGTAGACGGCTAATTTCAATATTCTGTGCCCCCACCTGATAACTCACCGTATCACTTAGCACAAAATTGATGCTGCTTAATCCGTTTTGGTCAGGTCCCTGCCAAGCAACGCCATCGATATTTTGCACTGTGTGACTGGTAAACAACCAGCCCCATAAGCGTTCAGGAATAAACAAACCATTACTATCAAACGAACCCGGGATCCACGAATTAATTTCACCATTCCAGTAATGGTTGCTGCTTGTTGGCTGCAAATAAGCACTATCGAGTACAAAGTTAGTTTGCCCTTTTACCCAAATATTATAGGTAGCAAATTCACCTTCTGGCGTACTGAACTGAGAAAACACACCGTATTCTAATCCAAGTTGGTCTATGATTTCGCTCGTTTGTACAGCGCCATTTGGATATTGGATCACCAACTGGCCCGCATTGTTTACCTGCCAGTTTGCGGTAATATCGGATATTTTGCCGTTGGCCAAGCCATTTGAATCAAACATAATTACATCGGCGTACGAGGTGGTAGGATAAATATAATCATCATAAGCGCGTTTACCTTCCGAGTAATTATATTGCCCGCCCCACAAACCAAGCACACATGCAACGCTATTGCTGCAGTCCGCTTTAAACGCAATCGGCTCAATATCAAGCGCAGATCGAAAAGTTTGCTGACCACTGCTGATTTCAATTTTATTATTTTGCAGCGTTAAGGTATCTCCATTCGTTAATTGAATTGGTGGCGTTCGCTTTTCAACGCGCGTTTAAACATTAATTACATCAACTAACGCACCATCAACAACACGAGTGTAATTTTGCGACAGCGTTGATTGATAAAACACGATTTGGTCATCTACGCCACCGCCTGCATAAAATGCATCAATTTCAGCCTGATCGCCGGTAAGCGATTCAATATTGTAAGTGAGTAATTCTTGCTCGATGGGGGTGGTATAAGTTGTTTCGATTCGGCCATTGGCAACCTGCCACGAATAGCCCGCGTTAATTGCTTGCCCATTCCATGAGGTAAAACTGAGCTTGCTTCCAGTACCTGTCGCGTCAAATTTAAGTGCTGAGCCACTGCGTGATAAATACCCAGGTTCGGCGGTATCAATGGCGTAGTAAAAACTTGGAATATCACTTTCATCGAACCCTGCCACTAAGTCACTGTCAGCTAAAATCGCGTTTTGCGCTGCGATTAAATCTGCTTCGGGTGTGTTCTCAATAAAACTCTCAACCGCATTTTGCGATGAAACAAATTCAATAATACTGTTGTAACCATCGGGCAATTGATAATTCGCATCATCAACAATCAATTTAATTACCGCCGCTAATTCAATTAACTGTGATGCATCGACTGCGGTTTCAGCTTGTTGTAATTCAGTAATATTAGTCGGTTCTTGAAAGCCATTTGCCGCAAGCGTTAATACGTAACTCGCAGTTGTTACGTTGGTAACATTATGAGAGTCATCTTCTAGTACTTTTTCAAACGACCCTAACAAATTAACGAAGTTAATTTCATCGCCAGTTTGCGCATCAAAGGCCGACGATTCTATTTTCACAAGTGTTTCGTGTGTAGTGGTTAAAATCGTCAGCGAATAAGCGCCGTTTTCATCGGCTGTAGTCGTAAAGGTATTACCATTAACGGTAACACTAACACTGGCATATGGAATGGGTTCATCCGTCACTAAACCCGATAATGTCGCACTGTAACCGCCGCAAGCACTAACATCGGTAACATCTGCGCTATCAATTAAAGTGGTATTGTTATTCGCAACAGCGGCGATTTTACACGGCACATAAATGAGGTCATCAATTTGCACTTTCGTATTAAAGCGTTTATTTTTCACGATTTCTGAATGAAAAATAACGTCTAGATTGTCGGCATCTCGTAAGGTTAACGACGTATTTTTACCAAAGCCTTTTAGTTCACCTTTAACTTTGAGCCAAGTTTGCTTGTTGTTAACCGACACATTGTCGATTTCAACCGACTGAGTGCCCGCCCAACTCGCTGGTGAGATTGCAGCGGCGCTCAGTAACGCTGCCATAACTAACTGTTTAATCTTTATTTTCCCTAAATCTGAGTTGTTTTCCTCAGAGTTAGATTAGACGTTACTAGGCAGTTGTGATGTTTCGCAACTGAACACGCGCTTTTAAATCGCTTACTGTTGCGAGAAAGGTGACACCTACTTATACAAGTTAGTGTGTGATTAACGCAAAAGCAGTAAAAACGCTCTCATCCAAAACTGAGGTTATTTAGTTTATTAAGTACCACTTAAAAACAAATGCATCCCTACTGCTCAATGCTTCATTCAGCCTAACAACTGTTTGATAATTGATCAAATTATTGCAATAGTTTCACGTTTTAAAAGCCCAAGTCGTCGCAAAAACGTGCTTTTTACACTACCCTCAAACAAACGTTAAACATTAAATTCTTTATGTTTATCATAAAACTTTATTTGACAAACATAAATTTCACGATTAATTTATAAGCATGAGTATACGAATCAACCTAGATATAGAACTGGCAAAAAATAAAATCTCATTGAAACAATTATCGCAAGATATCGGTATTTCAATGACCAATTTATCGCTGCTTAAGAATGGCAAAGTAAAAGCTATTCGGTTCTCAACATTAGAAGCAATTTGTTCGGCGCTTAATTGTCAGCCGGGCGATATTTTGCAATATGAGCACGATCATTCAGACGCTGATCTGGATACATAACGAAAGGACGTATTATGACTTCTCGCGATAATTTTATATCCGCTGGGGCCGCTGCTTTGCTAGCAGTGCTATTTCCATTTTACTGGATCACGTTTTTGGGCCAAACCTTTGATGGCTTTGAGGTCGCTCTTAAACAAGATCTACTCACATTCAATTGGCGTGATTTACTGTTTGTATTGATTGGCGCATTAGAAGTGTGTGTTTATTTGAGCTTAAGCAATCACCTGAAATCTCACTTTAATGCCCGCTCCGCTCGTATTTTGCTGTGTGCTATGGCCGCAGTCGTCGCCATATTTCACTCAACTGTGTTATTTGATATTTATTTAGCCTTAACCAACCAAGATATGCTTTCAGAAAGTACAGGCATCGTAGCGATGGTGGTAGCGTTTGGTTCTTTGGGGCTGTACACATTATTCGCGGCTGTATTTTCAATTGTATGTTTAATTAACAAACATTTGCCGCCACTGTTGAAAGTGTTCTCGGTGTTAATGTTATTAATGAGCATTCTACAAATGACCCTTGTTTTGTCTTTCACCAACGTATTCCTATTCCCTGCTGCACTTCTGGTACTGTCTATTTACTTTGTTAAAGACAAAGAAGAACTGGAAGTAATTTAAGCCGTACAAGGTAATGAAACAAAACAAGGATATGTTATGCGTTTAGTTAAAGTACTTATAAGCTTTATTGTACTCACTTTGAGTTGGAGTTGCGTTTGCCTTTATGGCGCATTAAATGGATGGTGGTTAACACCGCTTGCCAAACAAGGTGATTCGGCCGCATTTATTGCCAGGGTTCAACAGCGCTTTTTAAACGAGGCAAAAGGAAATTTTGCCATGGTTATCATTGAAGATGGGCGGGTTGTGTCAAAGCAATTCACACCATCAATAAATTCGGTAAATGGCGATAGCCTCTTCCCTGTGGCGTCAATGAGCAAGTTATTTACCGCATATGGTGTGTATCAATTGGCACAACAAGGCGACATTGATTTAGATGCACCTATTTCTAATTACCTAACAGCAGCATGGCAATTACCCGCATCCAGTTTCAATCATAATAAAATCACCTTGCGCAGTTTACTGTCCCATACCTCGGGGTTAACCGATGGCTTAGGCTTTGCCGACATGAGTAAAAGCCAGCCAATGCCTAGTTTAATTGAGTCATTAAACCACCCAAAAGGCGCACGCGGTGACGTTAAACTTGAAATCGGATTCGAACCAGCAACTCAGTGGCAATATTCGGGCGGCGGTTACCTAATTACAGAACATATCATCGAGAATGTGACTAAGATGTCATTTGAAGATTTTATGGCAAAAACCGTTTTCGAACCGCTTTCGATGCATCGCACCAATTATGCATTTATCGAAACGCACAGTAATGTGGCACACGCATATGATTCGGCCGGCAACAAGGCGCCTTTTTATCAATATGTAAGCCCTGCCGCAACAGGGTTACTGGCTAGCACTAATGACCTTACTCAGTTTGTATTGGCCTTACAGCAAACGGATAAACACACTAAAAATGCCATCAACACATTAAGTAAACCACTTGGTCATAAATTAGGGGCGCCAATTTGGGGCATGGGTGCAATGCTATATGCCCCGCTACCAGATGGTAAATTTATTCTCGGTCATGATGGCGCAAATGAGCCCGCAATTAACAGCGCACTTCGCCTCAATCCAACTAATCACGATGCAATCATTGTGTTAACCTCTGGCGGAGAAAATCTTGCAACCGCGATCGCATCTGAATAGACCTTTTGGCAAGCAGGTATTCCCGACTTTTTAACCTTCGAACGCGCGATTAGCAGTGCCTTTCTACCCATTGGTTTAGGCATCGTCGTAATTTTGCTCGCTCTTGCACTCGTTTACCGTAAACGGGTTATCTCAAGCTAAAGTGACAAGTAGAATACGTGACAAAATAGAGCATGACTGGCACCGATTACTTGGTGGCGTCACTGACCAGCACTTTACTGGCTAAGCCCACCAGTAGCACGCCGGAAATGCCATCTAAAACACGGATAAAACGCGCTGAATTTGCTCTTTTAAACAGCCAACTGCCCAATACCGCGTAAAGTAAATTACATGCCGTTGTTAATAGACTGAAAACACACCCCAATAGCAGCAGCTGAAACGCAACATCAGCAGACGATGTGTCGATAAATTGCGGTAAGAACGAGAGAAAAAATAACGCTACTTTAGGATTTAAAACACTTACAATTATTCCTTGCAAAAATACATTGTCTGAAGCGCGTGATTTATCGTTTAGCACGACCTGACTTTCACCACGCCACATCGCGTAAAGCAACTTAATACCGAGGTAACATAAATACGCTGCTCCTAACACCTTAACTAGGGTAAATGCCAGTGCAGAGCTTAAAATTATCGCCGACAAACCAAGACATGCAACTAAGGTATGTGCAAAATAGCCAACGCCTAGCCCCATTGCCGCTTTTAATCCCGTTGTCATTTTACCTTTCATTGTGTTTGATACGATGTAAATTACATCGGGTCCGGGAATTAAATTTATTGCCAGGCAAGCAATAACGAATATAAGTAATGCGTTAAAATCCATATATTTTCCTATTCTCGTTTCTTAAGCGGTGTTATGTCAGGTTAATCTATGCTCGGGGGCTTAAATTAACACTCATTTTCTTCAAGCTTAACGTAAAACTATCTTTTAAATTTAGTATGTTATTGCGCATTTTTATTTAGGACTATGTTAAGTCCTTCATTTTCTTTCGGGGGCTCAAAATATTGTGTCACATGATGAAACATTGCTTCTGTATCAAAATGCGATCGCTCAGGTTCTGAAATACGACGCTTGGCGATTTGTGCAAGGCACGTTGCATTACTCACATCTAAGTAGATAACTTTATGTTGGCCATTAATTTCATCACTCAATGAACGCAACCAAGCGCGTTGCTTTACGGTATTCGCAGGAAAATCCATTACCACATGACTACCCGTTGCTAACATACGCTGCACATGCGTTTTCACAAACGGTTTTATCAGATTTGCATAATGAATATAGTCATCAAACGACTTAATTTGCTCAGGGAAGTGCGCACTTAACCATTCATCTTCAGAAATCAACACTCCGTGCGTTTGCTTCGCTATAAGCTTTGCTTGGGTTGACTTACCCGCTCCCATCTTGCCGCAAAAAAAGGTTAAATTACCAAGGTTTTTCATAAAACGGCCTGTAAAAAATGTGCGATTAAAGCGTTAACTTTGCGCGTTCAATTGCTGCTGTTAGCTAAAATGCACTCCGGTGATGTCATATTCGCCAATGTATCGCTCACCGTACATATCAGCAAAGAAAAACTCCATTTCGACTTTGTGCCTGCCTTGATGGTTGAGTAGCTCGATTACATAAAAGGTTTTTTTAGGGCCTGAATAGGTTTTAAGATCGCTCGATTGCACTATTTTGAAATCGCTCGGGTTACCTAGCTTATCAAAATATTCGTAAAGCACATTTAAGCCTCGCGAATAAATGTCTATTTCTCGTTGGTTTGCATTAGGAATGTGCTGCGCCATCAAAAATGCAGTATTTTGGTTATTAATCGCATCAATAAATTGGCTGATTAACTGCTGATGCGCAACAGGCGGTACAACTTTAACCTTTGTTGCTAACGCTTTTAACTTATCCGAAGGCGGCATAATGCGATTTTGATACACCGTGAAATCACGCGAGTAAGCAACAAAATTCAAATAGCTTTCTAGACTTTTTTGGTATTGGTTGTGAAATTGTTTAAAGTCTTCCGCTAGGTTATTTTCCAAATCTAAGTAAAAATCATAACCAGCTTGCCCAGTTAAATGAAGAATATCTCTATGGTCAATGAGTAAACCAAATAACAACGCATTAAAATCAATCACATTGTCTTGTTGGTTAAATAGAACCAGATCACTTGACCAAGTTTTATTACCTTTTTTTATTTCAAGCACATAATCTTTAAAGGGTGCTTGGCTGCCAAATTCTAGGTGTATTTGGTTAGATTGAAACGGAATAGACTCAGATTTGAAAAATTTTTCGCGTAAATGTAATTGAAAACCTTCGCTTGCTTTAGCAAACTCAGCTGACTTTTGCACTAGGGTCGCCTGTGACGAATGCACCTTAGCAACAAACATAATAAGTACGATAACAATCAGTAGCTTAATTTTCATTATCACTCCTTGATAACTTGCACATGCGCTTTGATAGTATAAAAATCAATCGGTAAAATAAAGCCTTAACTGTTAAATTTGCATCTATCATTAGCGCCTGTTGACCTCAAAGCGTTTTGTTCTTTGTTGTTACTTCTTGAATTAGCCCACTAGGTCTACAAAGCAACGCCGCGATCAAAAAGCTTTGCATTTGAACAAAATTTAGACCACAAAGATCATCACGCTAAAGTTCGTCACTAAGTGTCTGTTACACATTTGGCTGCTCCCATTGCAATGCATGTCCAGCTTCTGCCACGACTAAGGTTTCACAACCCGGTAATTGCCTTGCTGCAGCGCGCATCAGAGCGGGCGGTTGATACAGATCTGCACCGCCTGTTAGTAAGAATATAGGTAAGTTAAGATCCCGTAGCTTTTGCCATGTGATGGTATGTTTATCTTTCTGACGATTTCTAAGACCGGGCTCTTTCGCCTTTTGCTCCATCGCTATCCATGCTTTTACGCCCTCAGGATGGGCAAAGCGATACGAGGGACCCAGCTCTTTAAATTCAGGCGGCAAATCGGCAAACCCTTTTGACAAAATAAAATCTGAACGGGCATCAAGATCCTTATCCCACATACCAAGCAAACTGCATGCTATGGTGATATTTAACAACCTGTCTGCAAATGAAACAGCAAAATCTGTAAC
Organism: Pseudoalteromonas sp. MMG024; assembly: GCF_021654175.1. NCBI lineage: Bacteria > Pseudomonadati > Pseudomonadota > Gammaproteobacteria > Alteromonadales > Pseudoalteromonadaceae > Pseudoalteromonas > Pseudoalteromonas sp. MMG024. Next base: position 355,467 of record NZ_JAKFZO010000002.1, read on the forward strand.
CGTGAAACCACCAGCTGCTAAGCCAACAATATGAAATTTACCAATGTTTAAATGGTTAATCAGCGCAAGTAAATCATCGGCATCGGTACTAGGCTGCTCGGCCGATTTAATTGGCGAGCCTTGATGCCCGCGCCTTGAATATGCGATGGTTCTAAACCCAGCTTGCGCAAATGCATCTTACTGATAAGGCCATGAATAAGCACTGCCGAACGGTTCTTTTGAGCGCACTTTTCTCATTGTTGCTCGATATTCGCTTAGATTGCTAGGCCACACATCGAGCGCCGCGATAAAAGCACGCTCAAAGAAAACAAAAATAGAACGGCAAAGATCAACAGACCCTAGACAGGCAAAAACGGCGCTTCGTCAAAACTGTTCGATACTAATCCGCTATTTTCTTTTGCATTTACTTTTGAGGTTAGCGCCAAAGATGCGCCAAGCGTGCCAACCGCAGCGCTTTTTATAAACTGGCGTCGTGACGTTCCTTGCTGAATATGGTCTGCCATTATTATGTATTCCCTTTTTATTATTGCGTACTATTTAAACGCCACCCGATTTCAATTAACAAGCCTGATACGATAAAACAATGCGTAAACGAGATGGAATCGTTAAATGTAATAAAACGTGTCATAACATACTGAAGTTTTGATTATTTTTTTCTAGCACTTTTTATTTTCACTGCCACTCAAAATGTCCCAAATAAACGCCGATAGAAGCGCATTAGATTAAAGTCTAAGTGTTCTAAGCGCGGTATTTGTTTTAAATCAAAAAGGCGAAAGGTTTCGCATGTGACAATCACCGTCGCAATAAAGTAACTCTCACTAAATAAAGGACAAATCATTATGACTACTGCATTTTATATTCCTACCGTTAATTTAATGGGTGCAGGTTGTTTAAAAGATGCCGCTGATAATATTCAAGCTAAAGGATTTAAAAAAGGACTCATCGTAACCGATAAAATTCTGAACCAAATTGGTGTTGTCGAAAAAGTTCAGTCGCTGCTTAACGAGCGCGATGTCGCAACGGCGGTTTTTGACGGTACCCAGCCAAACCCTACCGTTAGCAATGTAAACGATGGCCTAAGTATTTTAAAAGACAATGATTGCGACTTTGTAATTTCACTTGGTGGCGGTTCGCCACATGATTGCGCAAAAGGCATTGCGCTTGTTGCTGCAAATGGCGGCAAAATTGGCGACTATGAAGGGGTCGACCAATCAGCAAAACCAATGTTACCGCTTGTCGCAATTAATACAACAGCCGGTACGGCTTCAGAAATGACGCGTTTTTGTATTATTACCGATGAAGAGCGCCACATTAAAATGGCCATTGTTGATAAACACACCACGCCGTTAGTATCGGTTAACGATCCTGAGCTAATGCTGGCAAAACCTGCCTCGCTCACTGCCGCAACCGGTATGGATGCGCTTACCCATGCAATCGAAGCGTATGTATCAATTGCTGCAACGCCAATCACTGATGCTGTTGCAATTAAAGCGATTGAACTAATTCAAACACATTTGCGCGAAGCGGTGAATAATGGCGAGAACATTGATGCACGTGAGCAAATGGCCTATGCGCAATTTATGGCAGGCATGGCGTTTAACAATGCATCGCTTGGGTATGTACACGCGATGGCGCACCAGCTAGGCGGTTTTTACGATCTACCTCACGGTGTATGTAACGCAATCTTATTACCACACGTACAACGTTTTAACGCCAAAGCGGTTCCAAGTCGCTTACGTGATGTTGCAAAAGCAATGGGCGTTGATGTGAGCAATTTAAACGAACAACAAGGTGCAGATGCAGCAATTGACGCAATTGTTAGCTTAGCCAGTGATGTTGGTATTCCATCAGGTATTGAGCAGTTAGGCGCAAAAGCTGACGATATTCCAACACTTACTGAAAATGCGCTAAAAGATGCCTGCGGATTTACTAACCCAATACAGGCTACTTCTGAAGAAATTGCAGAAATATTCCGCGCTGCAATGTAGTGATAATGCTATGACTCCTTAAAAAATAAAAAGGTTAGCATTCGCAGCTAACCTTTTTTCTTGCCTTAATAATAATGTTGCTTGGCTATCTCATTTAGCCCGTGTTGACCTTTACGTTCTACATAAATGCAAAATTAATTTTACCTTTACGACAAATATCTATCGTTTTACTTAAAACAAAAATACCCCTAATTTGTCGGTGTTAAAAATATCAATCCAGCTAATTGAAAAAGGGTAAATATGAAGATTTTTTTAATGGTATTGGCATTAGCAAGCACTGTAGTTTGGGCAAGCGAAGAACAAGCTAGCGTAGAAACAGTGAAAGATTCTTATGAATTCTGCCTAGATATGGCTGAAGAAGAAGAGAATAAAGACAGCGCCGTGCTATTTTGTGTAAACGATGAATTAAAATCTCTTGGTTACAAAGGGTTTGATTCATTACAAGCTATTAAGAGCTTTATTAAAGCAGATTAAGCGTTAAACGCTAACACACATGATACAGACGAATAAAGGCCAGCATTTGCTGGCCTTTTTGTTTTTTAAGCTTTTGTTTCGTCGAAAAATATTGCAACCTTTTAAAAACAATTTGCGACTTAGTTAAAAACAACAGCTAAACAAACAACTATGAACAAATTTTTACTCGCACTTTGCACACTCGCAATTACCTTTTCAACAAACGCTAGCGCCGTACCAGCCAGCATTTTTGATATTTCGATAAGTGAATCATTTGATTCATCTCTAACTAAATTGCAAGAGAATTGCCAAACAAACGTACGCGTTGTGTCTAACTTACCAGTGCGCTTTCCACTCGCAAAACACACAGAGCAACATATAGTATGTGACAAAATAAAACACGGCGGAAAGGCTGCTATTGTAATTGCCGACGGTAAGGTTGCGCACATTAACACAAATAATATCAGTGAAAGTGCCGTTACCGGCTTAAGCGAAAAATATGCTGAGTACTTAGCGTATCAAGCACACAGCAATCATCTATTGTGGTTAAATACAGACACCAACAGTGCTACCTTAATCGGGCAGGATGCGCTTCACCCAAATTTATTTGTTTGGTCTAACCCACATATCAACAATAACCAGCAAAGTGAGGTTACGTTAAATACCTTACTTAAATTTGGTGCGTCAATTGATGAGCTTATGCCCATATTTGAAAAGCACTGCCAACCGCTGGTGATTCAAGACACTAAACCCTGGTTGTTAACCAAGCCAAATGCGCAAAAACAAGTTAACTGTTTTAATTTTTCGGCATTTGGTTTTCCGCGCAAAATTGAAGCCGTATTCGGTGACAACCACCTAGAACTCGCTTGGATTTTAACCGCAAGCGCTGAGCAAACACGTGTGGCGCAATCACTTAGCAACACCTACGGCAAAGCTATATTTGAAAACGCTCAGTGGCAGGCATATCAAAATGGTGAAATTTATTTACGCAAGAACAAGCCAGAAGTATTAGCGGTATCAAAAAGGCTTATTCCCCTTATCAAAGAAAAATACGCAATTACGTTTTAAACCAAGTAAACATCAGTGATTGAAATGCGAATTGGCTCACAATAGAAGGGGGTTCAATTCGCGTGCAAGCCTTATTGGTATGCGCAGTTTAAAATTCAACCTAATCATCAAACCTTTGGCATCATTAAATCAGTTCTTACATATTAAACACATATTCTTTGATCTGACGCCAATATTTAACGAGTACTGGTATTAATGTTTAAAGCACATTCAACTATAATTCACATTGACTAAATACCTTTTACTCGCGCGTTCTCTTTGCGCTGCACCTTTTTGAATACCGGCTTTTAAATAATGACTACGTTTCTTTTCCGCTTTGCTATGTTTTTTTTGCTAACGGTTTTTACCTGCACCACGACTGCAAAAACGGGGAATAGTATTAAATGTGGTATGGCGACAGGCTACCCACCTTTTCAGTTTATCGAGAATAACCAACCCACTGGCTTCGATTACGATGTGCTGACGCGTGTGTTACAGCAAGTAAATCAAGAACTGTATTTGGTTACAGATACGTGGGATGAAGTAGTTAACCACTTACGTTTTGCCGAGCTTGATTGCGTGACTGGAATGGAAATCAATCCGCTGCGAGAAAAGTACTTTGATTTCACCGTACCCTATTATTTTCGCTACACCTCAGTATTTGTAAAAGAAGACAGTAAAGACATTGAAATTTTGCGTGACCTTTACGGGAAAAAAATTAGCGGCGACAAACACTCACTCACCGAAACCATATGGCAAGAAAAGCACATAAAAGATAACTTTCGTTTGATCCAAACCGAGTCAAAAGAGCAAGCGATGTTAATGCTTGCCAACGGTGAAACTACCGCTGCTATTATGCCGCGTTCGGTGGGGTTGTACCTCGCTAAACAGTACGGTGTTAAAGTTAAAATTGTGCAATCAAATTATCGCGGTACCCCCGTTGCCATTGCCGTCAGAAAAGGCAACAAAGTACTGCTCGACAAACTGAATTCAGCGCTTCAAACACTGCTTTCGTCAGGCCAGTTAGACACCTTACAATCTAATTACCAAGACTAATTTAACAATTGATTTAATTGACAAAATTTATTTAACGCGTAGCCTAACGCCACATTTTATTTATATCACTACAAGGACTGTAATGAACTGTTCTCATGCGCTTTATTGTGTAGAAGACTTCCTTCAAATTGCTTACTTACTTTCAAATCCTATCTTTGCTAGTGGCATCGTAATTCTTGCTTTTATGCTACGCAATATCCCAGGTCGCCCTTGGCTAATTAGTTTTGCTGTGCTGTCGTTATTTTCGAGCGTGTTTTATTCTGCTATTCAAATTGCGCAATATACATTATGGGGCGATTTACTTTATTTATACAAACATTATAACAACACGATGAGCGTACTAAATTTATTAAAATTTAATATTTTACTTCCCTGCTTTTTACTAAATTTATGGACTCTGAAAAATCTAAACATACCAATTCATACCGTGTTCTTTTCGTGGCGAGGACGTGCTACTCGAAGCATGTTTTGGGGTATATCGCTGCTTTACATAGTATTATGCTTAGGGTTATTTAACGTATTAAATAACTTCTATAAATCCAACTCTAGCCTGCCCGTTTACGCTGAAGCGATTTTTTTCTTAGTATTCTTTTTCACTCTGTGTGTGATTTCTTGGATGACCTTAATGATCCACATAAAGCGTTGGCACGATTGTAATCAGTCGGGTTGGATGATGTTTTTGAGTATGATCCCTGTGATTGGTCCTATCGGTTGTATGTTATACCTAGGTTTCGCCAAAGGAACCGATTCAGAAAATAAATATGGCCACCCAGTTTCAGTAGGTGCTGGCGTTACCAATAACCCCGTACCTAATGAAATAAATAACGGGTAAAAATAGAGCAGCGGTTGCCTTAACCTTGTTTTATCTTTATAACACTAAAGAAAAAAAAACAGATGCTGTTAAGGACAATTTATGGCTATTTATCAATTTCTCGATTTCACGTTTTGTGCAACAACATTTGCCTTAACGCAATCAGGTAAAGAAAAGCCAATTCGTCCTAAAACTGCACAGGCACTGCTGTTTTTTTTAACACAGCCAGAGCAATTGATATCAAAACACGCATTGTTTAAGGCGCTGTGGCAAAGTGAAGACGTGCAAGACTACCGCCTTTTCCAAGTGATCAGTGAATTGCGTAAACTGGCACCAGAGCAACACCTTATTCGCACCCAACCTAATCAAGGTTATATTTGGCAAGCCACGGTAACACAGGTAATACCGGTTCAAAGAGCACAGCTGCCTTGGCGCGCCATTGCTGCTGGCCTAACCTTAATGGTATCAACAATTACCAGTGCTATGTGGGTATCACACAGCGATACACCGCCTACAACAAATTTATTGCCAGCAATGAGCAGCTACTCAAATGCGCTAATCGCTTTTCAAAAAAGTGATTTGGAGATTGCCGAAAAGTGGCTTAACTTTAGTTTACAAGAAAACCCCCACTCCATCGAGGCGCAACTATTACTCGCTGAAGTGAAATTACACAAAAAAGAGCTCACTCAAGCAAATCAGCTCGCGTTTAAGATTATTAATCAAACGCCAACTTCAGATTATTATCGTACGCAAGCACTCGACCTATTAAGCCGTATATCATTAGAAAACAGTGAAATTAATGATGCACTCAACTATGCAATTGAAAGTAAAGCGCTACTTAATTCAAGTTTAGCCGTGTGCAGCAGTGAAGTAGTTAATCAGCGTATTGCGACGATTATCACCAACAAACCAGCAACTGCAAGCACGACTCAGCATAACCCCGTTAACAGAGAATCTCTTATTGCAACAATAGTGACAAATAACAAGCAGCAAGCCAACACAGAACAAAATGCTGAGCACCTGGCGCTTTGCCACCAACTAAATCAGCCAACTAGTTTTAATTTCACAAATAGCACCTTGCATAATGATATTTTTGGCTCACGACAACGCACTATGCGCACCTAAAAAAACCTTACCCAAATAACTATAAGCCATTAATATTAAATAAATTATAGTTATTTATAGATGATTATAGATAGTTTTAAATGCGTCAAACGCTGCTACCTAGTAAGTTGGCTTAATCCAATTTAAATAGGCTAGTTATATGCAATCAGTTAATCGAATTATCGCGTTATTATTCACATTTTCACTCTTTTTTTGCGCCGCGTTTGTGCACTCACAAACAGTGCAACCGCTCGAAAATAATCACTCAACTCTTGCAGCGATAAAACAAAAGCTGCTTGATTTACTCGGTGAAAATACACCGTTTTCCGTCGAGCACTATAACAATGATCTCCACTTAGTCACGACACAAAACCATACGTTTTTCGCCAGTCCCGATGGTAAATATTTGTATTTAGGACAAGTTATCGACACCGAAAGCAAAATAGACCTAACTGAATTAGTAAAACAGCAGCAACGTGTAGCACTTATCAAAACCTTGCCGAGAGACGCTCTGCTTAGCTACAAAGCGAGTAACGAACAGCATGTCATCACGGTTTTTACCGATATCGATTGCCCGTTTTGTCGTAAGTTGCATGGAAAGATTGACGAATTAAATCAACAAGGCATTACAATTGACTACGTAATGATCCCACGAGGCAATGTCGGTAGCAGCGCATTTGAAAAAACCGCCGCCGCTCTGTGTGCACGCAATCCACAAGAAGCCATGAACCGAGCAATGCAAGTTGGCTACTACCAAGGTAATGTTACAAACGTCTGTGAGAATAACTTAGTTACACAGCAACAGCTTGCACAGCGTTTTGGTTTTAGTGCAACGCCTACTATTTTACTGCAAAACGGTGAAGCTATTTCGGGGTTAATCAAAACCGATGAGTTGCTGCAGCGATTAGCAAGTATTTAGCATTTTCGCTTTCTTATATTACTTTACCAAATTATAAATTGAGGGTCTGTTGACCCCTCTTTCCCCTTTGCCGTTCGGTTTATAAACACATTGTGTGTAATACCATCATCTAATCATAAAACCACAACATAGTGCTGTTTTTTGCTTTCAAACCAAGCTTGTACCGATTCACAATATCCCCTGTGTACCACTGAGCAATGTAAAACTTACAAATTGCGACTTTTTTACCGAGTAACTCTTTACACAGTTATTATTAATAAACTATAAAACTCTACTAATCCATTGAAATATAAATGAAAAATAATAGGCATAAAATTTGTTAGCCAGTTCGTAAAAAGCAGAACGAACATATTTACTTCGCCACTGCAGCAATCTACTAAACTAAATGACGTTTACATGAGAAAACGGAGATCATTAAATGAAAAAACACACTCTTGCGCTATCTATTTTGGCAGCTATAACAAGCATGCCATCACTTGCTGAAGATAAGGAAATCTGGCTTGGTGGCTTTGCCGAATATTACTATGCAGACAAAGATAAATTCCAAGCAATGCCAAAAGACCGCATCGATTGGGGTTGGGGCTTAGAACTTGGCGAACGTTTCACACCTTCATGGGGTGGTCGTTTTGAATATGCACGCATCGACTTAGAAGCATATCCGGGTCAAGAAAGTATTGACGGTCATCGCTACGGTTTAGATGCGATGTTCTTCCCATACCAAGGCAATTCATACGTATTTGCAGGTTTAAAACACGAATCACTTGATACGAGTTATAACCTGGGTAATTTAGGTGTCGGTATGCATTGGCCAGTAGCCGACAAATGGAAAGTGATCACAGAAGTGGCGGCTTACCATGACTTTGGTGAAAATCATAAAGATTACAGCGGTAAACTTGGTCTGCTTTATCAGTTTGGCGGTAACAGTGCGCCTGCAACCGAAGCGCCTAAAGCAGCGCCGGTAATCGACAGCGACAACGACGGAGTTATTGATGCAAGCGATCAATGCCCGAACACAAAACAAGGTATACGTGTAGACAGCACTGGCTGCGCTATTGTACTTGATAGCGATAACGACGGTGTAAACGACAACGAAGACAGATGTCCAAATACACCAACGACAGATAAAACAGACGCACAAGGGTGTACACTGTTTAAAGACATGCAAGACAGCATTAAATTAGCGGTACAGTTTGATAACAACTCAAGCGAAGTACTTGATCCAAACAGCACTGACTTACGCCGTTTTGCTGACTTTATGAAAAAATACCCAGAGCAAAATGTGCAAATTGAAGGTCACAGCTCTGCACCAGGTAACGCGGTTTATAACCTGAAACTGTCAGGAAAGCGTGCCAAAGCAATTAAGCAGGTGTTAATTGACACATACGCCATTGATGAATCACGTATTAGCGCTGTAGGTTACGGTGAAACGCGTTTATTAAACGACGCCAACACAGCTGAAGCACACAGTGAAAACCGTCGCATTGAAGCGAAATTGATGATTGAAAAGCGTGTAAAGGTAACGCGTTAATTCTAATGAAAATTAAAAAACGGCGAACTTAAGTTCGCAGTTTTTATTTAATGCCTATCACGTTTATTTTGCCGCAAGATATTCTGCAAACGTGATAAAAAATGGCACACCAATCAGTACATTAAATGGAAAGGTAATACCTAAAGATGCGGTAATCGACATACCAGCATTGGCTTCTGGCAGGCTTTGTTTCATGGCAGCAGGCACCGCAATATAAGACGCACTTGCGCCAAGCACCGCCATTAATGCAATACCACCGCTACTTAGCCCAAGCATTAACCCGAGCCCTGTACCTGCAAGGCCACCAATCATTGGCATAAGTACAGCAAAACTAATTAAGAACACACTGTTCTTTTTAACTGTTACAAGCTGTTTGCCTGCGATTAGCCCCATTTTGAATAAAAACAGCGCAAGAATACCCGAAAAAAGCTCAATAAAGAAAGGCGATAATTTAGCAACACTGTCACCACCCAAATAACCAATAATTAAGCTCCCGAGCATCAGTAGAATGCTTTGGTTAGCGACAAGCTCGTTTTTAACAAATTCTCCGTTGATAATTTTCAAGCTACCCTTTGCTAACACTAAGCCTACAATAATTGCTGGCATTTCTAAAAGGACAACAAACAGCGGGAAGTAAGCTTCATATGAAACATTGTTCGTCTCAAGAATAGCAATTGCAACGGCATACGTGGCCACACTCACCGAGCCATAATGTGCAGCAATTGCGCCAGCATTAATTTTATCGAGCTGTCCGAAATAGCGCAAAATTGGGTATGCGATTAACGGTAAAATAAGACCAAAAGTAACTACTGCCAGTGACATTGTAAGTAACGCGGGGTCGATATGTTTTTGCAGTGCAAGGCCGCCTTTTAAGCCAATCGCAATCATCAAAAACATGCTCAGTGACTTATACAGCCCGTCAGGAAATCCTATTTTGGCACCTAATAATTGACTAACGATACCCAGAATAAAAAAAGCGACAACGGCATCAATAATCATGGTTTATTTTTCTCCCACACGTTGCATATAGTGCTCTGCGGCAGGTCGAGACAAGCCTAGCTTATTGCGTGCGACTAACTGTGAATAAAGTGAAAAGCTAAACAATAACGCTGCAACAATAACAAATGCCAACTGAGGCTGACCAATTTGACTGCTTAACGCATAGAACGTCAGCAGCATTGCGCAGGTAACGAGAGACAATATAAAACTTCGGTTCTTCATTTTACTTTCCCATCCATAAAATTAAGCGACAGAAAAAAGTTTACACATGGTTTCGATTAGATAAAAATAGATATTAACTATATTTTAATTAGATTTTTATCTAATTTAATATTTTGGAATAAGTATGGCATCACGATTACACGCGCACATTGGCACCTTTCGTCAACTTGAAATTTTATTAGCCGTATTTGAAGGTGGCAGCATTAAAGCTGCAGCAGAATCATTATTTTTGACTCAGCCTACGGTCTCTATGCAACTTAAAAAATTAAGTGAAGCCATTGGCTTACCGCTTTATCAACAAGTGGGCCGGCAACTTAAATTCACCGATGCAGGATTGGCAACCGTGGCAACAAGTCGGCAAATAATGCAGCAATGCGAAACGCTTGATATGCATTTATCTAACTTGCGAGGACTTAAATCGGGTACACTTCGCATCGCCTGTGCCACAACAGCAAAATACTTTATTCCACACTTATTAGGCCCGTTTTGTAAGTGTTATCCAGGGATCGACATTCAATTTACCGTTGCTAACAGACAACAAGTCGTTGAGCGATTTGAACAAGGGGTAGATGATTTCTATGTGTTTAGCTATGTGCCGCAAGAGCTTGATCTTGAAGTTATTGAGTTTATGTCGAACGACCTTGTGGCAATAGCCAATGCGGACCACCCATTTGCAAAACGTAAGCAAGTTTCATTAGAAGAGTTTTCAGCGGAAAACTTTATTATTCGTGAAGAAGGCTCAGGTACACGCTACGTCACCGAGCAGTTTTTTAAAAAGCACCAAATAAAACCCAATGTTCGTATGACGATTGCCAGTAACGAAGCCATTATTCACTCAGTGCTCTCAGGCATGGGCGTAGCCATTTTATCAGCTCATACACTAGCATTTGGCGACAGCTATAATGTGAAAGTGATTAACGTATCGTCCTTACCTATTCAATCCAAATGGTCTTTCTCTTGGGCCAAATCGCAGCAACTTTCGCCCATTGCCAAAGTGTTTTTAGATTACGTAGAAACCGAAGGTAAAGCTATGATGACAAAAGCCATTCGCTTGTAGTCACACGCAAAGCATACATTGCAATGCACTTGTTAAAGCACGCCACTCGATAATTACCAACACAAATACACATAAGCAAATACCAATATGGAGCAAGTGCTAACGTTACGTGAGACATTGTTCAAACCATCAAATATTACGCTAATATGCATTAAAAACACGTGAAAGTCCGACAAATACCGTCTTCTACTGCCAATTTAGCCATTACATCCCCTAGCTAAAATCAAATTACCGCTTGAAATAAATTAAATATTAATGATAATAGTTTTTATTTGAATTTAATGTTTGAGATGCCCGATACTAAAACCTGTATTCATAACGTGATGCAAATTTGGCAACAGCATGTATCAAAAGGTAACCAAGCTTTCGATAGCTGCCAGTTTTCTTACGCTAACCTTCTTTATGCCGATTGTTTAATTGCGTTAGAGCAAATAGAGGCAGAAATCGAATCTGATTCACCTCCACCAGAAGCATGGATAGTAGATCAGTATATTCCCGCTGTAGTAGTGTCGTATTTAAACTTAGTAGATTCCAATATCGCACAGCAAAATATTAACAACGCCTGCGACCTGTTAGTTGAAGGCTACAAAAGCGTATGCAAATGCGCCGCGCATATTTTTACTTCAACCCAGTCTTCGCATCAGCTCATCGTATTAAAGCATCTCTCACAACTAAAGCACCATTGCTTTGTTTTACTAAAGCAATATGGCGACGATGCGAATATCGTAAGCAAGTTACATACCATCATGAACACAATCAGTGCTCAAAACAACACGATTCACTAGCGGATAACGCTAAATTATAAAGGAAAAAAATATGGCATTTACACTACCGAACCTCGACTATGCATATGATGCATTAGAGCCGCACATTGACGCAAAAACCATGGAAATACATCACACTTTGCATCACCAAACTTATGTAAATAAAGCTAACGAAGCGCTAGCTGGTTCTGAGTTTGAGCAAAAAAGTGATGAATGGCTGCTGGCTAATATTGCTGCTTTACCACACTCATTACAGGGGGCTGTAAGAGATCATGTAGGAGGCCATCATAACCACAGCTTATTTTGGCAAGTAATGTCGCCCACTGGTGGTGAGCTTCAAAAGGGTGAACTTAAAAATGCGATTACCGCAGAATTTGGGTCATTTGACGCGTTCCATGATCTCTTTGTTAAAGCAGCATTAACTCGCTTTGGTAGTGGCTGGGCGTGGCTTGTTGTGAATGCAAATGGCGAACTAGCAGTTACGAGCTCTGCAAACCAAGACAGCCCGCTAATGAATAACGAAACACCAATTTTAGGTTTAGATGTGTGGGAGCACGCCTATTACTTAAAATACCAAAACCGCCGTCCAGAATACATTAGCGCATTTTTCAATGTTATAAACTGGCAAGAAGTAGAGCGCCGGTATTTAGCTTTAATCTAATCTCGACAAAAAGGCTTACCAAATGGTAAGCCATTTACCATCGTCAATAAGAAAACTAAGAGGGTTACTGTGCTACGCACCAAACTTTTATTCATTGTGTTATCGCTTAGTATGTTACTAACTGCTTGCCAAAGCACTCATCTGCCAAGCCACGAGAAAACCGTCAGCGCGCTTGTGCAAAACAACAACCAATGGCACTTAGCTTCACCGCTAACAAGCTTGTATGACTATCAGCTGATCGATGTGCGTTCAGGGCAACCTAAGACTGTTGATTTAGCAAAAAGCGTTGGCGGGTTGAGCGATTATGACGTGATATTTATTGGTGAGAATCATCGTCATCCCGGTAATCATTTAGCACAGGCAAACATTTATCAAGCGCTACTGAAAACTAACCCTAAAATCATCCTTTCGTTAGAACAATTTGAGCGAGATACGCAAACATACCTAAATGCGTATTTAAATGATGAAATTGGTGAATGGTCATTACGCCACTTTGGCCGTGCATGGGATAATTACCAAAGCAGTTATCGCCCTCTTGTTGAAATGGCAAAAACACATGGTTTACCTGTTATTGCCGCTAACGCACCGAAAGATACTGTAGTATGTACTGGAAGGCATGGCTTAGAGATACTAGACAACTTGCCAGAAAAACGAAAACATCAAGTGGCACAGTCGTTTTATACGCCAACCGAAGGGGCTTACTTTGACAAGTTTACTGCCAATATGGGGCACAGTCAGGAAACAATTAAACCAAGTACATTAAATCGCTATTTTGCCCAAATAGTTCGTGACGATACCATGGCTGAATCAATCCATAATGCATTAGAAAATCACCCAAATCACAAGCTAGTACACTTAAATGGCCATTTTCATTCTGCATCGCACCTCGGTACTGTTGAACGGGTAATGCTACTAAAAAAACGAAAAGTCGCCGTGATCCAACCTATTTTAGTCGACGACCCAAGCGTTCCCTCATTTTCGGTTGATGATTTGAATAAAGGCGATTACCTATTGTTAATTCACCCGCTGCCAGAGCAAGTTAAAACTCAAGAAAACCGACGTATTTGGATGCAAACCGTATTTAAACGCTCCGAGCAAGACTGTACTTTTGGCACTAAATAAGCCTAATCTAAGCTGTTAGATAAAACGTACAAATTAAAGGGTAAATATTTGTGATGCGTAAATACGTTGCAGGCACACTGATTGCCCAGTGTCTTAGTTTAAATTATTACGCCACGTTTAAATAAAGCAGGATTTAAAGCATATTATGAGATTTCTAAACATTTTCGCTGTTTTTTCGCTACTTTTAACCTCATGGGTTAGTGTTGCGGAGAGTACAAAACCGACATTAACAGTAGGCCAAACACTCTCGTTACCCGAGCTTAATGACCAATTTGATAAAAAGCAGACACTTTCACCTAGTACAAAATGGCTAGTATTCAGTCACGATATGGATAGTAGCAAACTTGTTAAAGCGGCATTTGAAAATAAAAAAAGTGATGATTTATTGGCTGCAAATGTTCAATACTACGCCGATATTAGCGCCATGCCATCACTTATAAGCCGCTTTATTGCTATTCCTAAAATGAAGAAGCTCGCTTATTCGGTAATTATGGATAAAGAGGGCAACGTACTAAACACTATTCCCAAAAAAGATGATCACGTTACTGTGATAACACTCAATAACGGCAACATAACGCAAGTTAATATAGTGGGCACTAGCAAGGCATTAAAAGCCCTTATAAAGCCCTTTTAATTTACTTATACATGGCTTAACATTAAATGATAACAATTATCATTTAATGTTAAGCCATGTTAAACGAATTCGTTACTCGCTCATGCCCTTGCTGCAACAAGCCGCTTAAACTAAGTGACCGCCTTGCATTATTAAATCGCGAGCCACTCAACTGTAAGTATTGTGCTAAGCCGCTTAAACCAAATGTAAACATCACTTTGTTTAACGTATTTTGGCTAAGTATGAGCATTTCATGGCTAATTAAAAATACCACCAGCTTAAATTATTTATACGCTCTCGCGGCGGCGCTATTTACCGTCAGCGTTTTTCTGCCAGCGCTCGATCTGCTCTTTACACTCGAACCAGATGAATCAGACTAAATCAACAAACGCCTATTCAAAATCTTACGTTCCCCTATTTTCTCAAGGATTATCATGAAGTACTTTGCTATTGTATTAATTGCTGTCTGCTTAGCTGCATGCGACTACTTACCGAAAAATGCGACGCTAAATCTATCACCAGAGCAAATTAGTCAATTACAAACACAGCTACAGCCAAGCGAACAAGTTGTCGTCGATGCACTCTCAACCCATCAATTTGTGGCACTTGGCGATGCCCATTACTACCCTGGTTTTATGCCAGCAATAAGTGACATTATTACCTCACCAAAAGTTGTATCACAGCAGCCAATTATTGTGTTGGAATTTGGTAATCAAAATTACCAAAAATATATAAATCAGTATATTAAAGGTGATGCTGTTGATGAGTCAAAGTTAAAAAACGTACTGCGCGAAACGCTCTATTTCACCGCATGGCTTGGCGACGGATATATAGAATTATTGCAATCGATAAGGACCATAAATCAAACATTACCCGATGACAAAAAGCTAACGGTACTGTTAGCAGAAAAACACTTTAACTGGAAAAATGCCACCGCCGAGTCGTGGCAACGTGCTGCATCGAGCAAAGTAGATGGCTTTTACGACATACTCACACCAATTATTCAGTCTAACCAAAAAGCTATTTTAGTATTTGGCGGTTTTCACTTATTAAAAGCAACGCATCCAGAAACGGTTAATCAGCAGAATTTGTCGCTGGCTTCTCGCATTGAGATGGCTAAACCTAACTCAGTATTTACTGTGTGGCCTGTTATTCAAAACGTGTTGTATGACGTGTTGCCTAATACAGACGCTGCAAAAATTATTAAACTAGACGATAATTCCGTTCTCGCCGATATTCTATTTCGTGACATAATGCCAAAAGCGCGACCTATACTTAGTAAAATAAACAGTAAAGATGCGACAATTCAATCACTTGCTGATGCCTTGCTGTATGTGGGTCACACTAAGCGGGATATGACATTTTCAAAAAATGTGATTAACGATGAAAAATGGATAACAGAAATGAAAAAGCGTGTTGCGATTATCGGTGGCAAACTCGAAACCCGCTTTAATTCGTTACTTAACGATAATAACGTTAAGTAAAACGAATTACACCGTACTAAATATCTGTTGTTAGTACGGTGGTTAACTTAAATATTTTGTAAGGTTTCTGATTGTGGGAAAGTCGTTTGTAATCGCTGTTTATAAACCTTAAATTCAGGGAAACGTGTAAACAACTCAAAACTTAACACCTGCCCCCAACCTAAGATCACCGCAAAATATAAATCAGCAAGGGTTGGTTTTTCGCCTGCCAAATAAGGTGATTGTGCTAATCGGTCTGACACAAAATTAAGTAACTTAACAATCTCTTCTTCAGCGTTTTGTTTAACCGAATCATGATCCGTTGACACTTTTTCCGGATGAAATATTTTTGTGAAATGGCCATGCAAACTACTGGCGACAAAATTTAACCACTTCAACGCTTCCATGCCATCAACACTTGCTAAATCAGGCATTAGCTGTGCATTTTTATGCTTTTGCGACAGATAAATTAAAATCGCTTCGCCCTGCGTAAAGGTATGGCTGGCATCTACCAACACTGGCAATTTACCAAGCGGATTAACAGCCAAAAAGTCGGCGTTGTGCTGCGCGCCTTCAAAGAGATCCACCACCACAGTTTTATGTTCTGCGCCAATCACTTCTAGCGCCATTTTTACCGCAGAAGAACATGAAATTTGAAAATGATAAAGGGTATACATAATTAGCATCCTGTCTAAAGTTGAATTAATTACAAACTCACTTTACGCCACTTTAGCGCTAAAAAAATTAGTGATTTTCGCATTTTTATTGTGCAATAATACACAGATGAACTTAGATGATGATTACCAATACATAGTTGCACTTTATCAGTCGGGTACCTTATCGGGCGCTGCCAAGCAACTTAAGGTTAACCACACAACCGTTGCACGGCGTATTCAAGCATTTGAAAATCGCTTTAAAGTTAGGCTGTTTGAACGTGTGCCGAAAGGTTATCAGCTGACGGAAACCGGCAAGGCGGTGTTACCTGATATCACACTGTTAAAAGAGCAACAGCGCAATATTGAACGCAAATTATTCGGCCAAGATCAGCTGCTGAGCGGCGAGGTAAATATCGCCTTAACACCTGAGCTTGCTAACGATTTTGTGGTACCCGCACTGAACGAGTTCAATGCGCGTTATCCCAATATACAAACCAACTTATTAATTGGTTCAATGCACAAAGACTTGCGTGCAAGAGAGGCCGATATTGCACTGCGATTCACACCAGCACCGAGCCAAGACGACCTCATTGGCAGAAACCTGTTTTCATCAAATTGGGGTGTCTATGCAAGTGATGATTATTTAAGTACCTCACGCGCACAGCACCGCGTGTTATTGTGGGAGTTAGAATTCGAAGCCGATTGGCATAACAAATACTTGCCAAGTAGCAATGTAATCGCGCGATTTGATCAACTCGGCCCGCTTGTTACCGCGACTAAAAATGGATTAGGTATTGCAAAATTACCCTGTGGTTTAGTCGATTCACAACAAAATTCAAATCTTTACCGCTTAGATATACCGGTAAAACCCTCAATTTGGAGTTTATGGTTGCTGTATCATTCTGACTTAAAAACAGCAGCAAAAGTCACCGCAACCAAAAACTTTTTATATCAGCACCTATCCCAATTTGCGCACTACTTCTCGGGCGAGCATTCACGCTATTGGAAATAAAGAAACTCACTTTACGATATTACAAAAAAGCCGCAACTGATTGCTAACACC